>NZ_JAUTYS010000009.1:0-209786 GCF_041982285.1 Pantoea sp. ANP04 | reverse complement strand
GGTCAGCAGGTCAGCAGGTCAGCAGGTCAGCAGGTCAGCAGGTCAGCAGGTCAGCAGGTCAGCAGGTCAGCAGGTCAATCATCGATAAATTGCTCAGCATTGCAAAACTTGCACACCTCAATTTGTGATCCCATACAACTCCAGCTATTTTAGGATCTGAAAATCACGTTTAGTGAGACCACGTTTTTACAGAGGTACTGTTATGGACAACTACTGGGACACAAAAAGACTCTCAAACTACTTTCTGACGATGGCAAATCTTGAAGCTAATCATTTAGTTAACATAGCTACTTCACTTTCTCAATTTCACCTCAAGGATGCTCTTGTAAAACTGAAATTCCAGGATGAGGTGCGCGAGTTCGCTCGTTTACAGATCCATACCATTCGTACTTCAAATTCTGACGATCAGTGTCAGGAGTGCATTCAGAATCTTAAGCAGGAAAGTCAGCATCTCAAGATTCAGGACAGAATGCTTAGGACCGGTGAAGCTGTCGTATCGTCTTCCGTGCAGTTTTATCATGACCATGAAAAGGTCATTGGATATGTCATCAATGGGATCGGCGTGGTGTTAAGTGGCTTGCAAATCGTGGCTGGTGTCGGTCTGATTGTAGGTTCTGTCACTACAGGTAATATTTTAGGTGTTGTAGCGGGTTCGACCCTGGTGATGAATGGAGTGGGATCAGGGATTGAGAGCATAGGAAAACTCAGCGGTGTGCCTCACCCATCGAACCCAATAAGAGATAAATATGAAGATGTTGCAGATTTTTTTGGTTTTGATAAGCGACTCGGCTTGTTAGCCTATCAGGTAGTTGATTTGACAACATCATACTATGGCATTTTCAAACTGACTTTAAAGCCAGAAGCATGGCGGCTATACAAATATCTGCCAACAGACTATTACCGCAAGGTTCAGGTTATGAGTAAACCAGCACTTGCCTTAAAAGGCGCTGGAGCAGCCTATAAGGGGGCTGGAGTAGGTTTGAACCTATACCAAATGCAAAATAGCCCTGCACAAAACTAACCTCTGGTTTTTCTGATAAACCTGTTAGCTTTCCAGGAGAGGTTCAGAGGAGTCACAAAATAGACCACAAGAAATGCAAACGTCAGAACAATAATATATGGAATGGCATTGGAAGCATCCGCATTGAAAATGCCATCCAGTCCAATCAGTAGCAAAATAACAAGAGCAATGACACCGCCCCAGAAGCGTTTACTCAAATCAATAACGAGGCTTTGTAGTGTATCTTTTTTTGATTCGTCTTTTTTAATGATGCTCTTGAGCTTACCGATATCTTTAGCAGAGAAGCCGTTATTATAGAGTTCTTGCTCAAATTCGTTCATCTGATTCATCCTGAATAACGTTGCGATACGTGCGAAATATAGCACAGTGAACGAGACACATGCTAACCAACCTGCTTACCTGGCCAGCACTGGTATCAACGTTTCCTCACCTCAGAAGGCTCTGCCTGAACATCATATCCATGCAATTGCGCATGATATTAAAATGCTATATGCAAAAAACAGCATGCACAATAAGCAGATCGTAAGCACAGAAAAATACTAACCTATCCAAACAGCCATGCGAGTAATGCGGGCAATTCGTTTTTTAAACATAAATAAGAGTAAAATGTTGAGGTATCAAACTGACAATAGAGAAAAAAGAGTCTCAGTATGCAAAAAATAGGAGAGAATTTGGTACGCCCTACAGGATTCGAACCTGTGACCTACGGCTTAGAAGGCCGGTGCTCTATCCAACTGAGCTAAGGGCGCATGGAGATGGCACGGATTATACGTCGGGAAGCGGGTACGTCAACGTTTTTGCCGTTTCCCCGCAGCGAAGTGCTGCGGGAATAACCAATTGGCGTCAGTGACGACTGCGCCATTCGCTGAGCGACACGAGTTTACTGCTACCGGTCAATTCTCCTTCCAGCTCAATCCCTTGTGATGTGAAGCGCGCGTTGTATTGCTCACGAAGTGCGTGCAGTTCCTGACTGTCCGGTTCCAGCTGGCGCAGAAAGCCCAGCGCGAGTAGCAGCTGCTGGCGGCTGATAAGCGGTGAAAAACCGGCGCGACTGAGAATCGTATGCCAGCGCTGGCTGTTCTCCTCGCTGCCATCAACAATCAACACCTGCCAGATCAGCAGTACCGCTGCGCCATTATGCAGATGCGTTTCATTATCGTGGCTGAGATAGTCGGTAAACTCTTTCGCGGCCTCTTTTCCCATCATAGAGATCATTGATTCCACCTGTACCGGTGGCAGCTGCAGTCGTTTGCTGAGCCGCTGGGCGGCGTGGCGTGAGCCCGCGGTGAGCAGCTGAAATCCAGCAACAAATACCACCGCCAGAGTCGCAAGCATTATCCAAATCATTACATCGTCCCCGGATTGTCCTGCAGATATCATACGCATGCAGGCTGGCATCGTCGCGACGAAAACATCGGAAAGCGCATACACGGCTGAAACTGTAACTGACAGCAGCCCACGCTTCTGACAAAATAGCGCCCTTCCCCGATTCAACACAACACAGTGGATTTCCTCTCTGATGGCAGCAAAAATTATTGACGGTAAAACGATTGCGCAGCAGGTGCGCGTTGAGGTTGCGGAAAAAGTGAAGCAGCGTCTGGCGGCCGGAAAACGTGCCCCAGGTCTGGCAGTGGTTCTGGTGGGTGAAAATCCGGCTTCGCAGATCTATGTGGCCAGCAAACGCCGCGCCTGTGAAGAGGTTGGTTTCCACTCCCGCTCTTACGATCTGCCTGCCACCACCCGCGAGGCTGAGCTGCTGGAGCTGATCGATAAGCTCAATCAGGATGATGAAATCGATGGCATTCTGGTACAGCTGCCGCTGCCAGCGGGCATCGATAACGTGAAAGTGCTGGAGCGGATTACGCCTGACAAAGATGTCGATGGGTTCCACCCTTATAACGTCGGCCGCCTGTGTCAGCGTGCACCAACCCTGCGTCCCTGCACGCCACGCGGTATCGTCACGCTGCTGGAGCGCTACAACATTGACACTTATGGCCTGAACGCTGTGGTGGTCGGGGCATCCAACATCGTTGGTCGTCCGATGAGCATGGAGCTCTTGCTCGCGGGCTGTACGACAACGGTTACCCATCGCTTTACCAAAGATCTGCGTCATCACATTGAGCACGCCGATCTGCTGGTCGTTGCTGTGGGCAAGCCAGGCTTTATTCCGGGCGACTGGATCAAACCCGGTGCCATAGTTATCGACGTGGGCATTAACCGTCTGGAGAGCGGCAAAGTCGTAGGCGACGTTGACTATGACAGCGCATCAGCGCGCGCATCTTACATTACTCCGGTGCCGGGCGGTGTGGGTCCAATGACAGTAGCAACATTGATTCAAAACACGCTGCAGGCGTGCGAAGAGTTTCATGATAAAGAGGTTTTTTAAATGACAAGTTTTTCACTGGGTAAATTCCCGCATGTCGATCTGTGTGACCTGTTAAAGCTGGAAGGCTGGGTTCAGAGCGGTGCACAGGCGAAAGTCGTGATTGCCGAGGGTGAAGTGAAAGTGAATGGCGCGGTTGAAACCCGTAAGCGCTGCAAGATCGTAGCCGGTCAGACCGTGGAATTTGCCGGTTTCCGCATCACTGTGGTCGAGTAATTCCGGAGCGTCCCTGCGGGGACGCTATTAGAGCGGTTCATCCTCCTTCACACGCGTCTCCCCTTCCCGTTGCTCCAGTGCAATATGATTCACCGCCGTATGCTGCGCAATCAGCGTTGCAAGTCGGGGTGAATGGCTGGTGATCCAGAGCTGACTGTACTCGCTGGCTTCGGCGATTAACCGCGCCAGCGCAGGCAACAAATCCTCATGCAGACTGTTTTCCGGTTCATTCAGTGCCATAAAGGCGGGTGGACGCGGGCTGAGCAGCGCCACAACCAGACAAAGAAACCGCAGCGTGCCATCAGAAAACTCCGCGCTCTCCAGCGGACGCAGAATGCCATGACGGGACATCAGCATCTGAAAACGGCCGTTCTGCACCTCGACGTCAAACTGGCAGTCGGGAAACGCCTGCGCCATAACCTCAAACAACAGTTCTGAATGACCACGCTCCACGATGGTCGCCCAGGCCGCCGCCAGATTGCGGCCATCGTGAGCGAGCACCGGCGCACGCACGCCAATCTGCGGCGCACGAATCGGTGAGCCGGGCCAGACCGCGAACTCGTGGTAGAAGCGCCACTGCTGCAGACGTTCACGCAGTTGCGAAAGCTCCGGATAAAGATGGGGTTCGCCAAGCTGACCAAACAGCGACTCCTCCGGATGCAATACTGCCGGATAGGCGACGCGCTCACCTTCAACGTTGTGCAGAAAGGCGGTCTGGTTTTCGCGCTGCATGATGCAGGCAGAAGGACGACGTCGCTGGCCGCTGAGCCAGAGCCGCTCCTGCTTCAACAGCGGATCCAGATTGAACAGGCTGGTCGACAGTGGCTCGGGAAAACCAATCTCCAGCTGGTAATCCATATCATCCATCACCACCGCCAGCTCCAGTCGCTTTGGATCGTGTCGGCGATCGCCCCGGCGTAAACCACCGGCCCACATCGCTTTCTGGATGCCGCCTTCTTCAGCCAGCGCCAGCGCCAGACGACCGCTGGCAGCCTCATGCAGCAACCGCACCGCTTTATAGAGGTTGGATTTACCGCAGCCGTTGGGACCGCTCACCACATTCAGCTGCTGAAGCGATAGCGTCAGGTTGCGTATTGAGCGGAAGCCGCGGATCTGAATCTGTTCAATCGCCATAATAAAAAAGGGCGATTGCTCGCCCTCTCCGGTTTATTTTCGACGCCAGCTGGACCCTTGTGGCCCATCTTCGACGATGACACCCAGCGCGTTAAGTTTGTCACGCGCGATATCTGCTTCTGCCCAGGCTTTGGCAGCGCGTGCATCGGCACGAGCCTTCACCCAATGCTCAATCTCGGCAACTTCTTCGTCATTCACCTGCGCGCCGCTTTGCAGGAACAGCTCAGGATCCTGCTGCAGGATACCCAGCACGTTAGCCATTTCGCGCAGTTTAGACGCCAGCGCATGTGCTGAAGCACCATCTTCACTTTTCAGACGGTTGACTTCACGCGCCATGTCGAACAGCACCGAGTAGGCTTCCGGGGTGTTGAAATCATCATCCATCGCGCTGCGGAAACGCGCTTCAAACGCGTCGCCGCCGCTTGCAGGCACGCTGCTGTCGGTGTGGCGCAGCGCCGTGTAGAGACGCTCCAGCGCCGCACGCGCCTGATTCAGGTTATCTTCGCCGTAATTAAGCTGGCTGCGATAGTGACCGGACATCAGGAAGTAACGCACTGTTTCCGCATCATAATGTTGCAGCACGTCACGCACGGTAAAGAAGTTGCCGAGTGATTTGGACATCTTCTCGCGGTCAACCATCACCATGCCGGAGTGCATCCAGTAATTGACGTAAGGGCCGTCATGGGCGCAGCTCGACTGAGCGATTTCGTTTTCATGGTGCGGGAACATCAGGTCTGAACCGCCGCCGTGGATATCAAAATGCGTACCCAGCTGTTTGCAGTTCATCGCAGAACACTCAATGTGCCAGCCAGGACGCCCGTTGCCCCACGGCGATGACCAGGCTGGCTCATCCGCTTTGGACATTTTCCACAACACGAAATCCATCGGGTTGCGCTTCACATCGGCCACTTCAACGCGTGCGCCCGCCTGCAGTTGCTCCAGATCCTGACGCGACAGCGCGCCGTAATCGGTGTCGCTGAGCACATCGAACATCACGTCGCCATTGTCCGCTACATAGGCGTGACCGCGAGCAATCAGCTTTTCCACCAGCTCGATAATCTCAGCGATGTGACGGGTCGCGCGCGGCTCCTCATCGGGCGGCAGGATCCCCAGCGCAGCGAAGTCATTGTGCATCTCGCCGATCATGCGATTGGTCAGGGTTTCGATACTCTCGCCGTTTTCGTTGGCGCGTTTGATGATTTTGTCATCAATGTCAGTGATGTTACGGACATAATTAAGCTGATAACCGAGGTAACGCAGGTAGCGCGCCACGACGTCAAATGCCACGAACGTCCGCCCATGACCAATGTGACAGAGGTCATACACCGTGATGCCGCAAACATACATCCCGATTTTACCGGCATGAATGGGTTTGAATTCCTCTTTCTGTCGACTCAGGGTGTTATAAATCTTAAGCATTGAACGGTTCCGTTTTCGCGTGTGGTTGGCACTTTTAAGTATCCAGACATTGTGCCGTATTTTTATCGCTCGCGCGACGCAAAGCAAGCCAACTGCGCCGTGCTGCTGACGCGTCATTGGAAATTATGATATAAGAACGGTCGACAAAAAGGGGTACGCCAATCGACACCGCGACCTCAGCAACTGATGACAACCTTTACAGGACGACAAAAATGGTAACTTTCCAGACGAACCATGGCGATATCGTAATCAAAACTTTCGATGATAAAGCGCCGGCAACCGTACAGAACTTCCTGGATTACTGCCGTGAAGGTTTTTACGACAACACCATTTTCCACCGCGTAATCAACGGCTTTATGATTCAGGGCGGCGGCTTCGAGCCGGGCATGAAGCAGAAAGAAACCAAAGCCGAAATTCAGAATGAAGCGAACAACGGTCTGAAAAACACCAAAGGTACGCTGGCAATGGCACGTACTTCTGCGCCGCACTCTGCCACCGCACAGTTCTTCATCAACGTAGCTGACAACGACTTCCTGAACTTCCGTGACGAAAGCGTTCAGGGCTGGGGCTACTGCGTGTTCGCTGAAGTGGTTGAAGGCATGGATGTGGTCGAGAAAATCAAAGCAGTCTCTACTGGCCGCAGCGGCATGCATCAGGATGTGCCAAAAGATGACGTCGTTATCCAGAAAGTGACCGTCAGCGAGTAATGTCGCGCACGCTGTTTATCGCAGATCTCCATCTGTGTCAGGAAGAACCGGCGATTACCGCCGGTTTTCTGCATTTTTTACAGCGCGAAGCGCCCCACTGCGACGCGCTCTATATTCTCGGCGATCTGTTCGAAGCCTGGATTGGTGACGACGATCCCAATCCTCTGCATCAGCAGATTGCCCGCGCCCTGCGCGCCCTCCCGGTTCCGGTCTTCTTCATCCATGGCAATCGGGATTTCCTGATTGGCCGACGCTTTGCGCGCGCAAGCGGCATGACGCTGCTGCCGGAAGAGCAGGTACTGACGCTCTACGGCCATCGGCTGCTCATCATGCACGGTGATACGCTCTGCACCGACGATGCGGGTTATCTGCGCTTTCGTGCCAAAGTGCACAATCCGTGGATCCAGCGACTGTTCCTGGCGCTGCCGTTGAGGATCCGCAAACGCATTGCGGCCCGGATGCGCGCCGACAGTAAACAGGCAAACCAGCACAAATCCCAGACCATCATGGATGTAAACCAGGAGGCAGTCACTGCCGCTATGCTGCGCCAGCAGGTGCCGCTGTTGATCCACGGTCATACCCATCGCCCCGCCATTCATACGCTGAACCTGCAGGGTGAAACGGCGGAACGCGCGGTGCTGGGTGCCTGGCACAGCCGGGGTTCCATGATTCAGCTCGACGCCAGCGGCATTCAGCTCATCGATTTCGACTTCTAATCTGCGGTTAATTCGCGGACGTTAGCGGGACGCAACCGTTTTCCTTGCGTGCTTCTCATGCTATTCTCGGTGCCCTTCAAAACCTGTCCGCCCGGCCAGGTCTGTTTGTCTATTCACAGGAGTTGACCGCATGTCATCCAACGCCCCGGCCCGCATCGCCATTGTTATGGGTTCCAGAAGTGACTGGGCCACCATGCAGTTCGCCGCTGAGATCCTCACCAGCCTGGACGTCCCTTTTCATGTTGAAGTAGTCTCTGCGCACCGTACCCCGGATAAACTGTTCAGCTTTGCCGAAACGGCAGCCGATAACGGTTTTCAGGTGATTATTGCTGGCGCAGGTGGCGCAGCACATCTGCCAGGTATGCTGGCGGCAAAAACTCTGGTGCCAGTGCTGGGTGTACCGGTGCAGAGCGCTGCACTAAGCGGCGTGGATAGCCTCTATTCAATTGTGCAGATGCCGCGCGGCATTCCGGTCGGAACGCTGGCGATTGGCAAAGCAGGCGCAGCCAATGCCGCGCTGCTGGCCGCACAGATTCTGGCGCTGCATGACAGTGGGCTGGCGTCACGCCTGACGACCTGGCGTCAGAGTCAGACCGATGAGGTGCTGAACCATCCTGATCCGCGGGTGGATGCATGAAGCCGGTTTGCGTACTGGGCAACGGCCAGCTGGGTCGTATGCTGCGTCAGGCAGGTGAACCGTTGGGGATCGCGGTCTATCCGGTGGGTCTGGAGGCGGATCCTGCTTCCCTGCCCATCGCTGACAGTGTGATCACCGCCGAAATCGAACGCTGGCCGGAGACCGCGCTGACGCGCGAACTGGCGAGCCATCCGGCCTTTGTTAACCGTGATATTTTTCCGCGTCTGGCCGATCGTCTGACGCAGAAACAGCTGCTGGACCAGCTGGGGCTTGCCACCGCGCCATGGCAGTTGCTGGCCGATAAAAGCGAATGGCCGGCAGTGTTTGACTCGCTGGGCGAACTGGCCATCGTGAAAAGCCGCACCGGCGGTTACGACGGGCGAGGTCAGTGGCGTCTGCGTGCTGATGAGACGCATCAGCTACCCGAAGCGTGTTACGGCGAATGTATCGTTGAGCAGGGCATCAACTTTTCCGGTGAAGTCTCACTGGTGGGCGCACGCGGTCACGATGGCACCGTTGTATTCTATCCGCTGACGCATAACCTGCATCAGGATGGCATTCTGCGCACCAGTGTAGCGTTTCCGCAGGCAGACCAGGCTCAGCAGCAGCAGGCTGAATCGATGCTCAGCGCCATTATGCAGGCACTGAATTACGTTGGCGTAATGGCAATGGAGTGTTTCGTTACGCCTGATGGGCTGCTGATTAATGAGCTGGCGCCCCGCGTGCACAACAGTGGTCACTGGACGCAGAACGGTGCGTCGATCAGCCAGTTTGAGCTGCATCTGCGCGCCATTCTTGGTCTGGCATTGCCACAGCCAATGGTATTTGCGCCGTCGGTAATGGTTAATCTGATCGGCACCGATGTGAATCTCAGCTGGCTGCAGCAGCCGCTGGTGCATCTGCACTGGTACGACAAAGAGGTGCGACCGGGCCGTAAAGTGGGTCATCTGAATCTGACCGACAGCGATGCCGGGCGGCTCAAAACAGCACTCAATGCGCTGGTGCCCCTGCTCCCGGAAGAGTACGCCAGCGGCATCGCCTGGGCCGTTGAAAAGCTGTAGTTTCCCGTTACCCGCTTGCGGGTTCTTGGGGCGTTCCGGATAAAGGTTAAAGGCGGCCTCATGCCGCCTTAGTCAGCCCTGCCTTATGCCGCATCAAACTTCCTGAACAACGCCTTCCCTTTCAGTAACCGAATCCCAAGCCAGCCACCGCACAGCGATAACAGCAACGCGCCGCATAACGGCAGTGCCAGCCATAATGTCCAGTCAGGCTGCCACGGGAAATCGAAAATCTTTGTCTGTAATCCCCATAGCGCCGCTTCTGCTCCCATCGCGGCCGCCACGCCCGAGACGACGCCGAGCAGGGCAAACTCACACCACAGCGTGGTGCGTAGCAGTCTTTTGCCCGCACCCAGCGTGCGGTAGACCACCAGCTCCTGCCTGCGTTGCCGCATTCCGACCTGAATCTGCGCCAGCAGCAGTAACACACCGCAGGCAGTGACCAGTACCACCATGATCTCCAGCGCCCGGCTGACCTGCGTCAGTACCTGACCGATCTGCTGCATGATGCTGCCGATATCCAGCAGACTCAGCGCCGGAAAAGCACGATTCAGCTGCGCCAGCAGAACCGGATTCGCCTCCATGCGGAAGCTGGTGAGCCAGGTCTGCGGCTGGCTGTCGAGCGCCCCCGGCGGGAAGATAAAGAAGAAGTTCGGCTTCAGGCTTTCCCAGTCCACTTTACGCAGGCTGGTAATACGTGCGCTGAACGTCTGCGTATCGCCGTCGAACGTCAGGGTATCGCCGAGCTTCAGCCCCAGCCGATCCGCCAGTTCCACTTCCATCGACACTTCACCCGCTTTTGGTGGCCAGTTGCCTGCCACCAGCGGATTGTGATCCGGGCGATCGGCCAGTTCCGTCAGGTTGAGCTCACGGTTCAGGGCGTTATCCAGCTTCGGATCGGCCGGTTTGCCATTGAGTTCACTAAGCCGTACTCGCGCAATCGGGTAAAAGGTCCCGGGCGCGATCTGATGCGACTGCAGGAAGTCACGCACCTGCGGCACCTGATCGGCCGTCATGTTCAACAGGAAGAAGTTCGGGCTATCCGCCGGTAACTGCTGCTGCCAGCGATCCAGCAGATCGCCACGCATTACCAGCATCAGCGCCAGCAGCATAAACGACAGTGAAAAAGCGGCGAGCTGGCTCAGCGTCATGCCGGGCTGGCGCAGCAGCCGGTTGATCGCCAGTCGCAATGCCAGATTGCGCACCACCAGCCGACGCAATAGAAGCAGAGTTCCCCAGCCGAGTAACGCCAGTAATCCTGCCAGCACCACCACACCCGCCAGCAGCGCCCAGAGCATTTTACTGCCGCCGACCAGCAGCGCTAACAGCGTCACGACCACCACGATCATTACCGGAATATAGAACTTCAGCGGCCAGAGATTTGCCACCGCATCGCGCCGCAGCACCCGCAGCGGCTGGGTTGCCAGCAGCAGACGATAGGGACGCAGTCCCACCAGCAGCGAAATTACAAACAATGAACCCACTGCCCAGATCCATGGCCAGACGCTGGCTGCCGGTAAGCTGGCAGGCAATACCGGTTTCAGCATCGCCATCAGGATCGCTTCCACACCCTGCCCCACCAGGCCACCGGCAATCGCCGCCAGCAGCAGCACCGCCAGCCACTGACCGATGATTAAGCGCTGCAACGCGCCGTGCGTCGCACCCAGGGTTTTCAGCACCGCCACCAGATCGTAGCGGCTGCGGCAGTAGTGACTCATGGCGACCGCCACGGCTGCAATCGCCAGCATCAGCGTCAGCAAGGCCGAGAGCAGCAGGAATTGTTGCGCGCGCTGCATCGAACGGCCCAGCGCATCTTCCGTGTTCTCAACGCTGATCCAGCGCTGATCCGCCTTCAGCTGCGGCTCAATCCAGCGGTCATAGCTGGTCAGCTGGTCAGGATTACCAGAGAATTTATAGCGCCAGGTGATGCGGCTGCCCGGCTGAATTGCACCGGTTTTCGCCGCATCTGCCAGGTTAATCAGCAGACGTGGCGCCATCTCAAACGGGTTAAAGCCGCCATCCGGCTCCTGAATTACCTCGCCGCTGATGCGCAGCTGGGTGTCTCCCACTTCCAGCGTATCGCCCACTTTCAGATTGAGCAGCGCCATCAGGCGCGGTGCTGCCAGCGCGGTGCCTGCCTGCGGTCTCAGCCCCGGAGGTTGCGTCTGTAAGGTGCCAAACATCGGATAGCGATCATCGACCGCTTTGACTGAGGCGAGTTGTGGCGACTGCCCGGCAAAGGTCATGGTCATGAAAGTCAGTTGAGAACTGACCGTCAGGCCGTTTTCCTTCGCTTTTTCCAGCCAGGCTTCCGGGGCAGCTTCAGTGCTACGCAGCGTGCGGTCACCCGCCATAAAATCACGACTCTGCTGATTCAGCCCTTTTTCCATGCGATCGCTGATTGAGCCCAGCGCCAGTACACAGGCTACCGCCAGCGTCAGAGCCAGCCAGACGATCAGCAGTGAGGGGGAGCGCCACTCGCGCCAGAACCAGCGCCAGATCATTGCTCCTCCCACAATTTTCCGTCACGCAGCCGCAATCGACGGTCGCAACGCGCCGCCAGCTGTTCATCATGCGTCACCAGAATCAGCGTGGTGGCGAAGTCGCGATTAAGAGAAAACAGCAGGTCGGCAATACGGTCACCCGTTTTACGATCGAGATTGCCGGTGGGCTCATCGGCAAACAGCAGGCCCGGACGACCGCTGAAGGCGCGGGCCAGCGCGACCCGCTGCTGTTCGCCGCCGGACAGCTGGGCGGGCAGATGATGCAGACGCTCACCCAGCCCGAGTAGCGTCAACAGTTCACGCGCCTGTTCGCGGCTCTGGCGATCGCTGTCGCCGCGCAACAGTGATGGCAGTTGAACGTTTTCCTGCGCATTCAGAGTCGGTACCAGCATAAATGACTGAAACACAAAACCAACCTGCCGGGCACGCATTGCTGCACGCTGCTCTTCATTCATCTGGTGCAGCGGCTGACCCAGCAGATGCACTTCACCGCTGCTGCCATCGTCCAGCCCGGCCAGAATGCCCAGCAGGGTAGACTTGCCGGAACCCGACTCGCCAATCAGCGCAATGGTCTCGGCTGGTTTGACAACCAACTCAACTCCGGTGAGGATGGTTAACTGATGCTCTCCCTGACCGACGGACTTAGTAAGATGATGAACTTCAACAATGTTTTCCGCTGGCATTATCCCTTCCTGTTATTGATTCTTCTGCTGGTATCCCGTCTTGCTGCTGCAGATACCCTGATGGTGCTGGGCGACAGCCTGAGTGCGGGCTATCGCATGTCTGCCACTGCGGCCTGGCCCAGCCTGCTTGATAAGCAGTGGCAGCAGAAACCGAAAGTGGTCAACGCCAGCATCAGCGGTGATACTGCTGCCCAGGGACTGGCGCGCCTGCCTGCGCTATTAAAACAGCATAAGCCGCAATGGGTGTTAATCGAACTGGGCGGTAACGATGGTCTGCGCGGTTTCCCGCCCGACGCTATCGCACAGAATCTGAGTAAAGTGATCGACGATGTCAAAGCCGCTAATGCGAAACCCTTGCTGATGCAGATCCGTCTGCCCGCCAACTATGGCCGCCGCTACACCGAGGCGTTCAGCGGCATCTATCCGGAGCTCGCACAGCAGCATGCCATCCCTCTGGTGCCCTTTTTTATGGAGCAGGTCTATCTGAAACCCGAATGGATGCAGCAGGATGGTATTCATCCGAATCCTGATGCTCAGCCGTTTATCTCTGCGTTAATGGCAAAAGAACTGGCCCCCTTAGTTAAGCAGCCGTAACGCGCCAGGATGCGCAAATAGGGTAAATAAATGCAAAAAACTATTCTGATTACAGGTTGTTCAAGCGGCATTGGCCTGGTCGCCGCCCACGATTTACTGGCGCGAGGTTACCGGGTGATCGCCGCCTGCCGCAAAGCCGACGATGTCGCGCGTATGAACACGCTGGGTTTTACCGGGCTACAGCTCGATCTGGACGATCCGCAGAGCGTGGATCAGGCAGCAGATGCGATACTCGCGTTATGCGATAACCGTCTGGATGCGCTGTTTAACAACGCCGGGTTTGGCCTCTATGGACCGCTTCGTACCCTCTCCCGTCAGCAACTTGAACAGCAGTTTTCCAGCAACTTTTTCGGTGTACATCAATTAACGCTGCGGCTGTTACCTGCGTTACAAGCCAGCGGCGATGGCCGCATTGTGAATACCAGTTCGGTGCTGGGACTGATCTCCACGCCAGGCCGGGGCGCGTACGCTGCCAGTAAATATGCACTGGAAGCCTGGAGCGATGCACTGCGGCTGGAAGTGCGCAGCAGTGGCATTCGGGTCAGTCTGATAGAACCGGGACCGATTGAGACGCGCTTTACCGATAATGTGACGCAGGGCGAACAGCATAATCCGGTGCGTAACCCCGGCATCGCGGCACGCTTCACCCTGCCACCGGAAGCCATTCTGCCTAAACTTCGTCACGCACTCGAGAGTAAACATCCACGTTTACGCTACCCGGTGACACTGGTCGCACACGTAATGAGCCTGTTGAAACGGTTACTGCCTGGCTGGATGCTGGATCGCATTTTGCGCAGCCATTAATCAGGCCTGCGTAATAGCGCTTGAAGCCGGGCCAGTTGGCCCCATATTCTTAGAACACTTTTTGCAAAGAGACTTATCCATGTCACCACAAGCTTCTATCATCGACATCAACGAATCTAACCTGCAGCAGACCCTTGAGCAGTCGATGCAGCTGCCGGTGCTGTTCTACTTCTGGTCTGAGCGCAGCCAGCACTGTCTGGAGCTGACGCCGGTGCTGGAGCGTCTTGCCCAGGAGTACGCGGGTCAGTTTATCCTCGCAAAGCTGGATTGTGACAAAGAGCAACGGGTGGCCTCGCAGTTTGGTCTGCGTTCAATTCCGACCGTCTACCTGTTCCAGGATGGCCAGCCGGTCGACGGCTTCCAGGGACCACAGCCAGAAGAAGCGATCCGCGCCCTGCTGAAAAAAGTGCTGCCGCGCGAAGAAGAGCTGAAAGCGCAACAGGCGATGGCGCTGATGCAGGAAGAGAAACCGCTGGAGGCGCTGCCACTGTTAAAAGATGCGTGGCAGTTGAGCAACCAGTCCAGCGAAATTGGTTTCCTGCTGGCGGAGGTGCTGATTACCCTGAACCGCAGCGATGAAGCGGAGGCAGTGCTGAAAGTGGTGCCGCTGCAGGACCAGGATACCCGTTATCAGAGCCTGATGGCACAGATCGATCTGCTGAAACAGGCTGCGGATACGCCGGAGATTCAGCAGCTGCAATCCGAGCTGGAAGCGGACCCGACTAACGCCGGACTGGCTGCTAAACTCTCGTTACAGCTGCATCAGGTGGGTCGTAATGAAGAAGCACTGGAACTGCTGTTCAGTTTCCTGAAATCTGATCTTAATGCCGCTGATGGCCAGGCGCGTAAAATGCTACAGGAAATTCTGGCCGCGCTGGGAACCGGCGATGCACTGGCTGCGCGCTATCGTCGCCAGCTCTACTCCCTGCTGTATTAAACAGCAGTACCACGGGCCGAAGCGACTCGGCCCGTTAATCTGACAATGCGGAGGTTGTATGATTACTGTTATTCCTGCCCTGATTATCCTGGCACTGGTAGCGGTCTGGGCGACCGTTAAAATCGTGCCACAAGGTTTTCAATGGACGGTCGAGCGCTTTGGCCGTTATACCCGCACCCTGCAGCCAGGATTAAGCCTGGTAGTGCCGTTCATGGATCGTGTCGGTCGTAAGATCAACATGATGGAACAGGTACTGGATATTCCCTCGCAGGAGATCATTTCTAAAGACAACGCCAACGTCACCATCGACGCCGTCTGCTTTATTCAGGTCGTTGACCCTGCGCGTGCCGCCTATGAAGTCAGCAATCTTGAGCAGGCTATCCTGAACCTCACCATGACCAACATGCGTACTGTTCTTGGCAGTATGGAGCTGGACGAAATGCTGTCACAGCGCGACAGCATCAACACCCGCCTGCTGCACATCGTGGATGAAGCGACGAATCCGTGGGGCGTTAAGATCACCCGCATCGAGATTCGTGACGTGCGTCCGCCGCAGGAACTGATTGGCGCGATGAATGCGCAGATGAAAGCGGAGCGAACCAAACGCGCCGACATTCTCACAGCCGAAGGTGTACGGCAGGCGGCAATCCTGCGCGCTGAAGGGGAAAAGCAGTCGCAAATCCTTAAAGCCGAAGGTGAACGTACGTCGGCATTCCTTCAGGCAGAGGCGCGTGAGCGTCAGGCTGAGGCAGAAGCTAACGCCACGAAAATGGTCTCTGAAGCGATCGCAGCAGGCGATATTCAGGCGATCAACTACTTCGTGGCACAAAAATACACCGATGCGCTGCAAAAAATCGGTGAGGGGAATAACAGCAAAGTCGTCATGATGCCGCTGGAGGCAAGCAGTCTGCTGGGTTCAATTGCAGGCATCGGTGAACTGCTGAAGGACTCACGCACTGAGTCGAAACGCTGATGCTGGCCGACATTATCGCGCACCCGCACTGGTTCTGGCTGACGCTGGGTGGATTACTGCTGGCGGCTGAGATGCTGGGCACCAGCGGTTATCTGCTGTGGAGCGGTCTGGCGGCGGTTATTGTCGGCCTCATTGAATGGTTTATGCCAGTGAGCTGGACGGCACAGGGCTCCCTGTTTGCCGCGATGACGCTGGTGTGTGTTTTTTTGTGGTATCGCTGGATGCGCCACCGCGAGGCGCATCAAAAACCCAACGCTCTGAACCAGCGCGGCAGCCAGATGATCGGGTTGCAGCTTACACTGGATACCGCCCTGCACAACCGCACCGGCCATGTGCGCATCGGGGACAGCAGCTGGCGTGTTGAGGCAGATCGGGATCTGCCTGCGGGCACAGCGGTGGTCGTGGTGGGTGTTGAGGGCATCACACTGCGTATTCAGCCACGCTGACCGCAGCATCCGGCCAGATTATTGATGATGGGACACTCGGCA
Organism: Pantoea sp. ANP04; assembly: GCF_041982285.1. NCBI lineage: Bacteria > Pseudomonadati > Pseudomonadota > Gammaproteobacteria > Enterobacterales > Erwiniaceae > Pantoea > Pantoea sp. ANP04. The sequence continues at coordinate 193,512 of NZ_JAUTYS010000009.1, read as the reverse complement.
CTGTCATCGCCGGGACAGGCGTCCGCCAGCGCCAGCAGGCGTGCGCGCATGGTATGCAATTCTTCAATGTGGGCCGCGATTTCATCAGCTTTCTGCAGCGTGCGGGCTTTGACATCAGCACTGTGGCGCGAGGGATTATTGAAAAACGCCACCAGCTCACGACACTCATCCAGCGTGAACCCCACCTGACGCGCCTGACGTAACAGGTTTAGCTCGTCAATGTGATGACCGCTATACGTGCGGTAACCATTTTCACTGCGCAACGGCGGTGTCACCACGCCTTTCTCTTCGTAAAAGCGAATCGCCTTGCTGGTCAGCCCGGTCTTTTTCGCCACATCGCTGATGTTCATTTGCATCCCCTTGACCTTCCCCTTGATGGAAGGTTTATGCTTAAGCATGAATCGGAACTGACCAATTCGTCAAATGGGATTACAGAAGGAGTTGATTATGTCACACACTATTTCCCTGGCACTCGACGGCTTATCCTGCGGTCACTGTGTCAAACGCGTCAAAGAGGCACTGGAACAACGCGACGATGTTGATTTGGCTGAGGTCACTCAACAGGAAGCGCAGGTTTCTGGTCAGGCGGATGCGGCCGCGCTGATTGCTACTGTGGAACAGGCGGGTTATCACGCCACGCTGAAAACAGCAGACGCCTCCCCAAAGTCTGAACCGTTGACAGCATCGGAGCCGCCGCCGGAGGCGCTGACAACGGAGACCGCTTCTCATCCGGCAGAAAAAGCGTTGCCTGCCCATATGCTGCTGATTGAAGGCATGACCTGTGCCAGTTGCGTCAGTCGTGTTGAAAAAGCGCTGCAGCAGGTTACCGGTGTCAGCCAGGCACGGGTCAATCTCGGTGAACGCAGCGCGCTGGTGCTGGGTAATGCTGACCCGCACCAGCTTGTGGCTGCCGTCGATGCCGCAGGTTACGGCGCACAGGTCGTTGATGACGAGCAGGAGCGACGTGAAAAACAGCAGCACAGCGCTCGCCGTGCCATGCGGCGTTTCAGCTGGCAGGCTGCTGTTGCCCTGGCGTTTGGCGTGCCACTGATGATCTGGGGCATGGTGGGCAACAACATGATGCTCACCGACAGCAACCACACCACCTGGCTGGCGCTGGGCGTCGTAACCCTGCTGATCATGGTCGTGACCGGCAGCCACTTTTATCGCAGTGCCTGGCGCAGTTTACGCAATGGCAGCGCCACCATGGATACGCTGGTGGCACTCGGCACAGGCGCCGCCTGGGTCTACTCCTTTAGCGTGGTGCTGTGGCCCGACTTTTTCCCGCCGCAGGCACGCCATCTCTATTTTGAAGCCAGCGTCATGATTCTGGGACTGATCAATCTGGGGCATGCGCTGGAGCAGCGGGCGCGTCAGCGATCGTCTAAGGCGCTGGAACGCCTGCTTGATCTGACGCCGGCCCAGGCGCGGCTGGTCGATCAACAGGGTGACCGGCTGATCCCGGTAAGCGACGTCCAGCCTGGCATGACGCTGCGCCTGGTCACCGGCGATCGGGTTCCGGTCGATGGTGAAATCGTCACGGGTGAAGCCTGGTTTGATGAAGCGATGCTTACCGGCGAAGCGGTGCCGCAAAGCAAAAATCCGGGTGCGGCGATCTTCGCCGGCACGCTGGTGCAGGACGGCTCGGTTGAATTTACCGCACGGGCCACCGGGAATCACACCACCCTGTCGCGCATTATCCGGCTGGTACGTCAGGCACAGAGCAGCAAACCGGATGTGGGGCGTCTGGCCGATCGTATCTCTGCTGTTTTTGTTCCGGTCGTGGTGCTGATTGCAATGCTCAGCGGCGCAGTGTGGTATCTGTTCGGGCCACAGCCACACATCGCTTACATGCTGGTAATCGCGACTACCGTCCTGATTATTGCCTGCCCCTGTGCGCTGGGACTGGCGACACCGATGTCAATTATTGCCGGTGTTGGACGTGCCGCTGAACTGGGCGTGCTGGTCCGCGACGCCGATGCCCTGCAGCGCGCCAGCCAAATCGACACGCTGGTGTTTGATAAAACCGGTACTCTCACCGCCGGTAAGCCGCAGGTCAGCGAGGTGCTGGTCTGGGGTGATGCCAGCCGTGAATCCGTGTTAGCGACTGCGGCCGCGCTGGAGTTTTCCTCGGGTCATCCGCTGGCGAAAGCGATTGTCGCTGAAGCGAAACTGACGCAACCGCCTCAGTTAGCGCAATTTCGTACAATACGCGGTAAAGGGGTCAGCGGTATTCTGGATGGCAGAACGCTGCTGCTGGGTAATGCTGCACTGTTACACGACAGCGGCATTGATTATCAGGTGGCAGAAGCAGAGATTGCGCGCCTGACACAACAGGGGGCAACGCCGGTGTTACTGGCGGAACAGGGCCAGCTAACCGGTTTGATTGCGCTCCGCGATCAGCTTCGGCCAGAAAGTGGCGCCGCCCTGAAGCGGCTGCATCAGCAGGGTTATCGCCTGATTATGCTGACCGGTGACCATGAAAATACCGCGCGCGCCATTGCAGCCGAAGCCGGTATTGATGAAGTCATTGCTGGCGTGTTGCCGGATGGCAAAGCGGCTGCCATTGAAGCCTTACAGCAGCAGGGCCGCCGCGTTGCGATGGTCGGTGATGGTATCAATGACGCGCCTGCGCTAGCGCAGGCCGAAGTGGGCATTGCCATGGGCGGCGGCAGCGATGTCGCCGTGGAAACGGCAGGCATTACATTAATGCGTGCCGACCTGAACAGCGTGGCGGATGCGTTAGCGCTCGCTTCTGCGACACTGCGCAATATCCGGCAGAACCTGTTTGGCGCATTTATCTATAACAGCATCGGTATTCCGGTGGCTGCGGGTGTGCTCTATCCGCTGACCGGTACTCTGCTTAGCCCGATTGTGGCGGGTGCAGCGATGGCGCTCTCCTCTATAACGGTGGTCAGCAATGCAAACCGCCTGCTGCGTTACCAACCGCCGCGCCAGTAATCGCCTTTTCAGCGCTGTTTTTCGTTCTCTGAAGTCGCTAGCATGGCGTTTTGAACCGCAAGGATTGGGAATGACAGGCAACATCTGGCGCTCACTGCGCGGCTTTATCAGCCAACTTTTTCCCGCCAGTTACCGCTGGCCTGCGATGGATGTCCGGCTTGGCGATCGTCAGTTGCATCTGGTGGGCAGCATCCATATGGGAACGCGCGACATGCAACCGTTGCCGCCGCGCCTGCTGCATCTGTTGCAGCAGGCGGATGCGCTCATAGTGGAAGCGGATATTACGCAGGGTGGATCACCCTTTGATCACCGGGGCGATCGTCCAGCACTCACGACACGGCTGGAGAGCAGTACGATGCAAACGCTCACCGCACTGTGTCAGGAGATGAGTCTCAACCTGAGCCTGCTGGATAACCTGCCCGCCTGGCAGGTGGCGCTGATGTTACAGGCACAGCAGGCGCAAAGACTGGGATTGCGACCTGACTACGGCATCGATTATCAGTTGCTGCAGGCAGCAAAAGATCTGAACAAGCCGGTGATTGAACTGGAAGGCGCAGATGCACAGATCGCCCTGCTGACCGCACTGCCGGATGACGGTATGGCGCTGTTACAGGACACACTGCTGCACTGGCATACCAATGCGCGACTGCTGCAGATGATGGTGAGCTGGTGGCTCGATACGCCGCCACGCCAGCCGGAAATTACCCTGCCCGCCACGTTTAGTCAGGCGCTGAATGATACGTTGATCGGTCAGCGCAATGCGCAATGGTGTGACAGCATGCGAGGGCTCGCGGCAGGAAACTATGTGGTCGCGGTCGGCGCGCTGCATCTGTACGGCGAAGCTAATCTGCCTGATATGCTGAAGAAGCCCTGAAAAAAAGAGAGCCGATAATGTTATCGGCCCGTCAAAGAGGAATTTGTTTATGATTTTGGTTATCGCCAGCAATCAGATTGCGGGCGCGAGGCCAATTTTACGCAAAGAACAAAATTTCGCCACCTTTTTCAATGGATCTGCGCAATAAGATTTTTCTTAGTAAGGAGCCCGTATGACGCCCGCCGTAAAATTGCTGGAAAAACAAAAAGTCAGCTTCGTCCTGCACCCCTATGAGCATGACAGTCACGAAACGCATTTTGGTGATGAAGCCGTGCGCAAACTCAATCTGGATGCGCGGCAGGTGTATAAAACGCTGCTGGTGGCGCTGAATGGCGAGGCGAAACAGCTGGCGGTGGCGATTACGCCAGTTTCGACACAGCTGGATCTCAAGAAGGTGGCAAAAGCGCTGGGCGCGAAGAAAGCAGATATGGCCGATCCCCAGCTGGCGCAGCGGGTTACCGGTTATCTGGTGGGCGGTATCAGTCCACTGGGGCAGAAAAAACGGCTGCCTACGGTGATTGACCATTCTGCCCGCGCGTTTGACGCCATGTTTATTTCAGGCGGTAAGCGTGGACTGGATATCGAACTGGCACCACAGGATCTTTCGCGGCTGCTGGACGCCCCGTTTGCGGATATCGCCCGCCACGATTAAACCCGTGGCTGGGCGCAAAGCTGATCGATCATCCAGCGGCCCGCCGGGCCAGGTGGCGTGCGTCGCGACCACACCACCTCAATGGCGATATGCTGCGGCCAGCCCGGCATCGACAGCTCTTTCAGGACGTCATGTCCAAACTGCTTCACCAGCCAGCGCGGCAAAACAGTCCAGCCAAATCCCTGCTCCGCCATCTCTAACAGCAGTAAGTACGTGGGTGCCGACCAGATTCGTCCCATCGGCGCGGGTTCAGAGGCCTCAACCCAGGTGTTTAGCCGCAGGTGACGAACGCCTTCCAGCTCACTTTCGCTGACGGTACTAAGCTGCGCCAGCGGATGATCGCGATGTAAAAAGACGGCCATCTGCGCTTCAACCTGCAGTCGTGCTACCGCAATATCCACCGGCAGATTAGGCTGTGCCCGCACCACACCCAGATGGACCCGCCCGGCCTGCAGCAGATCCAGCACATCGCCATCCTCGGCAATCATGACCTCCAGTTCAATCTCCGGATAACGGGCATCAAATTGCCTGAGCAGATGCTCGTGGTGATCGGTTTGCCAGAAATCGGACATAGCAAAACTCAGCCGGGGCTCAACGCCCTGCGACAGACGTATCGCCAGCGCATCCAGCCGCTCACTGGCGGCGAGGATTTGCTGAACCTGAGGAATAACACGGCGTCCCTGCTCGGTCAGGATGGGTTGACGACCGGCGCGATCAAACAGCACGAAACCGAGATCATCTTCTAAATTTGCCACTGCTGCGCTGATGGTGGACTGACTTTTACCCAGCGCGCGCGCCGCCGCAGAGAAAGAACCGCTCGCCACGGTCTGCATAAAAGCCTCAAGGGATTCCGGGGAGTAACGCATCTGAACCATCGCTTTTTTCGATAGGTGTTCATTTTATCTTAGCATTCTGACGTGTGAAAATGCGCCGCATTATTCAAGGAGAATTAACAATGCGTACCCGCTCAATTAAAGAACGTATTCTTCATGCTGTCTGCTTTGAAACGCTGGCGATTCTGACCGTTTCGCCGCTGGCGGCATGGGTGATGAATAAGCCGCTGTTTCAGATGGGATCGCTGGCGATTATGCTCTCAACGGTCGCGATGCTATGGAACATGATTTATAACAGCGGATTTGACAGGCTTTATGCGCCCGGCCAGAAACGCGGACCCGGCGTGCGTGTGTTACATGCAGTGGGATTTGAAGGCGGATTTATCCTGATTGGTCTGCCGATTGCCGCCTGGATGCTGGATATCTCCCTGGGTCAGGCATTGCTGGTAGAAGTGGCCTTTTTCCTCTTCTTCCTGCCCTACACCATGGCCTACAACTGGGTATGGGACAAACTGCGCGAGCGCTGGATTAGACGTCACTCCTGCCAGGCGTAAGAAAAAAGGGAGGCGCAAGCGCCTCCCGTTAAGCTCAATGCGTACGGGCTGTTTCATTCCCCCACGGCCAGATCCACGCCAGAATCATTTTTGGATAGTTACGCTTCCGCGCTTTTTCCGCTGCTTCATCCCGTGCCCGAATCTGCTCATCGGTCAGGTGCACGATCTGCCCTTTCGGCTGATAGTCGCTGGCTTTCACTGGCGAATGCGCCTTAATGAAGTCGCGCAGCACCTGCGCATCAACGGCTCCACTGTTGGCATACCCGGGGTGATTATCCAGACGCGGGTAACCGTCGCCACCTGCTGCATTGAAGCTGTTGGTCGCCATGCGATAAATCTGCGTGTCCTGCAGCGGTTTACCGTTAATGCTGACGTTGCTGACCTGCTTACCGTCGGTGGTCAGGCTGATGCCGGCAAACTGCGCGTAGCCGCCTGAATCAGGCTGAATATTAGCAACGACATCCAGATATTTTTTGATCTCCGCACCGGTCAGGGTGACCGAAACCACCTGATTGCCAAATGGCTGAACCTGCAACAGGTCACGCCAGTTCAGCTTGCCTGCTTTCAGTGAGGTACGAATACCGCCACCGCTCATCACCGCAAAATCGGCTTTGGTGAACGCCATCTGGGCGCGCAGAATCAGCTGGCCCAGATTCGTCTGCTCAAAGCGAACCTGCTCTTTTTCACCACTGAAATTGCCGTCAGCGCTGCCAACATTCACGATTAACTTCGCCTCTGCACGTTTCTGGAACGGCATCAGCAACTTCATCATGGCGGTGTTTTTCGGGATCTCTTCCTGCCAGGTCAGCCAGGTTTCGCTGCCATCTGCATTCTTTATCTTATGTTTGAGGTTAACCGGCACCAGCTGATAAGCCTCCAGCGTCACCTGACCATTACGGAAGGTGAAGTCACCGCGGCCGACATATTTGCCCCACTTGTCGGCCTGCATAATCCAGATGCCATTTTGCTTATCCGGCTCACACGGCTGGCCTGGCTGATAATTTTTTACGCTGACGTTCTCTTTTTCCATGCAGACCGCATCATGCGAATGACCGCCGACAATCAGGTCGATCGTTCCGGCAGGCAGGCTGCGCGCCAGCGTGACATCACCTATGCCGTTGCTGCCGTGTTTACCGTCGTCATAGTGGCCCAGATGGGTCAGCGCGACAATCACGTCCGGCTTCTCGGTAGCGCGCAATTCAGCCACCGCTTTCACCGTTTCAGCGACCGGATCGCGGAACTCGGTATCTGTCAGTCCGGCCGGATTAGCCAGTTTCGCCGTGTCCGGGGTGATAAGCCCGACCACCGCGATCTTTAATCCGAGACGGTTGAATACCGCCCAGGGTTTGAACAGGCGCTGACCGGTGCTTTTTTGATACACGTTGGCGGCCAGTAGCGGGAATCTCGCCCACTGTTCCTGCTTACGCAGGACCGCGATCGGCTTGTCGAATTCATGGTTGCCCAGCGCCATCGCATCATAGCCAATGAGATTCATCGCGCGGAAATCGGGTTCAGCGTCCAGCTCATCGGACTCCGGCACGCCCGTGTTCACATCACCGGCAGAGAGGATCAATGCGCCGCCGCCGCGGGACTGAACATCGTAGCGCATAGTATCCATCAGGGTTTTCTGCGCGGCCAGGCCATACTCACCCTGTTCATTAAACCAGAAATGACCGTGCTCATCGTTGGTGTGCAGCAGACTGAAACGATAGGTGCGATCGGCCTGGGCGGCCTGTGAAAACAGCGGCATCACGGCCACCAGCAGTGCCATGCCCACCCCTGTCCATTTAGATAACAACACTGAGACTCTCCTTAATTTATCGTCTGGCCCGACTTTCTGCCGCTTTGCCCCACTGTGTCGCACATTCCCCCGGCGAACTCAAGGCCAATGCACATTCATCTGCCTGACACGCCCTGATCTTTTATTTCTGATCCGCCTTTGATGAGCAGGACAGCCCTGCAAAGCGGCGTTAGTGCGATAACGCGCTTTACCAGTGACCCTGTCCGGTTATTGGTGGAGAGTGCAGATACAGGCAGTAAACGCTATTGCTGACCTCCCTGCTGACTGCTGTAAAAAGTGCCGCTGACAGAATTTAACTGCTCTGCACACACATTTATCTCTTTTTCACGCCAGAACGGCATCATTTACTGCATCTGATATTTATTTCTCATCCCCTGGTCTGAAGCGTCAAATCAGTGAATATTGCGGATAATGAATAAAAACACCCACTCAACTGTACATTTGACTTTTTTTCGTGGTTTTTTAAGGTATTCCCGCAAATTGCTCAGCGAAAGAATAGATTTTGTTTTAAACTCATTTGTTACAAGCGGACACATTTGTATACAAGGAGACAGGCATGCATCACACCACACCGCTGATCACTACCATTGTCGGAGCACTGGTTCTGGCATTTCTCCTTGGGATGCTGGCAAATCGCCTGCGAATTTCTCCCCTGGTCGGCTACCTGATAGCTGGCGTGCTGGCCGGTCCCTTTACTCCCGGCTTTGTTGCAGATACGAATCTGGCCCCTGAACTGGCAGAACTCGGCGTTATCCTGCTGATGTTTGGTGTCGGCCTGCACTTCTCGATGAAAGATCTGATGTCGGTAAAGTCGATCGCCATTCCCGGTGCCATCGCACAGATTGCGGTCGCGACGTTACTGGGAATGGGATTATCGTGGACGATGGGATGGTCATGGATGACGGGCCTGGTGTTTGGTCTGTGCCTCTCTACCGCCAGTACCGTGGTGTTACTGCGCGCGTTAGAGGAGCGACAGCTGATCGACAGCCAGCGTGGACAGATAGCGATTGGCTGGTTGATCGTTGAAGATCTGGTGATGGTACTGACGCTGGTGCTGCTGCCTGCGATTGCCGGCATGATGGAACAGGGTAACGCCAGCGCCGGACTGCTGGTCTGGGACCTGCTGTGGACGATTGGCAAAGTCGCCGCCTTTATGGTGCTGATGATGGTGGTGGGACGCCGTGCTGTGCCCTGGATTCTCGCCCGCAGCGCCGCCACTGGCTCACGCGAGCTGTTTACACTGGCGGTGTTAGCACTGGCACTGGGCATCGCCTTTGGTGCGGTTGAATTCTTTGATGTGTCGTTTGCGCTGGGCGCTTTCTTCGCCGGTATGGTGCTGAACGAGTCGGAACTGAGCCACCGCGCTGCGCGCGATACCCTGCCGTTGCGCGATGCGTTTGCCGTACTGTTCTTTGTGTCGGTCGGCATGCTGTTTGACCCGTCGATTCTGATCACGCAGCCGCTGGCGGTGCTGGGCGCGCTGGTCATTATTGTGGTGGGTAAGTCAGTCGCTGCCTGGCTGCTGGTGTCGCTGCTTGGCCATTCGCGTCGTACGGCTCTGACCATTTCGGTCAGCCTGGCGCAGATTGGTGAGTTCGCCTTTATTCTGGCCGGCCTGGGTATCTCACTTGGGCTGCTGAATGATGAGGGCCGCAATCTGGTGCTGGCCGCCGCCATCCTGTCGATTATGCTGAACCCGATTCTGTTTACCCTGCTTGAGCGTTTCCTGGCGAAAACGGAGACAATGGAAGAGCAGACGCTGGAAGAAGCAATTGAAGAAGAGAAGCAGATCCCGGTCGATTTCTGCAATCACGCCGTGATTGTGGGTTATGGTCGTGTTGGCAGCCTGATTGGCCAGAAGCTGCTTGAAGCCAATGTTCCGCTGGTGGTGGTTGAGAATTCCCGCACGCGTGTTGAAGCACTGCGCGAGCAAGGCATCAAAGCCGTGCTGGGAAATGCGGCTCGCGCGGACACCATGGAACTGGCCCGACTCGACTGCGCCCGCTGGCTGTTGCTGACCATCCCGAATGGATATGAGGCGGGAGAAGTGGTCACCGCCGCGCGTGAAAAACATCAGAATATCGAGATTATCGCCCGCGCTCACTATGACGATGAAGTGGAGTACATCATGGAACGTGGCGCCACTCGCGTGGTGATGGGTGAGCGTGAGATTGCCAGCAGTATGCTGCAAATCCTTCAGGATGAGATGACGCAGGGCGAGGATTTACAGGCCTGCGACGTAGTGCGCTGATTAAGTCTGGCCCGTATAGCTGTGATACCGAGACGGCACAGGGAACAGGTTCAGAGCGGAAAGACGCAAAAGCCGTCATCCATGACATGCTCGGCCCGCGCCGTCCTGGCGCGGGACGCTTTCCTCTTCTGACCCTGTTCCCTGCACGTTGAATTAATCAATTGCTGTCAGATTCACCCTCATTTAAGTTTGCAAACTGTCTGCCGCCCTGTGGCGACCCGCTTTACCGATCCCAGTAAGACTCTTCCAGACTGTCTTCCCGCTCCGGCAGGCCGCGGGTTAAACGCGGCGAATGCTGATTCAGCACCTGATAGCTGACACGGTTGGCATACTTACACACCTGCGCCAGCGACGAATAGGTCAGATACGGACGCGCATGTTTGCTGGAGTTAGGCACATTCAGGCTGTGATAGTTATTGGCGGTGATGTCATGCAGTAACGCCGCCAGCGCCCCATCACCGGCACCGTTGGTGTTCATGATCTTTTCCGGTCCACCCATGTAAGGCGCGATGTGCGAGAAAACACGCAGCGGCTGCTGGCAATCCTGCTGGCGCATTACGCGGCTAAACTCGTACTGGTTGAACTCAGCAATCGCACCCGGCAACAGCGGATGATTGGTTTTACGTTTGAACTCGTCTTCGGTGTAGCCCGCCATGTAAAGCCCAATCGGGCCGGCGGTGCAGAGCACCAGATCCACCCAATCCAGCGCCATATTGGAAGCGAGCAGTGGATCGGCTTCGCCGGTCAGCGCCAGCGCTTCCTCTTCATTCATGGCCACGATGCTGACATGATCACGCAGGAAGTCCCGCCAGAACTCAGGATTGTCGCCAATCACATGTTTGGTGCCCAGCGTCAGCACCACCGGCACGTTGTGACGTTTGGCATACTCAATCGCCCGTAACGTCGCCTGCGGCATCGGCTCACCTTCGGCGCAGCGCACCAGGTAAGAGGTCAGTACCAGTGCAGAGGCACCGGCAATCACCTCTTCCAGCACGTTATCCGGCTGCAACTGGTTCATCTGGCCTGGGCTGATAGCAAACGTTCGCTCGCCATGTTCACCAATCAGCGTAAAGCAGCGGCCAATAGCGCCATCGACGCCCTGCAGATAGTTAAGATCGACCCGGCTTGAGGTGTTGCAGAGATAACGATAGGCGTAGCCGCCAATCTGGATGTTATTGCACATAACACCCAGCAGCACCGAGCGGTCATCAGCCAGTACCGAGAAGTTATGCAGCGTGTTACCGATGGTGCCACCGGCAAACTGATGGGTGATCAGCGCTTCGCGCATCAGCTCGTTATAGAGCGCTTCCGCGACGGCATTATCGATGACCAGCGAGTGCCCGGCACTCAGGCCGTAACGCTCAAGAAAAGCGTCATCGACTTTGGCTTCGATATCCACCAGCGTCTGGTCGATACCCACCACCCAGCTGCCGGCATCAACGTCGTGTTGTGCGGGCTGTAACAGGGGATCGCGTGCGCTGACGGGAAAGTAGTGTTTGGATTTGCGTTTGCCGGGAAATTTCATCGGGAGGTGCCGTCTGGAAAAACAGGCGGAGAATGATATCACACTCTCCGCCTGCGCTTTAACGGCGTGCGTCGACCAGTTGCGCCATCATGTCGATATGCGCCTCATCGGCGTTCAGCGCAGGGATATACTCAAACTTCTCACCACCGGCATGCATGAAGATCTCGCCGTTTTCGCCACTGATCTCCTCAAGCGTCTCCAGACAGTCAGAGGAGAAGCCCGGACTCATCACCTGAACATGCCTGATCCCTTTGGCGGGCAGGCTTTCCATGGTTTTGTCGGTGTAAGGCATCAGCCAGGGTTCACGACCAAAACGTGACTGGAAGGTCATCATGTACTGACCGTCACGCAGACCCAGCGCTTTAACCAGGGCCGCAGTGGTATCCGCACAGCGCTGCGGGTAGTCATCGCCTTCGTTGGCAAAACGCTGCGGAATGCCGTGGAACGATAACACCAGCAGATCGGGCTGACCGTGCCGCTCAAATGAGCGCTCCACCGTCGCTTTCAGCGCGGCGATATAGGCCGGATGCTCGGCATAGTCGCGAATAAACTGCACGTCAGGCAGCGAACGGTAATCTTTGAATACGGCGGTCAGACCATCCCACACTGAGGCCACAGTGGAGCAGGAGAATTGCGGGTAGAGTGGCAGCACAATCAGGCGGGTCACGCCCTGCGCCATCAGCTTATCGACTGCACTTTTCAGGCTCGGGTTACCATAGCTCATGCCCAGCTCGACGGGCATATCAACACGGGCCGCCAGGGCATCGCGCTGACGCATGCTGTATACCAGTAGCGGTGATCCCCCTTCCATCCAGACCGATGCGTAGAGTTTAGAGACGCGTGGCGAGCGAAACGGCAGAATGACAGCATTGAGAACCGGCCACCAGAGCCAGCGCGGCGCATCAACCACGCGCGGATCGCCTAAAAATTGTTTCAGATAGCGTTTAACTGCAGGTGTGGTTGGGGCGTCTGGCGTACCTAAATTTACCAATAACACGCCGGGCTTATCTTGCCTCATTGGAGTTCCTTGATGACAGCGGGGATGCGTGAAAACGGGGAAATTGTAGCGGAATTAGTGGGAGGTAAAATCGATTACTGCAAAAGGGGCCAGTAATACCGGCCCCGTTGAGCTTAGCCGAGGATCTTAGCCAGCTCAGCACTCACTTCGGTCACCTTACGGGTCCCGTCGATTTTGTGATAGGCGGTGTTGCCCGCTTCCGCTTCTTTGCTGTAGTAAGCAATCAGTGGCGCGGTCATCTGATGGTATTCCACCAGGCGCTTACGCACGGTCTCTTCCTGATCGTCTTTACGCGTGGTCAGCTCTTCGCCGGTCAGATCATCTTTGCCTTCCACTTTCGGTGGATTAAAGGTGACGTGATAAACGCGGCCAGATGGGGTGTGAACACGACGGCCCACGATGCGTTCAACAATCAGTTCGTCCGGTACGGCAAACTCCAGCACGTGATCAACCTTGATCCCGGCCTCTTTCATTGCATCTGCCTGAGGAATGGTGCGCGGGAAACCGTCCAGCAGGAAACCGTTTTTGCAGTCTTCCTGAGTGATACGCTCTTTGACCAGCGCAATCACCAGCTCATCGGTCACCAGTTTGCCAGCATCCATAATGGCTTTCGCCTGGTTGCCCAGCTCGCTGCCTGCTTTTACTGCTGCACGCAACATGTCGCCGGTGGAGATTTGCGGAATACCGTACTTCTCCATGATGAATTGGGCCTGAGTCCCCTTACCTGCGCCCGGAGCTCCGAGCAGAATAATACGCATTGCGTAAATCCCCTTGCGAATCGCATTGATCTATCTTAGAAGCGGAAGAACATACCATTATGACCCGCTCATCACAAGGAAGGGCGCGGATCGCGCAGGGTGACTTTAGCGGCTTTCTGGCCCTGACCCCGACCCGCCCGGCCTGACTGACGCTTTTTCAGATTTACCACCTGCGCTGAGCAGAAATTGCAGTCGCCGACTCAGATGATGCGTCATATTCACGCTTTTTTTGCCGCTGCCCCGCACGTTAGCATTCAGCTGCAGCCTCGCCAGCTGCGGCCATTTCACCACATCGTCCGCATCTGACAGCGCAGAGATCAGCGAGGCCGGAACATTAAAGCTGGCGAACGGCAAACCAGGCTGATGACAGGAGTTCAGCGGCAGCGGGGATGACAGGGAAAGCGCATCGACGGTGGCAGCATTGTAGGGGCGCCACAGCGGATCGTCGAAGCGGCGCAGCGCCTCGTACGTGGCGTTAAGAGTCAGTCCCTGTTCAAATAGCCGCAGTTCGCTGCGCACCAGCGTACTGAAGTCATGGGTCCGCAACGCTACGAGCACCAGATCGCTGCAGATCTCAGCGTGGCGATCCAGCCGGGTAACAAACAAATGGGATTCATCGATCAGTCTTTGATGCAGCACGCTGGCGAAGCTCTCGCTCGCCTCAGTCACGCCCTGATTCTGGCAATCCTGTAAGGGACGCACGCGGCCATTCGGCAATTCGATATGAGGAACCAGCATAATGCTGCCTGCTATCAGCGGAACCGCTGGCAGGTTACTAAGTTCGGTGATCGGATAACGCGAGGCGTAGCGCTGCTGATTACGTGCCTGCTCCTGACGCAGAAAAAGCTGAGAAAGCAGGACCTGCGCTACATGCAGTGAGGGCGCGAAGAAGAGATCGAATTGCTCCAGCCGGTAAAAGCGTGAGAGCGCCAGGCGTAACCGATGGCGCGCCTCTGCTGACGTTTCAGAGGATAAAGGGCTGTGAGCCATGGTTGTCTCGCTTCATGGAGTGTGCGGCGTGAGCGCAGGTTAAGCGAGGCGGAATATCGCTGAAAAAAACACAGATATAAGGCTGAGTCAACCCGCCAGAATTTGCTTTACAGAGTAGGTCAATGCGGCTGGACTTTAAAATGATATAAATTAACAATCCCTGTTAGGTTTCTGCACAGGAGATAGGGATGAACGGACTGCCACCACTCAGAGCGCTGCACTATTTTCACCAGGCAGCCTTACACAGCAGCTTTAGTGTGGCGGCTGAACATCTGCATGTGACCCACAGCGCCATCAGCCATCAGATTCGCCAGCTGGAGAGCTGGATGGGTAAGCCGCTGTTTGTCCGTAGTCATGGCCGCGTGAAACTGACCGCACACGGCGACCGGCTGCTTCTGAGCTGTCAGCAGGCATTCAGTGAGTTACGCAGCAGCTGCGAGACTATTCGCACCGGCCTGCTTCAGCAAATCCGCGTCTCCTGTGCTCCCAGCTTTTTGTCACAATGGCTGATCCCCCGAATCGCCAGCTTTTACCAACGCTATCCGGAGATTGAAGTTCACTTTCTGCCGCTCGCTGAGATCGCGCAACTGCGCAGCGAACATGTGGATGTACTGATCCTCAGCCATGGCGATCCACCTGAACCCGATTTAGACGCCACGCTGGTCAGCGAGGATGAGATTGGACCGCTTTGCGCACCGCATTTTGCCACGCAACTGCGGGTCGGAGAGGATCTGGTAGCACTGCCTCTGCTCCATGCAGATACCCGACGGCACGCCTGGTCAGAGTGGGCGGTCCAGACCGGAGTCAGGGGTCGCTTTAATAGCGGTAAACATTTTGAGACGCTGTCGCTGGGCATTCAGGCCGCACGAAGTGGTCTGGGTGTTCTGATGGCACCGCGTTTGCTGGTTCGCAAAGAGCTGGAAGATGGCACGCTGATCGCCCCGCTGGGCTTTGTTCCCGTGGAGCGTGCGACCTGGATGATGACGAAGCAGAGCCGTCGTCAGGATACAGAGATCCGTGTGTTTCGTGACTGGCTGCAGGAGGCCGCACAGCCATAAAAAAAGCCGGTGATAATCACCGGCCTTTAGCCGTTATGCCGTCAGCAGCTGGTTCATGCGACGGATAAACTGGTTTGGATCGTCCAGCGTACCGCGCTCTGCCAGCAACGCCTGATCCAGCAGCAGCTCAATCCACTCACCGAAGCGTGTTTCATCCTGCGTATCCGCAACACGTTTCACCAGCGGATGATCCGGGTTGATTTCAAACAGGTACTTCACTTCCGGCACTTCCTGTCCGGCCGCCGCAAACAGCTTCGCCATCTGCGTGGTCATCTCGTTGGCATCGGTAGTCACAATCGCTGGCGTGTCGGTCAGACGATGGGTCAGACGCACCTCTTTCACGCGTTCGCCCAGCAGATTTTTCACACGCTCAACAAATGGCTCCAGCGCTTTTTCCGCTTCTTTCTGCTCTTCGGTCTCTTCATCCGCCAGCTTGCTCAGCGACTCATCCGCTTTGCTGACCGACTGGAAGGTCTTACCGTCGAACTCAGTGAGGTAGCTCATCATCCATTCGTCGATGCGGTCAGAGAGCAGCAGCACCTCGATGCCTTTTTTGCGGAACAGCTCCAGGTGCGGGCTGCTCTTCGCAGCGGCATAGCTGTCAGCAGTGATGTAGTAAATCTTCTCCTGACCTTCCACCATGCGGCTGACGTAATCTTCCAGTGAAATGGTCTGTGCTGAACCTTCGCTCTGGGTGGTGGCGAAGCGCAGCAGTTTCGCAATCGTTTCCTGGTTGGCGTTATCTTCCGCCGGACCCTCTTTCAGCACCAGGCCGAACTCATTCCAGAAGGTCTGGTATTTCTCGTTGTCATCTTTCGCCAGTCTTTCCAGCATCTGCAGAGTACGCTTCGTCAGCGCAGCACGCAGGCTCTGGGTCACGCGGCTATCCTGCAGGATCTCGCGGGAGACGTTGAGCGGCAGATCACTGGAGTCAATCAGACCACGCACAAAGCGCAGGTAGTTCGGCATAAACTGCTCAGCATCGTCCATGATAAAGACGCGCTGCACATAGAGTTTCAGGCCATGTTTCTGATCGCGGTTCCACATATCAAATGGCGCACGCGCCGGAATGTAGAGCAGGCTGGTGTACTCCTGCTTACCTTCCACCCGATTGTGGCTCCAGGCGACCGGGTCGCTGTAGTCATGGGCGATATGTTTGTAGAACTCGTTGTACTCGTCGTCGCTGATCTCAGCTTTGTTGCGGGTCCACAGCGCCTGGGCTTTGTTGATCTTCTCCCAGTGAGTTCCCTCGCCCTCTTCATCTTTGCTCTCGATCTCAACCGGCAGCGCGATGTGATCGGAATATTTACTGATGATGCTGCGAACGCGCCATGCGTCCAGGAACTCATCTTCGCCTTCGCGCAGATGCAGCGTGATCTCAGTACCACGATCGGCTTTCTCGATCTCAGCCAGGGTATATTCGCCCTCGCCCGCAGATTCCCAGAACACACCTTCATCGGCAGATGCGCCCGCAGCGCGGGTACGAACGGTGACTTTATCTGCCACGATAAAGGCAGAGTAGAAGCCCACACCGAACTGACCGATCAGTTGGCTGTCTTTAGCCTGGTCGGAGCCGAGGGATTCCAGGAAGGATTTGGTGCCCGATTTGGCGATAGTGCCGAGGTTCTCAATGACCTCATCGCGACGCATACCGATACCATTGTCGCTGAGCGTGAGGGTACGGTTGTCCTTATCAACAGAGAGACGAACGCGCAGCTCGCCGTCACCTTCATACAGGCTGGAATCTGACAACGCGCGGAAACGCAGTTTGTCTGCCGCATCCGAGGCATTGGAAATCAGCTCACGCAGGAAAATCTCTTTGTTTGAATAGAGAGAATGGATCATCAGGTGCAGAAGTTGTTTTACTTCCGACTGAAAGCCACGGGTCTCTTGTCCTTTCATGGTCATTGCTACCTCAACAAAACAGGTTGAACAAACGTTGTTGAGGTTGATGTGGGGATGACGCGGGGGTTTTCAAGCCGGTGTCTTTCACAACACCGGCAAGTGATTAAAATTTAAACTTCTGTCGACCTGCCAGCGAGTGGGACAGCGTGGTGCCATCGACCATCTCCAGCTCTCCGCCCACCGGCACACCGTGCGCGATACGGCTGGCGTCAACGCCATACTGACCACAGAGTTCCGCAATGTAGTTTGCGGTCGCCTCGCCTTCCACCGTCGGATTGGTCGCGAGGATCACTTCCTGCAGCGTTTCACTCTCCAGTCGCTGTTCCAGACGATCCAGGCCGATATCTGCCGGACCAATGCCGTCGAGCGGCGACAGATGTCCCATCAGCACAAAGTAGCGGCCGCCAAACTGGCCGGTCTGCTCAATGGCGTGAATATCTGCCGGGCTTTCCACTACGCAGATTTGACCATTCTGCTGACGCCGTGGATTGGCGCAGATGGTGCAAATTTCCTGCTCGGTGAATGTCCGGCAATCAGCACAGTGACCAATCTCCGACATCGCCCGGGTCAGCGCCTGCGCCAGGCGCATACCACCGCTGCGATCGCGCTGCAGCAGCTGAAAAGCCATGCGCTGTGCCGATTTCGGCCCAACGCCGGGCAGACAGCGCAGCGACTCCATCAATGATTCAAGCAGTGGACTGGTTTGCATCAGAACGGCATCTTAAAGCCTGGTGGCAGCTGCATACCCGAAGAGACAGACGCCATCTTCTCTTTCTGGGTTTCATCAATGCGACGTGCCGCATCGTTGAACGCCGCAGCGATCAGATCTTCCAGCATATCTTTGTCATCTTCCAGCAGGCTGGGATCGACTTCCACGCGACGGCAGTTGTGCGCGCCGTTAATGGTCACTTTTACCAGGCCAGCACCCGATTCGCCGGTCACTTCAATCGCGGCGATCTCTTCCTGAACCTTGGCCATTTTGTCCTGCATCTGCTGGGCCTGTTTCATCAGGTTGCCCAATCCGCCTTTACCACCAAACATAGTTTTCTCTCTCAGCTAAGGCTACAACGCTATCGTTACGATAGCAGCAGCGTGTTCAAACAGGTCGGATACTCTCCTCATCCAGATCAGCATCGAAAAATCGCTGCAGCGTCTGGATGTGGGTATCACAGGTGATCGACTGACGCGCCTGCGCCAGTTTCTCTTCGTAAATGGCCTGACGCCACTCCAGTGGCGTCAACACCGATGAATTATCGTCTTCAACGACCGAGAGTTCAACTTTCTGCCCGGCACGCTCACTCAGCGCATCGCATAACACCTGCTGCGCCGACGGTGAATTCAGGTGACGCTGACTGCTGCGTAAATGCAGGCAGACCCCGTTTTCGGTGGTCTCTTTCCAGGCATTTAATGCCAGCTGCTGCACCAGTTTTGGCAGCGGCAGGGTCGCAATCTCTGCGGCCCAGGGATCGCGCTGTTGCGCTTCTTCCGCCAGTCGCGCCGCCAGCTCAGGGGTTTTCTCATGCTCCAGCGCAGAACGCAAGGCCTTCGGCGTCGCGACCGGCTCTGCCACTTCAACCTGCTGATTAACGGCTTTCCAGCGGTACGCTTCCTCTTTTACCGGCGCGGCAGGCTCGCGATCGCGGATACGCTGCTGACTGCGCTCGGTAACCGAAGCCAGCCGCTCCAGTGCCGAGTTGGCCGGCCGCGCACCTGGCGCCGCCGGCTCACTCTTTTTTGGTTTGTTCGCTCCCTGACGCAACAACTGCGTGCGCGCCTGGAGGAGCTGGCTGGTGGAGCTTGAAAGTGGCGCTTCAGGTGCCGCATCCGGCGGCGGCGCGGGTTGCGGAGCCGCATCGGGCGCGGCCATCTGCGGCTGAGCGGCAACGTGCTGTTGCGGCGCAGGCATCGGCTGCTGAGGCTGCTGCGCCACAGGTGACGCTGTCTGAGCAGGTGACGCTGTGGCGGGCTGTGCTGCCGTGTGTCGTGCTGAAGGCGAAGGCCCGGAAGGTGCCGGTGCCGTCTGCGCCGGCGCGACAGGTGCCATCTGCTGGGTTAGCGCGGGACGGGCAATCGGTTCTGCCACCGCCGCTTTGGGGTGGAACGCCAGTGCGCGCAGCAGCGTCATCTCCACGCCCATGCGGCGATCGGGCGCAATCGGCAGATCTTTGCGGCCCATCAACAGCGTCTGATAATAGAGTTGCAGATCGGCGGGTGGCACCACGCGAGCCAGTTCGCGCAGTCGCAGAGCGTTGCTCTCGTCATCATCGCTGAGCGAAGCCGGCAGCAGTTGCACCATTGCAATCTGGTGCAGCAGGCGCAGCATCTCCACCAGCAACGCCTCCCATTCCACACCGCGTGAAGCCGCCTGGCTCAGCAGTGTCATGACCTGCTGACCGTCACCGTCCACCAGCGCTTCCAGTAGCCCAAGCGGCTGTTCATCATCCAGCGTGCCGAGCATGACGCTGACCGTGCTGCTGGTCACCGCGCCCTGCCCCATGGCAATCGCCTGATCGGTGAGGCTCAGCGCATCGCGCATACTGCCATCGGCGGCGCGCGCCAGCAGCTGAAGCGCCCGGGTTTCGCTCTCAATCTGTTCCTGCTTCAGCACATGCTCGAGCTGCTGGCGGATTTGATCAACATCCAGCGCTTTGAGATGGAACTGCAGGCAACGCGAAAGAATCGTCACCGGCAGTTTCTGCGGATCGGTAGTCGCCAGCAGAAACTTAACGTGTGAAGGCGGCTCTTCCAGCGTCTTTAACAGCGCATTGAAGCTGTGACGCGACAGCATATGCACTTCATCAATCAGATAGACTTTGAAGCGTCCACGGGCCGGGGCGTACTGCACGTTGTCGAGCAGATCGCGGGTGTCTTCAACCTTGGTACGCGATGCGGCGTCAATCTCGATCAGATCGACAAAGCGGCCCTGCTCAATTTCACGGCAGTTATCACACTGACCACAGGGCGTGGCGGTGATACCGGTTTCGCAGTTAAGGCCTTTGGCCAGCAGACGCGCAATGGTGGTTTTCCCCACGCCGCGGGTGCCGGAGAAGAGATAAGCATGATGGATGCGTCCCAGAGACAATCCATTCGCCAGCGCCGTCAGAACATGTTCCTGACCGACAACATCAGCAAAAGCCTGGGGACGCCATTTTCGCGCAAGTACCTGATAGCTCATGTGGATTCGACGAAGTTGGATGGAAAGATGAGCGCAGACGCTCTGCAACCCCTGTATAAGATTGCAGTAGTCTATCAGCTACGCTTTTGGCTGGCACTCGTTATCTTGACGCCAGAGGCGTGACGGCCTCGCCGGGTGGCAAGGCCGAAAGAGTGGCTTAGTGGCCGGGGAATTTGACCAGGCTGTAACTCTCAACGCCCAGGGCATTGAGACGCGATTCACCGGTCAGATCGAACAGGTTAATAATGAAAGCCGCGTCTTTCACTTCACCGCCTGCACGACGGATCAGTTTAACGGTCGCTTCAATGGTCCCACCGGTCGCCAGCAGGTCATCAACCACCAGCACCAGATCGCCCGGCTGGATGGCATCTTTGTGCAATTCCAGCTGATCGGTGCCATATTCCAGCTCATAAGCTTCACTGTAAACCTCACGCGGCAGTTTGCCGGGCTTACGCACCGGAACAAAACCGACGCCGAGGCCTAATGCCACCGGGGCACCAAACAGGAAACCGCGCGCTTCCGTACCCACCACTTTAGTGATGCCTTTATTACGGTAACGCTCAACCAGCAGCGCAATCGACGCGGCATAGGCTTTGGGATCTTCCAGCAGGCTGGTGACATCGCGGAACAGGATGCCTGGCTTAGGATAATCGGGAATACTTTTAATGCTGTTTTTAATGAATTCAAGCTGCTGCGCAGTGTCGGTCATAATGATACGCCTGGTAAAAAATTCTGTTTCGCGCAGCTTCAAAAGCGCTAATACCTGGTAAAAGGCTCAGCGGAAGTCAATTCACAAAGGGAAGCCACGCACGAAGACGCCCAAATCTAAGCAAATGACCGGCTAAATGCAACTTTATCGCGGCGACTTGGGTGCGTCCGCTGCTTCTGCCACCACCGGAATACGCCACATAAACAGCAGCAGCGCCGCCAGCATGATCAGCAGCATGATGCGTACCCAGAGCTGATGCACCAGGAAAAGCGAAAGACTAAATGTTGCGACTATCAGGCAGATAGCACGGACTTTGGCGCCCGGCGGCATTGCGCGATGCTGTTGCCAGTGACGCAAATAGCGGCCAAATGGCGATTTCCACAGCAGCCAGTGATGGAAGCGCGGCGATGACCGCGCAAAACACCAGGCCGCAAGCAGCATGAATGGCGTGGTAGGTAATAAAGGTAATACAATGCCCAGCGTCCCCAGCACAATCGCCAGCCAGCCGAGGGTTAATAACAGAATGCGTTGCATGAATCCCGCCCAGCACTTTCCTCATCCGACTACGTTAGCACAACAGGACGTCACGCGATGAGTGCGATCGCTTTGCAACAGCGCCTGCAACAGCTTCTGATCGACCTGCGTCAGGAGATTGCGCGTCATCCGGATGGTGAGTGCCGTATGCCACGCTTTGACTCGCAGCTTTTTCACACCAAAGGCACGCGGCTGGCAGATTACCTGCTGGAAGTGGAACAGAATTTCGCCCGACTGTGCGACAGCGTCAACGATCTGGCGCGCAGTGCCTGGCTGGCTGAACACCTGGTGGATCAGATTGCTGCCCTGCAACGCGAGGCGAGTACCCAAAAGCTGCGTACCCAACGTGAACAGCCGGTTAAGAACCCACGCGCCTCAAAATATCAGGAGTACCGTGAATTTGAACGGCGCTTACTGGCGATGATCGATCAGCGTGAACAGCGGCTGGCACTGGCCGAAACGCTGGCGGTCCAGCGTCAGCTGAAGCAGGATCTGGAAACACTAGAGGGAAGACTGGCGCGCTGCCGTCAGGCGATTCGCTCTGTCGAATGGGGCGCTTCCCTGCGCGGCGGCGAGCACAGCGAATAAA
The DNA here is from genome assembly GCF_041982285.1 of Pantoea sp. ANP04. NCBI lineage: Bacteria > Pseudomonadati > Pseudomonadota > Gammaproteobacteria > Enterobacterales > Erwiniaceae > Pantoea > Pantoea sp. ANP04. The sequence goes on along the minus strand of NZ_JAUTYS010000009.1, from coordinate 171,325 downwards.
GCGCAGCGTGAGAAAAGCGCTTCTATACTGAGTGCAATTCTGCCTGGAGACGAACAATGGGTTTACTGAGCTGGCTAATTTGCGGGCTACTGCTGGGCCTGTTAAAGCGTCTGCTGATACCGGGTCGGCCCGGTGGCCTGATGGCGACCCTGACGCTGTCGATGATCGGCGCACTGATCGGCGGCTATATCGCCGCCTATTTTGAACTGGGCTCGCTGGCAACGCTGCATGCTGGCGCCCTGGGCATAGCGATTGTCGGCGCGGTAGTGATGCTGCTGGTCGCGGCCCGATTACGTATTTAGGAGACAAGATGTCACTGGAAAACGCCCCTGACGACGTCAAACTGGCTGTTGATCTGATTCAGCTACTGGAAGAGCATCAATTGCCGGTTGAGACCGTGCTCTCCGCACTGGCTATGGTGCAGCGCGATTTCGAGAACAAGCGCGATAGCCAGCCGACCTAACAGGACGCCGTCAGCGTCGGACTGAGGCGCAGCATATCGATAAAGGCGTTGGTCAGAACGGGTGCGTCTGCGGCTAAATCAAAACTGTCCGGCGAAAACAGCCAGCTTTCCATCATACCGTTGACGTAACCGCGCATAATCAGGGCAGCCTGACGCGTGCTGAGAGTGCCCGGAAGTTGTCCGGCGTCAATGCACTGGCGCAGGACATCTTCAATTTTATCGTAGCATTCCAGCAGTAAGCTTTGTTGCATATTCTTCAGTGCTGACATTTCGCCCACAAACTCGCATTTATGGAAAATGATCTCCATCAACGCGCGTCGCTGTGGATCCTTTGCAGTCGCTTCAAAGATATAGACCAGCATTGCGCGCAACACAGAGAGTGGATCGCCAGGGTATTTTGTCTGATACTCAAGTTCCACATCGTCCAGACCCGCATCACAACGAAGCCATATTTCGTGTAATACATCGGCTTTGTTTTTGAAATGCCAGTAGATTGCCCCGCGCGTAACGCTGGCTGCGGTGGCGATATCTGCCAGTGAGGTGGCTGAGACGCCCTGCTGCGAAAAGAGAACAATAGCGGCATCAAGAATTTGATGCCGTGTTTCAAGTGCTTGCGCTTTGGTTTTTCGTGCCATAGTGGGCTTTTTTTACAAACAGGTAAGTTTACATACATTTGTGAATGTATGTACCATAGCATGACCTGCGCCTTGCCACAGCAATGGGTTTTTCAGTTTGTGATCCATTGACCAATTGATACCGGACACTAGAGGTTTATTTATGAATAAAATCAGAGGATTATCGCCTCTGGCGGCCGCCCTGATGCTATCAGGCAGCTTTTTGTTAACAGGATGTGACAACAATAAATCCGAACAAGCCGCCCAGCAGCAACCGCCAGCCGTAGGTGTTGTTACACTGAAAACGGAACCCCTTAAGATTTCAACTGAATTACCAGGCCGCACCTCGGCATACCGTGTGGCTGAAGTCCGTCCGCAGGTGTCCGGTATTATTCTGAAGCGTAACTTTATTGAAGGAAGCGACGTTAAAGCAGGTCAGTCTCTCTATCAGATCGATCCGGCTACCTATCAGGCAGCCTATGACAGCGCCAAAGGTGATTTAACGCAGGCGCAGGCTAACGCACATATCGCTCAGCTGACCGTCAAACGTTATAAACCTCTGCTCGGCACCAAATATATCAGTCAGCAGGATTATGACACCGCTGTTGCTACAGCCGCGCAAAACGAGGCTGCAGTTCAGGTAGCAAAAGCCAATGTCGAAACGGCCCGCATTAATCTGGCTTACACCAAAGTCACCTCGCCTATCAGTGGCCGCATCGGTAAATCGTCGGTAACGGAAGGTGCGCTGGTACAAAGCGCACAAACCACCGCACTGGCCACCGTGCAGCAACTTGATCCCATGTATGTCGACGTCACCCAGTCGAGCGAAGATTTTATGCGCTTACGTTCAGAACTGGAGTCGGGTCAGCTGAAGCAGAGCGAGGGCAAAGCCAACGTGACACTGCTGATGCAGAACGGCAGCAGCTATCCACAGCCTGGTACGCTGGAGTTCTCTGACGTCACCGTTGATGAAACCACCGGTTCTATCACCCTGCGCGCCATTGTCCCGAACCCGAACCATACCCTGTTACCGGGCATGTTTGTTCGTGCGCGTCTGGATGAAGGCACCAATCCTGATGCATTGCTGGTTCCGCAACAGGCGGTAACCCGTACCCCAACGGGTCAGGCAACGGTCATGGTCGTGGGTGCAGATAACAAAGTTGAAGCGCGTCAGGTCACCACCTCTCAGGCGATTGGCGACAAATGGTTAGTCACTGACGGTGTTAAAGCGGGTGAACGTGTGATCAGCACCGGTCTGCAGCGTGCCAAGCCGGGCGCACAGGTGACCCCACAAGAAGTCTCAGACGATGCGAAAGCGGCACCCGATTCAAAGCCGCAGTCTGACAAGTCACCGTCATAACAGGAGCCGTTGATTCATGGCTAAGTTCTTTATCGATCGACCCATCTTTGCGTGGGTGCTTGCCATCATCATCATGCTGGTCGGTGCGCTGTCGATTCTCAAACTTCCGATCGAGCAATATCCCAATGTTGCCCCGCCGGCGATTGAGATTCAGGCCACCTACCCTGGTGCGGATGCTAAAACGCTGCAGGACTCGGTGACCCAGGTTATCGAACAAAACATGAACGGTATCGATGGACTGATGTATATGTCCTCGAGCAGCGACTCGTCCGGTACGCTGACCCTGACCATCTCCTTTGAGTCGGGTACAGATGCAGATATCGCGCAGGTTCAGGTGCAGAACAAACTGCAGCTGGCGACGCCGCTGCTGCCGCAGGAAGTGCAGCAACAGGGGATTCAGGTTAAGAAATCGTCCAGTAGCTTCCTGATGGTTGCGGGCTTCATCAGCGACGATGACAACATGACGCAGAATGACATTTCTGACTTTATTTCGTCATCAATCAAAGATCCGATCAGCCGTACCAAAGGCGTGGGTGATACCCAGGTATTTGGTGCGCAGTACGCGATGCGTATCTGGATGGATCCGCACAAGCTGAACAACTACAACCTGACGCCGGTTGATGTGATCAGTGCGCTGAACACTCAGAACACCCAGGTCGCTGCCGGTCAGTTAGGTGGTACGCCGCCGGTGCCAGGACAGCAGCTCAACGCCTCAATCATTGCGCAAACCCGTCTGACCTCAACGGATGAGTTCGGCAAAATCCTGCTCAAAGTGAACGAAGATGGTTCTCAGGTTCGTCTGCGTGATGTGGCAAGGATTGAACTCGGTGCAGAAAACTACGAAATCGTTGCCCGTTATAATGGCAAGCCTGCGTCCGGTATCGGTATCAAGCTGGCCACCGGTGCGAATGCGCTGGATACCGCCAATGCGGTGAAAGAAGAACTGGCCAAATTACAGCCGACCTTCCCGGCCGGATTGAAAGTGGTCTATCCGTATGACACCACACCTTTCGTTAAGATCTCGATTTTCGAAGTGGTGAAAACGCTGATCGAAGCGATTGTGCTGGTGTTCCTGGTGATGTATCTGTTTCTGCAGAACTTCCGCGCCACGCTCATTCCGACTATCGCTGTGCCCGTGGTACTGCTGGGTACGTTTGCCGTTATCAACGCATTTGGTTATTCGATAAACACCCTGACGATGTTCGGGATGGTGCTGGCCATCGGCTTGCTGGTGGATGACGCCATCGTGGTGGTTGAGAACGTTGAGCGCGTGATGGCGGAAGAAGGATTACCGCCAAAAGAAGCAACGAAGCGTTCAATGGAGCAGATTCAGGGCGCACTTGTCGGTATCGCGCTGGTACTGGCCGCTGTATTTATTCCGATGGCGTTCTTTGGTGGCTCGACCGGCGTTATCTATCGCCAGTTCTCCATTACTATCGTTTCGGCGATGGCGCTATCGGTGCTGGTCGCCTTTATTCTGACGCCGGCACTCTGTGCCACCATGCTGAAACCGATCAAAAAAGGCGATCACGGGAAAACCACCGGTTTCTTCGGCTGGTTCAACCGTATATTCGACAAAAGCACCAGTCACTATGTGGATGGTGTCGGCCACATGGTTCGCAGTACGGGTCGCTACATGCTGATCTATCTGGTCATCGTGGTCGGAATGGCGTTTCTGTTTATGCGACTGCCCTCTTCATTCTTACCGGAAGAGGATCAGGGTCTGCTGCTGGCTCAGGCGCAGCTGCCTGCAGGCGCAACGCAGGAGCGTACTCAGAAAGTGCTGGATCAGGTCACGGACTACTTCCTGACGCAGGAGAAAGACACGGTTAAATCGGTGTTCACCGTTAACGGCTTCGGCTTTGCTGGTCGTGGACAGAATACCGGTATCGCCTTCGTCAGTCTCAAGCCGTGGGATGAGCGTACCGGCGCAGACATGAAAGTTCCGGCGATTGCTGGCCGCGCCATGAAGGCGCTGGGCGCAATCAAAGATGCGATGGTCATTCCGTTCAACCTGCCCGCTATCATTGAACTGGGTAACGCGACTGGCTTCGATTTTGAGCTCATCGATCAGAATAACCTGGGTCACGATAAGCTGACGGAAGCGCGTAATCAGCTGTTTGGTATGATTGCACAGCATCCTGATACGCTGGTTGGCGTGCGCCCGAACGGTATGGAAGATACACCGCAGTACAAGCTGACCATCGATCAGGAAAAAGCGCAGGCACTGGGCGTATCACTCAGTGATATCAACACTACGCTGGCGGCTTCCTGGGGTGGCTCTTACGTGAACGACTTCATTGACCGCGGTCGTGTGAAAAAAGTTTACGTGATGGGTAAAGCGGACTCCCGCATGTTGCCGGACGACATTGGTAAATGGTTCGTGCGCAACAGCAGTGGAACCATGGTGCCCTTCTCTGCCTTCTCGTCAGCGAAATGGCAGTATGGTTCACCGCGCCTTGAGCGTTACAACGGCCTGCCTGCGATGGAAATCCTGGGACAGGCAGCTCCCGGTAAAAGTTCGGGTGCGGCAATGGATCTGATGGAAGAGCTGGCGGCGAAACTGCCTGCCGGTATCGGCTATGACTGGACTGGCATGTCCTATCAGGAACGCTTGTCCGGTAATCAGGCCCCTGCGCTCTATGCTATCTCGCTGATTGTGGTCTTCCTGTGTCTCGCCGCACTGTACGAGAGCTGGTCGATTCCCTTCTCGGTTATGCTGGTTGTCCCGCTCGGGGTCATTGGTGCACTGCTCTTTACCACTCTGCGTGGCTTAAGCAATGACGTCTACTTTGTTGTCGGGTTACTGACCACCATCGGCCTGTCGACCAAGAACGCCATCCTTATTGTCGAATTTGCTAAAGATTTGATGGATAAAGAGGGCAAAGGGCTGATTGAAGCTGCGCTGGAAGCGTGTCGTATGCGTCTGCGTCCTATCCTGATGACGTCACTGGCGTTTATTCTCGGGGTGCTGCCGCTGGCGATCAGTACCGGTGCTGGCTCCGGTTCGCAGAACGCGGTAGGTACAGGCGTAATCGGTGGTATGGTTACCGCGACCATCCTGGCGATCTTCTTTGTGCCGGTGTTCTTTGTGGTGGTACGCCGCCGCTTTGGCAAGAAAAAAGAAGAATCAGCGAACAGTCATCCGGTTGAACATAACCAGACTCACTAAGCTGTAAATCATCTGAGGCCGCGCAAGCGGCCTTTTTTATGCCTGCGATTCCACCCTCCTTCTCTCCTGCCACTTCACCTGAACCAGCGCTACGACAGTTGCAATCTCGAAAGGTGCGGCGCATAATAATGTTATATTATAACATTACATAGGCGTGCATTATGAAAGCGAATATTCATCCTCACTATCGTCACGTGGTCTTCCATGACACATCCGCGGATGTGTGGTTCAAAATCGGATCCACCATTAAAACCGATCGCACAGTTGAGTTCGAAGGCGAAACACTGCCCTACGTCACTCTGGACGTGTCATCCGCCTCGCATGTTTTCTACACCGGCAAACAGAAAGATTTTGCTAAAGAAGGCAGCACCGCACGCTTTAACCAGCGTTTCGGTTCTTTCCTGGCCGCAAAGAAGAGGTAACTCATGAAGGTATTAAGCTCTCTGCGCTCCGCCAAAAATCGCCATCGGGATTGCAAAGTGGTGCGCAGGAAAGGACGTGTTTACGTCATCTGTAAAACAAATCCACGCTTTAAGGCTGTACAGGGAAGGAAGAAGAAACGCTAGTTTGTGTCGTGATGACTGGCCGGGCTCGCCCGGCCTTTTTTATGCCTATTGCATACTCTTCAGCATCGCATTCACGTTATGTTTAAAGGCCGCCTGATAAGTCGCCGCCGGGCCAGAAGCCGTGGATAACGCTTCCGGATAGAGCTCACCACCTGGCTCAGCACCGGTCGCGCTGGCTATCTGTTTCACTAACCGCGGGTCCGTCTGATTCTCGATGAAATAGCGGTTAATGTGCTGCTGTTTGAGCTGGTTGATTAAGCTCCCCACGTTGCTGGCACTCGCTTCTGCTTCAGTAGAGAATCCGACGGGTGCCAGAAACGTTACGCCATATCGCTGTCCAAAGTAACCAAACGCATCGTGACTGGTAAGCACTTTACGTTTGTCGACTGGAATAGCATCAAAGGCCGTTTTTGCCCAGCTATCCAGCGCCTGCAGTTGCTGTATGTAATTCTGCCCACGCTTGCGGATTGCTGGCGCGTCTTCAGGGTCGGCTTTGACCAGCGCATTCATCACGTTGGTCGCGTAGATAACGCCGTTCTGCATGCTGTTCCAGGCGTGTGGATCGGTCACCGTTTTGCCCTCCTCCTCCATGCTGCGGGTAGTCACACCCGTTGAAGCGACCACGGGCTGCCCGCGATATCCCGACGCGCTGACCAGGCGATCCATCCACCCTTCCAGCCCCAGTCCGCTGACAAACACCAGATCGGCCTTCGCCAGCGCCTGGCTGTCCTGTGGCGTCGGTTCAAACGTATGGGGATCGCCATTCGGTCCCACCAGACTTTTTACGTTGACATGATCGCCGCCGACCTGTTTGACGATATCTGCCAGCACAGTAAAACTGGCCACGACATCCACCGTTTTTGCCATTGCAAATGGCGTGGCAAACAGCGCAGCGAGCGCCAGGCTAACCGGTAATTTTTTCATAGATACCCCTTAAGATTAATGGCGGCGCAAAATCCCGCCGCATGGCCCTGCAAGAATGGAGAAAAAAAACAGCATGGCGGCGCTCAGCACCACAGCGGGACCGGCCGGTAATGAAAAGTGCCAGGAGAGCATCAGGCCAGCCAGGGCTGAAAGCATTGCCATGAAAATGGCGATAGCCAGCATCGCGGCAAGATGGCGACTCCAGAAACGGGCGCTGGCAGCGGGCAGCATCATTAATCCCACCGACATCAGCGTGCCCAGCACCTGAAAGCCCGCCACCAGATTCAGCACCACCAGCATTAAAAACAGCCCATGCACCAGCGGTGCACTCCATTTTCCCTGCGCCCGCAGGAAGTCACTGTCAAAGGCATCGATGACCAGCGGACGATAAATGATCGCCAGCATAATCAGCGTAAAGGCGGCGATGCCGCCAACCAGCAACAGTGCAGCGTTGTCCACCGCCAGCAGCGAGCCAAACAGCACGTGCAGCAGGTCCACGCTTGAGCCGCGCAGTGAGACCAGCGTGACGCCCAGCGCCAGCGAACCGAGGTAAAACCCGGCAAAACTGGCATCCTCTTTTAAGGGCGTGTATCGACTCACCGCCCCCGAGAGCAGCGCCACGGCTAAACCTGCGATCAGGCCGCCGATACCCATCGCGACCAGTGACAGTCCGGAGATCAGATAGCCAATAGCCGCCCCCGGCAAAACGGCATGTGATAACGCATCGCCAATCAGACTCATACGGCGCAGCGAAAGAAATACGCCGAGTGGCGTGGCACTGATAGCCAGCGCGACGCAGGCAACCAGTGCGCGCCGCATAAACCCAAACTCAATAAAAGGCTGTATCAACGTCACGGCGCATAACTCCGCAGAGGGGGATCAGGGAGCCAGGTGCAACTGACCTCCGTATCATCCATCGACATCACATTACTGAAGTAGCGAGCGACCAGTGGACGGTCGTGCAGCACCACCAGCAGCGTTGTTCCAGCCTGCTGTTGCTGTTCCAGTATCGACATCAGTAATGTTACCGTCTGACTATCAATGCCGTTAAAAGGCTCATCCAGTAGCCAGAGCTGGCTGCGCTGCAACATCAGTCGCGCAAACAAGACGCGCTGAAGCTGTCCGCCCGATAAGGTCGCGGGCTGCGCATCTGCATAATCACGCATCTGAACCGCCTCCAGCGCCTGCCAGATTTCCCGACGCAGTTCCCGGTTGATGCCGCCGAACCAGCCGCAGCGAGGCCAGCAGCCAATTGAAACCAGTTCAAATACCGTCAGGGGAAAGCGCGTCTCCAGTTCAGTACGCTGTGGCATCCAGCCAATAGCCCGCCGCGAAACCTGCAGCTCGCAGCGCCCCGCTATTGGTGGCAGCAAGCCCGCGATGGTTTTTAACAGTGTTGATTTGCCGCTACCATTCGCGCCGACCAGGGCTGTCATCGAGCCAGCGCTGAGCTGACCATTGATGGCGGGGGTAACAGCCTGTCCCTGATAGCCCGCGCGAAGTGCGTTGAACCGGATCATGCGCTGATCCCCCATTTTATCGCCACAGCAAGCAGCGCAATGAACAGCAGTGCGATAGCCAGTCGCCCACCTAATGACATAAGTAATCCACTCTGACGCATCACTTCACCAATATGTTATAACATAACAATAATATATCGGATATTGGTGTTGCACCTATGCGCGAATGTGTATCAAAAGATAAATAACACCAGGTGTCACTGGCCGTCGCAGACATGCGATGCAGCCTGCTCACACCACTGGCGCAGGTTAACAATTAACGGTTTTGTGCTCTGCTGGCTTGCAAACTGGTTGCAGAAATCCAATGATAGGTTTATTAACGGTTATAAGCGGACCAGATATGTTGTCACGAATTGAATGTGATATTGCTGTAGGCGAATCAAACTGCACAAAATTAGCGGAGATTGTTCAGCGGAATATTCTCAAAATAACAGATTTGCTGGTAGGGGATTTACGCTGGTATTCGCAGAATGCGCAGTTAGTTCCTGGCAGTTTAAAAATTATTTGTGTTGAATATCAGGATCTGGATAGTTTTAAATTACTTTACGATTTTGACTGGAATTTATTTAGTCCTTGTCAGGATTTAAATGAAACAGTAACGCAATCGGAGCAGGTGAAGTTTCGCATTGTGCCCGGTGCACTTGAGTTTGATGCGATTGACAATGCACAACCCTCCCCCAGCGATGAATTGTAATATTTAGTAATGGAGGTGAGCAGAACTAATGGTTTTACACTATCTTTAAGATATCCCGTTTAATAACTGCCCGAATAATCGCTTCCCGGCGGCGTTATCGTGACTCGCTGCCCTGCGGCAACTGTGCTAGCTATGGAGGGGAAAAAGATGGACGAATACTCACCGAAACGGCATGATATTGCCCAGCTTAAATACCTATGTGAAAGCCTGTTTGACGACAGCATGGCAACATTAACCGACAGCCATCATGGCTGGGTAAATGATCCCACTTCTGAAAGCAATCTGCAGCTTAACGATTTGATTGAGCACATCGCCTCTTTCACCATGAATTACAAAATTAAGCACGTTGAAGATGAAGCGCTGATTTCGCAAATCGATGAATATCTTGATGATACCTTTATGTTATTCAGCAACTATGGTGTCAATAGTCCGGATCTTCAACGGTGGCAACGTTCAGCTAAACGCTTATTTAATCTGTTCACTGAAGAGTGCGCTTTTCTCCAGCAACCGAGCCATTCATTATAGTACAGACATGAGAACGGTTTATTTATGAACAAAACCCTGACTAAAACTGATTATTTGATGCGACTACGGCGTTGCCGTTCACTGGATACCCTGGAAAGGGTCATTGAAAAAAATAAGTATGAATTACCTGAAGATGAGTTAGCGGTATTTTACTCGGCAGCTGACCATCGTCTGGCAGAACTGACGATGAACAAGCTTTACGATAAAGTCCCGGGTTCAGTCTGGAAATTTGTCCGCTAGTTTTATTGATTAGTACTTAGCTTTACACTTTTTAGTACCGGATATTCCTGCCTGCCGTCAAACCAATCGGCCAGGCGGGTTTTGCCTGTCTGCAGTTTCTGTGAAGGGATATTGCGAGGGAGAAAGTGGTGGGGGCCCTGCCAGCTACATCCCGGCACACGCGTCACCTGCTACGGCTGCTTCCTTCCGGATCTGACCGAGTTCACAAGCTAGCATTGCGGGAGAACCAACAGGGCCCCCATTGACAAGCCCTCTTTACGAGAGCGGGGGCATTATCTGGGAAGGAGGGTGCAATTGCAAGCGTAGTCGGGACAACCGTTGTTTTCTTGAACAACCGCCGCTATAACGCTTTCACTGCTTTCTCCCCATGCTAAAGTTAAGACCCTATTCCTGATGAAATAAGCAGATGAAATAAACACATGGATCAGCCTGACACCTTCCAGCAACGCATCTGGCAAATTGTTGCCGCTATTCCGTATGGCCATGTCACTACCTATGGCGATGTGGCGCTGCTGGCAGGTTCTCCGCGGGCGGCACGTCAGGTCGGCGGCGTGCTCAGTCGGTTACCTGAAGGCACTACCCTTCCCTGGCATCGCGTCGTCAATCGTCACGGTAAAATTTCACTGCAGGGCGACCGTCTGTTCAGACAGCGCGATGCACTGGAAGCCGAAGGCATAGAGGTAAGTGATGAGGGACAGCTTGATATCGGAACGTATCGCTGGGATTTCAGGCAGTAAAAGGGGCGACAAGGTCGCCCCGAAAAGTGATTAAATATGGGTTGGTGCAGGAACAGCTGCAGACGGCGTCACCTGAGTCGGTGAGGTCGAAGGAACGGTGGTCGCTGCCCCCGGCTGGGTTGGCATCGCCATTGATGGCACGGGTACCAGCAGCAGTTCAGCTTTAGTGCCACCCTGGTTGATCACCGGCTTCACGCCTTCAGTGACAAAAGCCAGCTTGCCGTCGATTGAGATCGCTGCGCTTAACAGAATGCGCGCATTAGGCTGGATGTCGGCCGGGTTAAACGGCAGCACGAACTGGAACGGTGCCTGTTTACCTTCAGTACGCACCACGCGTTGCGACAGCACTTTTGATGGTGCATCGGATACAGAGGCATCAGACAGGGTTACCGTTAACACCGCATCCGGCGGCAGCGCAATGCGCTGGCGGATAAATACAGAGCCACTTACGTTAGGCTGCGCAATTGCCGCGGTCTGGCCTGCAACCGCAGAACCCAGAGTGGGGGTCGGAACGGGTTTACTCTTATCGGCGCATCCCGCAACAGCAAGCGCCATAATTACACCACTACACACATGCCTGAGTTTCATTGATGTCGTCTCCATTTGATCAAAATGATTGTCGGCAGCGAATCCTGCTTACAGCGTTTCACTCGCCGTATGTCCTTAATGTTGGCACAAAAATGAAATTTTGCCTGGCTCAGCTAAAGCGGAAAGTCTGATTGACGTTAACTGGTCCGATCTTTCACACTGAGCAGGTCACTTTATTGAGGAATGCGCCATGAGTCAGGCACTGCAAAATCTGCTGAATCTGTTAAATCTGGAAAAACTCGAAGAGGGTTTATATCGCGGCCAGAGCGAAGATCTGGGTCTGCGCCAGGTTTTTGGCGGTCAGGTGGTCGGTCAGGCGCTTTATGCCGCTAAGCAAACCGTTCCGCCAGATCGCGTTATCCACTCTTTCCACAGCTACTTTTTGCGGCCCGGCGATAGCCAGAAAGCGATTATCTATGATGTTGAAACGCTGCGTGATGGCAAAAGTTTCAGTGCCCGGCGGGTAAGTGCCATTCAGAATGGACAGCCGATTTTTTACATGACCGCATCGTTTCAGTCGCCGGAAAGCGGATTTGAACATCAAAATCCGATGCCTGAAGTCGTCGGGCCTGAAAACCTGTTAACTGAACAGGCGATGGCGCAGAAAATGGCACATCTTCTGCCAGAAAAGCTACGCGAGAAATTCATTGCTGAACGTCCGCTGGAGATCCGTCCGGTACAGATTCACAACCCGTTGCGGGGACATGTGGCTAAGCCTGAGCGCCAGGTCTGGATCCGTGCCACTGGCCCACTACCTGACGACTTACGTATTCATCAGTACCTGCTCGGCTATGCTTCCGATCTCAATTTCCTGCCGGTCGCGCTTCAGCCGCACGGCAAAGGCTTTTTAGAACCGGACATGCAGGTCGCCACGATCGACCATTCCATGTGGTTCCATCGCCCGTTCGACTTCACTGAATGGCTGCTCTACAGCGTAGTCAGTACCTCGGCTTCTGGCGCACGCGGTTTTGTCCGGGGTGAGTTTTACAATCAGCAAGGTTTGCTGGTGGCGTCGACGGTTCAGGAAGGCGTGATGCGTCAGCGCAGCGAATAAAAAAAGGGGCGATTTCTCGCCCCCGATTAATCTTTTCCGTACTGACACATTACTGGTTGTAAGCGTTCTCGCCGTGGCTGTTTACATCCAGACCTTCACGCTCATGCTCTTCCGGTACACGCAGACCAACAATCAGGTCAGCCAGCTTGAAGCCGATAAAGGCGACAACACCCGACCAGACGATAGTCAGGCCGACGCTGAACAGCTGCACCCAGACCTGATGGCCCATGGTAACGCCCTGTGCATAGCCCACGCCGCCCAGTGAAGAGGAAGCAAACACGCCAGTCAGAATACAGCCTACAATTCCGCAGACGCCGTGTACGCCGAACACATCGCAGGGATCATCCACACGCAGCCATTTCTTCAGGGTGGTCACACCCCACAATCCTGCCAGGCCGCCAACCAGACCGATGATCAGGGATCCGCCCACGCCAACGTAACCACAGGCTGGGGTAATCGCTACCAGACCGGCAATAAAGCCTGAACAGGCACCCAGCAGAGAAGGCTTACCACGTACCGCCCACTCGCCAAAGGTCCATGCCAGGACTGCGCCCGCGGTTGCGACGACGGTGTTCAGGAAGGCCAATGCCGCGATTTCATTTGCTGCAGACGCAGAACCGGCGTTGAAGCCGAACCAGCCAACATAAAGAATCGCGGTGCCGGTGAAGACCATTGGCAGGTTGTGTGGCTTAAAGGCCTCTTTACCAAAGCCAGCACGTTTGCCTACCAGATAAGCGCCCACCAGACCTGCTACTGCGGCGTTAATATGCACTACTGTACCGCCAGCAAAGTCCAGCGCACCATCCTGAGCCAGGAAACCGCCCGCCCACACCATGTGCGCGATAGGTAAATAGGAGAGCGTCAGCCAGACACCGACAAAAATCAGTACTGCAGAGAAGCGGATACGTTCAGCTATCGCACCGACAATCAGGCCCACGGTGATACAGGCAAATGAGGCCTGGAAAGCGACGTGGATATACTGATAGAAACTGCCCATTACGGCGGTAAGTTGAATGTTTTTCAGCATGGCCCAGCCAAAGCCACCAAAGAAAGCATTGCCTTCACTGAACGCCAGGGAGTAGCCGTAGACCACCCACAATACGCAAACCAGCGAGAAGGTCACCGCGACCTGGGTCAGCATCGACAGAACGTTTTTGCCGCGAATCAGACCACCGTAAAACAGCGCGATACCTGGAATTGACATAAACAGCACCAGCGCGGTGCAAATCATCATAAATGCGTTATCAGCCTTGTCCGCAACGGCAGGCGCAGCCATCGCGAGTGAGGGTAACAGTGCCAGGCTGGTGAGGCCCAACTTAGCTAACATTTTATTCATTTTTATTCCATCCCATCACAGTACTGAGTCTTGATTACAGAGCGGCTTCGTCGGTCTCGCCGGTACGAATACGGATGACGCGCTGCAGTTCAGCCACGAAAATCTTACCGTCGCCAATTTTGCCGGTGTAAGCCGCTTTACTGATGACATCCACCACTTCGTCCAGCTGATCATCGGCAATCGCGATATCAATTTTGACTTTTGGCAGGAAATTTACGCTGTATTCTGCGCCACGATAAAGCTCTGCATGGCCTTTCTGACGGCCAAACCCCTTCACTTCGGAGACGGTCAGTCCCTGAATGCCGATAGAGGATAAAGCTTCACGTACATCCTCCAGCTTGAATGGCTTAATTACGACGGTGACCAGCTTCATTGGATCCCCTCCAGCGAGTAAATTGGTAACGTTTATGGACACGAAGGGATATAAGCAAAGCCTGTGCCAGAGTGTAAAACTGACGTTAATCAGTGAGTCAGGCGAGACGCGGCAAGGCATGGTTTTAACCGTAGCGGAAACCTGAAGCCTGGATGAAGGGGAATACTGCCAGGGACTGCACTCCTTTGGTGCTTAAGGCGTCAAAGGAGTGCATTTGTACAGATTATTCTGATAAACATGCTCAAAAAAGGTGCAGCTCAACCTTCAGATGTTACAGGCACGCCCGACGCCAGATTTTCACCTGCCTGTTGTAGCTGATACATCTGCCAGTAGCGTCCCTGCATCGCCAGCAGTTGCTGATGGGTACCCTGCTCCACCACACGACCGCGATGCAGCACCAGAATCTTGTCCGCTTCCACAATCGTTGATAGTCGGTGCGCAATCACCACCAGCGTACTGTGCTGACGAAGCGTCGCAAGTGTCTGCTGAATCGCCTGTTCGGTACCGGAGTCGATATTGGCTGTTGCCTCGTCGAGGATAAGTATCTGCGGCAGATCAACCAGTACCCGGGCCAGCGCCAGCAGCTGCTTCTGTCCGACCGACAAATTATTGCCCTGCTCGCCCAGCCGGGTATGAATTCCCTCTGGTAAAGCCTGCGCCAGTGGCGCCAGCTGTACCTGCTGGAGCACCTGCCAGACAGCCTCTTCACTGATGTCGCGGCCCAGCCGGACATTGGCCAGCAGCGTATCGGCCAGGACGACCGGATCCTGCTGCACCATCGCGATACCGTGTCGCAGCACGGCATGACTCAGGTCACCAATAGGCCGGTCATCAATCCGGATTTCGCCGCGCGTCACCGGGTAGTAGCCCATCAGCAAATTAGCCAGAGTACTCTTGCCGCTGCCGGTATGGCCCACCAGTGCCACGAATTCACGCGGTGCGACGTCAAGATTGATATCACTGAGTACATCGCGGTTTTCACGGTAGGCAAAACTGAGATTGTTCAGGGTGATACGACCTGAAGCCAGTGGCTGCGGGTCGATGCCATATTGCTGCTGCGTAGCATCCATCAGCTCGAAAATACGCTCACCAGAAACCACCGCCTGTTGCAGCATCGATTGCTGCGTGGTCAGCTCAATCAGCGGCTCATTCAGGCGGCCCAGGTAAGTAATAAAGGCATACAACACCCCGACTTCAAACACGCCAGGCACCGAGAAGCTGAACAGGATCAGCAACCCACACAGTACCATCGCTGAAAACAGGCTCAACAGAGGGCGCAGCAGAAAGCCATCAAGACGCAGCGTCTCCATTCGCGCCAGATAGTGGGAGCGACTCGCTTCGCCCATACGCTCACCAAATCGCGCCTGCTGGCGAAACTGCTGAATCACGCTCATGCCGCTGATCACTTCGTTAAAGCCGTTGTTAATGTCTGCCAGATAACTACGAACCCGTCGGGCAATCGGCGTGCTGTAGCGCTGATAGATAAACATGACTATCAGTACCAGCGGGAAGATCATCATCGCCACCAGTGCCATACGCCAGTCAAGGCTGAACATCGCTACCATCATGGCACCAACGAGTGCAGCACTGCGCAGCACAGTGGAGACCACCGTGACGTAGAGATCGCGGATGACTTCGGTGTCGTTCGTCACACGCGAAATGATTTGACCGACCGGCTGGGTATCAAAGGCGCTCAGCGGCTGACAGAGTGCTGCATTCATCACGTCACAGCGCAACTGCTGGACCACACCAATTGCGGCACGGTTGAATAACAGCGCCTGCCAGTAGTGCAGCCCGGCGGCCAGTAACTGAAGCAGAATAAAACTCACCACCAGTCCGGCAACGATACCCCAGGGCATCTGATGCTTCGCCACCAGGTTATCAATAAAATAGCTGACCAGCACCGGGCCGGTCACTTCCGCTGCGGCAGCAATCCAGAGCATGCCAACCGCCAGCGACAGAGATTTGCGCCATGGCTTGCCGTAGCTCAGCAGACGCTTCAGGGTTGGCCACAAGCGTGCAGACTTAGCCATGCGGCACTCCTTTCTCATTTTCATCGTCATCCAGTGCCGCTTCGAGTTGCTGATACCGGTACATATCACGATACCAGCCAGCACTGCTGGCCAGCGCATCGTGATCGCCTCGCTGCATCACGCTGCCCTGTTGCAGCACCAGAATTTCACTGGCTTCTGTCAGCGCTGACAGGCGGTGTGCGCTGATAATCAGTGTTTTGCCCTGCCCCCAGATGCGCAGGTTATGCAGGATTTCGTGTTCGGTACGTCCATCCACTGCAGAAAGTGCGTCGTCCAGAATCAGGATTTCGGCATTCAGCAGGAGTGCCCTGGCAATTGAAAGACGCTGCTTCTGTCCACCGGACAGCATGACGCCGCGCTCCCCGACTTCCGTTTCATAACCCTGCGGCAGACGCAGGATATCGTCATGAACACAGGCCAGCATAGCTGCACGTTCTATCTCCAGCTGGGTTGCGCCCGGTTTCCCCAATGCAATATTGTTCGCCACACTGTCTGAGAACAGGAACGGTGTCTGGCTGACTACGGCCAGACGGCTGCGCCAGCTGTCCAGCCGTAACTGCGGCAGCGGGATCTGATGGTAGCGGATGTCACCCTGCTGAATATCAAAGTGACGCTGAATCAGGCTGAGCAGTGTGCTTTTGCCACTGCCGGTTGGCCCGCACAGTCCCAGCATTTCACCGGGTTTCAACTGGAAGATGATATCGCTTAGCACCGGACCTGTGCTGTCCGGATAGTGAAAGGCGCGAATAGCGACCTGCAGCATGCCGGGTTGGTGGGGTAAAGATTTATCGCCATCTTCCACCGCTGGCGCTTCTGCCAGCAGCGCACCGATGCGGCTCCAGGCGGCGCTGCCGCGTTCGACAATATTAAACATCCACGCCAGCGCCAGCATTGGCCAAATCATCAGGCCGAGATACATCACAAAACTGGTGAGCTGTCCCAGCGTCATCTGATCATGCCACACCATCCAGCTGCCGCCGCCAATCGCCAGCAGGTTTGAGAAACCGATCGCGATGTAGATTGTGGGATCGAAACGGGCATCGACCCGCGCGACGCGCAGGTTTTTTTCCCCGGTATCACGGGCGATATCGGAAAATTGCTGCGACTGATGCTGTTCCAGACCAAAGGCTTTGATCATCCGGATGCTGGTCAGGCTCTCCTGCGTCTGATCGTTGAGGCTGGAGAAGGCCGCCTGTGCCAGCTTAAAGCGGTGGTGCAACTGATTGCCGTAACGATGGATCACGATAGCCATAATCGGCATCGGCACCAGCGCCAGCAGCGTCAGTTGCCAGCTGATCTGAGTACTCATCACCAGTAACACCACACATCCCATCACCAGCGAATCGACCAGCGTCAGTACCCCTTCTCCGGCCGCAAACACCACCCGGTCCACGTCGTTGGTGGCGCGCGCGATCAGGTCGCCGGTGCGGTGACGCAGGTAAAATGCCGGTTGCTGACGACTCAACTGGCGATAAAAATCTTCGCGCAGTTCAACCGCCAGCTGGTAGGAGGCACCAAACAACAGGACGCGCCAGACATAGCGCAGCAGATAGACCACGATTGCCGTTGCCAGCATGATCCCAATCCACATCATGATGCGGCTGGAACTCATGTTGTCACGTGTTACACCATCGACAATCACGCCGACTACATGCGGCGGCAGCAACTGCAGAATAGCAATAACAATAAGCAGGATGACCGCGCCCAGATAGCGCCGCCACTCCCGCAGGAAATACCAACTTAACTGACTGAATAATCGCACAACGCTGCTCTCAATCTCAGGCCCTCAGAGGGCGACAGGTAAAGCCGTGGTGTATTTAATCTCTTCCATGGCGAAGCTGGATGTCACATCAATCAGGCCGGGCACCCCATTGACTACTCGCTTGTAAAAAGCATCATAGCTTTTCATATCGGCCACCTGAATGCGCAGCAGGTAATCATACTCCCCTGCCATGCGGTAAAAGGCCATGACCTCCGGCATGCTACTCACCACGGAGACAAAAGTCTGATACCAGTCGCGGCTGTGCTGCTGGGTTTTCACAAACATAAATGCCGTCAGTGACAGTCCGATTTTATCACCATCCAGCAACGCTACCCGAGCGCGAATAATGCCATCATCTTCCAGTTTTTTCAGGCGCTTCCAGCAGGGTGTGGTGGTAAGGTTGACGGCATCCGCCAATGCCTGCAGTGACAGGGTACAGTCCTGCTGCAGTAGCGCGAGCAATTTGAGGTCAGTTTTATCTAACATTCGGGGCTCCGAGAGAATCATTTTCTCCATTACCGCGATTTTAGCGGTAATTTTGCAATCTCTTTTTCCTGCACGTGCCATAAAATAGTCTCATTATTTTTTATCGGACGCCTGAGATGCACACTTGCTGGATTCGTCACGCTATCAACGAAATTAACGCTGACTTTCAACGATCGGCAGAGACCCACTTGATCCGGTTCGATCTGGCGGATTTTCCCGGCATCTGGTTCTATCTGAAAGATGAGAGCACCCATCCCAGTGGCAGTCTTAAACATCGGCTGGCACGATCTCTTTTTCTTTACGGCCTTTCTAATGGCTGGATTAAACAGGATACGCCGATTATAGAAGCCTCGTCAGGCAGCACTGCCGTTTCTGAGGCGTACTTCGCAAGGCTGCTGGGCCTGCCGTTTATTGCAGTGATGCCCGCCAGTACAGCGAAGCGTAAAATTGAGCAGATCGCGTTTTATGGCGGACAGTGCCATTTTGTCGAGGATCCCTGCCAGCTTTACGCAGAGTCTGAACGGCTGGCGCGGCAGCTGAATGGCCATTTTATGGATCAGTTTACTTACGCTGAACGCGCGACAGACTGGCGTGGCAATAACAACATTGCAGAGAGCATCTTTCGTCAGATGCAGCACGAGCCCTATCCCATTCCCCATACTGTCATCATGAGTGCAGGCACCGGCGGCACTTCAGCGACCCTGGGCCGCTATATTCGTTACCAGGGACTGGAAACGAAAATGCTGGTAGTGGATCCGCAGCATTCTGTCTTTTTCGACTACTGGAGGCAGCGTGATGCCACTCTGACCAGCACGCGCGGCAGCATGATCGAGGGGATTGGCCGTCCACGGGTAGAACCCTCGTTTATGCCTGACGTGATCGATGAAATGATAAAAGTGCCGGATGGTGCGACGCTGGCCGCCATGCTGAAACTGGAAAAGATTCTGGGACGCAAACCTGGCGCCTCTACCGGCACTAATTTCTGGGGCATGATGCAGGTGGCGAAACGCTTACGGGCGGCAAATCAGCAAGGGGCGCTGGTGACACTGCTTTGCGACAGTGGCGAACGTTATCCCGATAGCTACTATCAGCCAGAGTGGGTAGCAAAACATATTGGCGATATCACGCCGTGGCAGCGCGAGCTGGAATAAAAAACCGGACATCCTGTCCGGTGCACGGCAATCCTCAGCATTCGGGGGAATACGCGAGGTCAGGTGTAGCCAGCCAGTGATTTAAATAGTGAGACACTGCCTGTGTCTCGCAATGCCCTAATACGGGTAAATGCGGAAGTGCGGCTTTCAATTGCGCCATCGCATTGCCCATGATGAAGCCCTGCCCGACCTGCGCCAGCATCTCGCGATCGTTCATCGCATCACCAAACGCCATACATTCCGCCATTGTCAGCGACAGGTGATCACATAACAGCGCCAGCGCGCTGCCTTTGTTGCAGTGAGCGGGCAAGACCTCCAGCGTGTCCACCCCAGAGAAGCAGATCGTAGCCTGCTCGCCCAATGCGGCATCCAGCGAGATCTTTAGCCGACACAGATTCTGATGCTGATCAATAAAGCAGATTTTTGTCACCTGATGCGCAGGCAGCTTTTTAAGATCGCACAGCTGATAGCCGAATCCGCTCATCTGATGGGCCAGCAGCAGCTCCGGAGCAGGTCGATCGGTAAACCACCCCTGATCGTTGAAAATATGGATTGTCGCGGTGGTATCCCAGTGGCGGTGGATGACCTCTTCAGCGACGGCAGGAGGCAGATCACGTGCGAAGATAAGATTGCCAGACCGATCGTGTACGCGGGTGCCATTACCGGTGATCAGCCATGCGGGAAGTGTCATTTTTTCCCGCAGGATCTGCATTTCCTGCAGATGGCGGCCCGTTGCCAGCGCGAGATTAACACCACGCAGATGCAATGCCTGCAAACTCTCCAGAGTCTGCTGACCCAACTGATGATTCGGCAGCAACAATGTGCCATCCATATCGAACGCGGCTAAACGCACCATGATTCCCCTCCTGATGAAAGATGGCTTTACTATTGCCTGTAAATTACGGAACTAATAGTGAATACTTAAAAAAAACTGTTCCGGGTTTAGCATGCGCCAACTTAATCGCCTTAATCAGTTTCAACGTCTGTGGCAGCAGAGTCTGGGCGCCTCTCAGCAGACCTGCGTGGCAGAGATGGCGCGCCACTGCATCTGCAGCGAACGCCATCTGCGAACGTTGCTGTCACAGTGGCAGCACGCAGGCTGGCTTCGCTGGCATGGCGAGCCAGGCCGTGGCAAGCAGGGGAAATTAACGTTTCTGCAAACGCCTGAACAATTACGACAGCAGTTGCTGCAACGCCAGCTTGATGCCGGAGAGGCGGCGGATGCTTTGCAGTTGCTGGATCTGGCACCGGAAAGGCTGATCAATATGCTGCGGCCACTCATGGGTGGTCAGTGGCAGAACGATACGCCGGTTCTGCGTATTCCCTACTATCGCCCGATGGAAAGCACTGAGCCGCGCCAGATTGCCGGACGGGCTGAACAGCATCTGGTGCGCCAGATCTACTCAGGACTGACCCGGTTTGAACAGGATGAGCCGGTGGGCGATTTGGCACACCACTGGCAACATGATGAGGCATCATGTAGCTGGTTATTCTGGTTACGGCCTCAGCTAATGTGGCACAACGACGAGCCAGTGCAGGCCGCACAACTGGTGACGCAATTCCGTCAGCTATTGCACGATACCCGCGTGCGTGTATTGCTGGCTGATGTGATTAGCGTGGATGCCCCCCATCCGCTTGCGCTGCGGTTTATCCTGCGACGCCCTGACTTCTGGCTGCCTCATCGCCTTGCCCATCTGTTATGCCTGTTGCCCCATCCTGATGATGCTGTCATTGGCAGCGGCCCATGGAAACTGGCGCACTTTAGTCCTGAACTGGTCAGGATTGAAAGTCATTCCCGCTGGCATCTGCAGCGGCCGCTGTTGCAAGCCGTTGAGTACTGGATTACGCCTCAGTTGTTTGATCCTGCTCTCGGCAGTAGCTGTCGTCATCCGGTGCAAATTGCCATAGGGGATGCCAATGAGCTCAGGACGTTACAACCGGTGAGCAGCAGCATCAGTCTGGGCTTCTGTTATCTGGTCTGCCGACCACGAGCCGGATTTACGCGCGATCAGGCACGTACGCTTTTTCAGCTAATTCAGCAAAGCGGCATCGTCAGCCGGTTGCCACTGGATGAAGGATTAATCACGCCCAGCAGCGAACTGTTACCTGGCTGGGATGTGCCGCGGATTAATCGTGTCCCGGTCCCCTTGCCGGCGACACTGACGCTGCATTATCAGTTACCGGTTGAATTACACCAGATGTCACAGGCGCTGGTTGCCCTGTTAAAACGGCACGGTTGCAGCCTGAACGTGGTGTTTCACCCGGTAAAAAACTGGCACCGCATCGAGCAACTCGATGAAGCAGATATCGTGATGGGTGACAGGCTGATTGGCGATGCGCCGGTCTTTACATTGGCCAACTGGTTGCAGAGCGATCCGCTATGGCGGCCGCTGTGGGTCACACCAGAGGGCGAAGACGTCCAGGCGCAACTGCTGGCTATTCAGCAGATCGCGGACAGCAACATTCGTACTCACACGCTTCACCAGCTTTATCATCAGCTGATGATGAAGGGCATTCTGCTGCCGCTGTTCAATTATCGCTACCAAATCCACGCACCGCCTGGCGTTGAAGGCATTGAGCTCAACACCCTGGGCTGGTTCGATTTCAGTCGCGCCTGGATTCCACCGCCCATTGATCCGCCTTGCAGCTGTTCAGCAGCGGACTGAGGCATTACCATAAGCGCAAAATTAATGACCAGGAAAACACCATGAAACGCGCTGTTGTAGTTTTCAGCGGTGGACAAGACTCCACTACCTGTCTGATTCAGGCCTTAGAGCAATATGATGAGGTTCACTGCGTCACGTTCGATTATGGACAACGCCACCGGGAAGAGATTGAGGTTGCCCGGGATCTGGCCAGTAAACTGGGCGCGCGCGCGCATAAAGTACTGGATGTGACCATGCTGAACGAACTCGCCGTCAGCAGCCTGACACGGGATAACATTCCGGTGCCGGCTTACAATCCTGAGGCCAGTGGTTTACCCAGTACGTTCGTGCCGGGCCGCAATATTCTCTTTCTGACGCTGGCCTCGGTTTACGCCTACCAGGTTGAAGCGGAAGCGGTGATCACTGGCGTCTGTGAGACCGATTTCTCTGGCTATCCCGATTGCCGTGATGAGTTTGTCAAAGCGCTGAACCATGCGGTGTCGCTTGGCATGGCGCGCGAGGTTCGTTTTGAGACGCCGCTGATGTGGCTCAACAAAGCGGAAACCTGGGCGCTGGCGGACTACTGGCAGCAGCTTTCGCTGGTACGTGAGCAGACGCTGACCTGCTATAACGGCGTGAAAGGTGACGGATGTGGTGAGTGTGCTGCCTGCAATTTAAGGGCTAATGGCTTGCAGGGGTATCTCAACGATCGTGATAGCGTAATGGCCGCGATGAAAGCTAAGAGCGGCCTTAGTTAAGGCACTCTGGCGTGGCGGCAGAGAATTTAGTTTGCCGCCTTTACCCGGTTTATGCCATCAGACGCATCAGTCGCTCGCGTAATTCTCCTTCCAGCGCAACCGCCTTCTGGGTCCGCAAATCAATACAGACAAACGTGAGTGCAGCATCCGCCACGACGGTTTCCTGACCTGCCAGCAAAACCCGCTGCGCAATAATGCCGCTTTTACCATTCAACTGCGTGATTGCACTGTCGATAGTGAGTACGTCGCCCAGCACGGCCGGGCGACGATAATTGATGTTGATGTTGACCACCACAAAAGCCAGTTTCTGTTCCTGCAACCAGTGGAATGCTTCAACCTCTTCCAGCCATTCCCAGCGAGCTTCCTCAAGAAACTCAAGATAGCGTGCATTGTTGACGTGCTGATAGACATCCAGATGATAGCCGCGCACTTTTATGGTGGTCTGCATGGTCATGCTCTCCTGCTACTGTAAGTTAACTGGTTGGACCTGTTCACTTTAGCAGAGTCGCCTGCTCAGCGCGGCTTAAGCATCACAGATGTGTACTGCCTCACAATTTCAGCCTGCCCGCATTCCGCTCTATCAACGCGTTGCCAATGCCCGGCACTTCGCTAAGTTGCTGAATTGCGCTAAAGGGCCCGTACTCTTCGCGATAGCTCACAATCGCCTGTGCTTTTTTCAACCCTACGCCATTCATGACGGCAGTGAGCTGTTCCGCTGTCGCGTCATTGATACTGACCTGCTCCTGCTGTGGCTGTAATGGTGATGCCGGCTTTGACGCGGATAGTGCGCTCTGCGTGACAGCGTCGCTGGCAGATTCAGGGGCCGCAGAGACGCTGGTATGACAGAGTGCACCACCCAGCGCGAGGGAAAGATAAAGGGCAACGAGTTTAGGTTTAGCCATGCTGTGTTTCTCCTTGTGTTTAAACAGCAGCGACAGCGTGTCACCGCTGCGCACAAGGCACAAAAGTGGAATTGCAGAAATGGAAAAGGCCGCGAATGCGGCCTTTGATTGTTACTGTTGTTGCACTGTTTCTGCGAGGCTTACTGCATTTGTGCAGCAGCGCCGTACTTAATTTTGGCTTCTTTACGCAGGTTTTGCAGCAACGCTTCAAACGTCAGCTGTGCATTATTCTGCGTGACGCCTTTGACCATTTCGTCAATCTGCGCCTGCGGCATGCTACCCGTTTTAACTTTATCAACCGCCACCAGTACCACGTTGCCCTGCATATCTTCGCTCACACCCCATGAAGGTTTATTTTCCGCGGGCTGAGGGAGATTAAAGGCCGCCTGTGCAACAGGATCCTGCGCGTTACGGTCAACAGTTTTGCTGGCGCTCAGGGTCAGACCCGCGGCAGTCAGCGCATCCTGCTTACCGGCTTTGAGATCGGTCAGGAGTTTATCCGCCTGGGCTTTCGCCTGCTGCGTCGCTTTATCATGCTTAAGCGTGTCCGTGATCTGCGCCTTAACCTGATCCAGCGGTTTTACCGCTTCTGGTTTGTGCTCACTGATACGCAGCACAAAGGCACGATCGCCATCAACAGTGATGATATCGGAGTTGTTGCCCGGCGCGCCGTTTTGCCCCACAAGGCCACCATTAAAGATCGCCTGCTTCACCGCATCGAAGTTCAGTGCGTCTGGCAGCGTATCCTGGCTGAACCAGCCGGTCTCTTTCGCTTTCAGACCCGAAGCCTGCTCCGCACCCGCCAGTGACTCATTGTCATTGCTGGCTGCTTCGCTGACTTTCTGTTGCAGTTTGTAGAAGGCATCAACGCCCTTTTCCTGCTTCACTTTCGCGGCAATGGCGCTGCGAACGTCATTCAGCGGCTTAACCTGCTCTGGCTGAATATCGTCGAGACGAACGACCAGGAAACCCACTGAGGATTTGATCACGCCTGACATCTGGCCTTTCTGAGTCAGACCCGCATTTTTCAGCTCATCCGGCGTCGTTGAAGGTTCCAGCCAGCCCATATCACCGCCCTTACGCGCAGAAATAGGGTCGATTGATTTGGCTTTCGCCACATCCGCGAAGCTGGCGCCACCTTTCAGCTGGGCCAGTACCGCATTGGCATCGGCTTCAGTTTTAGTCTGAATCACGCTGTAACGCGTACGCTGCGGCTGTGTATAGTCTGCTTTATGCTGGTCGTACCAGGCCTGAATATCCGCTTCGCTGGCATCCTGTTGCATGCTGGCCGCATCCATCAGGATATAGCTGACACGGAACTGTTCCGGCGCCATAAAACTGGTTTTATGCTGCTGATAATACTGACTGATTTCATCGTCGGTGACGGTTTGCTTCGCCGCCAGCGCGTTGACGTCCAGCGTCGCCTGACGAATGTCACGCTGTTGTGAAACCAGGTCCACCAGTTTACTGGCTTCGCCTTTGAGCGTGAAATCGGTGTTAGCAACGGCATTAATCAGCTGCTGATTAGAAAGTTGCTTACGCAATGCTTCAGCGTACTGGTCAGCACTGAAACCCATGTTGCCGATCAGAGCCAGATATTTCGCATTGTCGAATTTGCCGTTGGTCTGGAAAGCCTGCTGATTGAAGATAGCCTGCTTAACCTGATCGTCACTGATGCTGAGGTGGAGATCTTTGATGTAGCTGTCAAGCAGCGCCTGATCGATTAACTGCGACAGCGCCTGCTGGCGGATCTGCTGCATGTAGCCATCGTTGCTGGCCAACTGCGAGAACTGGTCGCCCAGCATCTGCTGCTGACGGCTGCGTTCGCTGTTGAATGCCTGCTCCAGCTGTCCACGGCTGATCTCCTGACCATTAACTTTGGCCGCATAATCGTTATTGCCGCCAATCAGATAGTTGCCAACGCCCGTCAGCACAAAGGAGACCATAATCAGTCCCAGAATAATCTTGAGCACGACATTGTTCGACGCCGCGCGTAAATTGTCCATCATGGTATGGCAACACTCCGCTGTAGTGTGAATGTAAAGCTCGGTCGCAATTCGCCACTCGCTGGCGACTCACGCAACTGCAGGCTTAGCTGGCAGTCTCAATCCGGTCCAGGTCCATCTTACGGCCCGATTCTCACCGGTTAAAACAAAAAAAAGGCACATCAGATTGATGTGCCCGTATGTTACATGAGAACGGGTTAATCGTCCTCTAATCCACTGAAGAAAATGCGTCAATGAATCTATTCGTTGTTATTAATTGACAGCGTCTTTCAATGCTTTACCAGCACGGAAACCGGGAACTTTACCGGCCGGAATGGTGATCTCTTTACCGGTTTGCGGATTACGACCGGTACGTGCAGCGCGGTCACGCACAGAGAATGTGCCGAAACCCACCAGAGCCACTTCATCACCCTCTTTCAGCGCATCTGAAACTGAGCCCATAAATGCATCTAAAACACGTCCTGCAGCAGCTTTAGAAATATCAGCATCGGCAGCAATTTTGTCGATCAATTGTGACTTATTCACTCTATTCATCCCCTCTTTTATTATTTCACATCGCACCCTGCATCCAGCCAGGTCCGAGCGCGCAGCAAGTTATATCAAGCCAGTGACGCCGAAACAACGTAATTTCTCTGAGAACGTCGCGTCGGCAGCCACCTAAATTAGCGGCACAAAAAAAAGCTGGCAAGCGCCAATTGCCTTGCCAGCTCCGCTTTTTAACGGTTTATGCCGTTAATCACTATTTTGCTGTCGCGACCTGCATGCCGTATGGCGCATTTTCCAGTGCCAGATTCAGCACCTCTTCAATGCGTTTCACCGGATGAATCTCCAGATCGGCAATCACGTTCTGTGGAATTTCTTCCAGATCACGCTTGTTGTCGTCCGGGATCAGCACAGTTTTAATACCGCCACGGTGTGCTGCCAGCAGTTTTTCTTTCAGCCCACCAATCGGCAGTACCTGACCACGAAGGGTAATTTCACCGGTCATGGCGACATCTGCACGAACCGGGTTACCGGTCAGACAGGAAACCAGCGCAGTACACATGGCGATACCGGCACTTGGACCATCTTTCGGTGTGGCGCCTTCTGGCACGTGAACGTGAATATCACGTTTTTCGTAGAAGTCACCATTGATGCCAAGCTTCTCGGCACGGGCACGCACTACGGTCAGTGCAGCCTGAATCGACTCCTGCATCACTTCACCCAGAGAACCGGTGTAAGTCAGTTTGCCTTTACCCGGCACGCAGGCGGTTTCAATGGTCAGCAGATCGCCACCCACTTCCGTCCAGGCCAGGCCAGTAACCTGACCGACACGGTTTTCACTGTCAGCACGGCCATAGTCAAAGCGCTGTACGCCCAGGAAGTCCTTGAGGTTTTCGCCATTGATGGTGATGTGCTTCTTAGTCTTGTCCATCAGCAGTGATTTCACCGCTTTACGACACAACTTCGACAGCTCACGCTCAAGGCTACGCACACCGGCTTCACGGGTGTAGTAACGGATAATGCCGACAATCGCGCTGTCTTCAACCGTAATTTCGCTGGCTTTCAGGGCGTTACGTTCAATCTGCTTAGTCAGCAGATGCTGCTTAGCGATATTCAGCTTTTCATCTTCGGTGTAACCCGACAGACGAATCACTTCCATACGATCCAGCAGCGGTGCCGGAATATTCATTGAGTTCGACGTTGCCACAAACATCACATCAGAGAGGTCATAGTCGACTTCCAGATAGTGGTCGTTGAACGCAATGTTCTGCTCAGGATCAAGCACTTCCAGCAGGGCAGACGCAGGATCGCCACGCATGTCAGAAGACATTTTGTCGATCTCATCCAGCAGGAACAGCGGGTTTTTAACCCCCACTTTCGCCATTTTCTGGATTAATTTACCCGGCATAGAGCCGATGTAAGTACGGCGGTGACCACGGATTTCTGCTTCATCACGCACGCCACCCAGCGCCATACGCACATATTTACGTCCGGTCGCTTTCGCGATCGACTGACCCAGAGAAGTTTTACCTACCCCTGGCGGTCCGACGAGGCAGAGAATCGGCCCTTTGATTTTGCTGACGCGACTTTGAACCGCAAGATACTCAAGAATACGATCCTTCACGCGCTCCAGGCCGTAATGGTCGGTATCCAGCGTCTCCTGCGCTTTACGCAGATCTTTCTTCACTTTGCTGCGCGCGTTCCACGGAACCTGAACCATCCAGTCGATGTAGCCGCGAACCACGGTGGCTTCAGCGGACATCGGGGACATCATTTTCAGCTTCTGCAGCTCAGCTTCTGCTTTCTCACGCGCTTCTTCCGGCATTTTTGCCGCGTCGATTTTGCGTTTTAACGCTTCGTACTCGTCAGGCGCGTCATCCATCTCGCCCAGCTCTTTCTGAATCGCCTTCATCTGCTCATTCAGATAGTACTCGCGCTGGCTTTTCTCCATCTGCTTCTTAACACGGTTGCGAATACGCTTCTCAACCTGCAGCAAATCGATTTCAGACTCCATCATCGCCATCAGATATTCCAGACGCTCGTTGACGTCGGACATCTCCAGCACAGACTGTTTGTCTGCCAGTTTCAGTGGCATATGTGCTGCGACGGTGTCGGCAAGGCGGGCCGCATCGTCAATATTGTTCAGCGAGGTTAAAACCTCTGGTGGGATCTTTTTATTGAGTTTGATGTAGCCTTCAAACTGATTGATCGCCGTGCGCACCAGCACTTCCTGCTCGCGCTCTTCGATCTCTGGCGAAACCAGATATTCAGCTTGTGCCACAAAATGGTCACCGTTATCGGCCAGCGTCGTAATGTGGGCGCGCTGTAAACCTTCGACCAGAACTTTGACGGTGCCGTCCGGCAGTTTCAGCATTTGCAATACTGAGGCAACGGTCCCTACTGAAAAGAGATCGTTAATGCCAGGTTCATCCGTTGAAGCCTCTTTCTGTGCGACCAGCATGATTTTTTTATCATGATCCATTGCGGCTTCAAGGCACCGAATTGATTTTTCCCGGCCAACAAACAACGGAATTACCATGTGCGGATAAACCACCACGTCGCGCAGCGGCAACACGGGGATTTCAATGCGTTCAGAACGCTCAGGATTCATAGAGCTCTCTCTTTGTTTAATGTCCGCCAGGTGATGGGAACCGCATCAGGCAGGTATGCAGTTAAACCCACAGGTATCTGAGTATATGGGGATGCTTATCCGACATTCAACGTCACAGAGGCGAGAAAAGCAAAAGGGGAAACATTTTCCCCTTTTTTATTATGACAACATGGACGATCTGTTTAATTATTCGCCAGACGCCTGCGCTTCATGCTTACCATAGATCAACATGGGCTCAGACTGACCTTCAATAACTGATTCATCAATCACTACTTTTTCCACGTCGTCCATGGAAGGCAGATCATACATCGTTTCCAGCAATGCGCCTTCTACGATGGAACGCAGACCACGTGCACCGGTTTTACGTGACATCGCTTTCTTCGCAATGGCAGTTAACGCCTCGTCACGGAACTCCAGCTCAACGCCTTCCAGGTTAAACAGCGCCTGGTACTGTTTCGTCAGGGCGTTTTTAGGTTCACGCAGAATCTGAATCAGTGCTTCTTCGCTCAGTTCGCTCAGAGTGGCAACCACTGGCAGACGACCGATGAACTCAGGAATCAGACCAAATTTGATCAAATCCTCAGGTTCACACTGTGAAAGCAATTCGCCTTCGCTGGCTTTCTGCGACTTCCCTTTCACGGTGGCGCCGAAACCGATACCGGATCCGGTTTCAACACGCTGGGAAATCACTTTGTCCAGGCCGGCAAATGCGCCGCCGCAGATAAACAGAATTTTCGAGGTATCAACCTGCAAAAACTCCTGCTGCGGATGCTTACGTCCACCCTGCGGTGGAACGGCAGCGACGGTGCCTTCAATCAGCTTAAGCAGAGCCTGCTGTACGCCTTCACCTGACACGTCACGGGTAATCGACGGGTTATCTGACTTGCGTGAGATTTTGTCGATTTCATCGATATAAACGATGCCGCGCTGTGCTTTCTGAACGTCGTAATCACACTTCTGCAGCAGTTTCTGGATGATGTTTTCAACGTCTTCACCCACATAACCGGCTTCAGTCAGCGTGGTGGCGTCAGCCATGGTGAACGGCACATCCAGCAGGCGTGCAAGGGTTTCTGCCAGCAGCGTTTTACCACTACCGGTGGGACCAATCAGCAGAATGTTACTTTTGCCCAGTTCGATGCCATTGCTGGTATCGCCGTTGCGCAAACGCTTGTAGTGGTTGTAAACGGCAACCGCCAGCACTTTCTTCGCTCTTTCCTGGCCGATGACATAATCATCAAGGTGATGGCGAATTTCATGTGGGGTTGGCAACGCACTGCGTTCACGATGTGGCGCAACTTCTTTAATCTCTTCGCGAATGATGTCGTTGCACAGGTCAACACATTCATCGCAGATATACACTGACGGCCCGGCAATCAGCTTTCGCACTTCATGCTGGCTTTTGCCGCAAAAAGAGCAGTACAGCAACTTTCCTGAACCGTCTTTGCGCTTATCTGTCATCAGTTAACCTCTTCTAGTTCTCAGGCCATACACGCGTACGGCTCAGGCCGTGCATAGACGGCCGAAATTCATTCAACCCATAATAGTACCGTTGTCCTGTTAACTATAGACCAGGGACAACGGTAAGTCGGGTCTTATTGGCGATGCGTCAGAATTGAATCGACTAATCCATACTCTACCGCTTCACTTGCAGAGAGGAAACGATCACGCTCGGTATCGCGCTCAATTTCTTCCAGCGTTTTACCGGTATGCTCAGCCATCAGCTCATTCATACGCTGCTTAACTTTCAGGATCTCGCGCGCATGGATCTCAATATCTGACGCCTGGCCCTGATAGCCGCCCAGCGGCTGGTGGATCATTACACGTGAGTTTGGCAGACAGAAACGTTTACCTTTGGTACCCGCCGTCAGCAGGAACGCACCCATTGAACAGGCCTGTCCCATACAGATGGTGCTGACATCCGGTTTAATAAATTTCATGGTGTCGTAGATCGACATACCGGCCGTGATCACACCGCCAGGTGAGTTGATGTACAGATAGATATCTTTTTCCGGATTTTCAGCTTCCAGAAACAGCATCTGCGCCACGATCAGATTTGCCATGTGGTCTTCAACCTGGCCGGTCAGAAAAATGACACGCTCTTTCAGCAGACGGGAGTAGATGTCGTATGAACGCTCACCACGCGAAGTTTGTTCAACCACCATTGGCACCAGCGCATTGTGCGGTGCAGTATATTCACGATCGCCACTGTATGACATTACCGTCTCCTGGATAAATTTCATTGGCAACATTCTGTACCGATTCTACGTAAGACGCGCGGGAAACTCCACGTCGCACCTTTTCCGACACCTTCAGGACGGTTAATCAGCCAGCCTCACTCTCATTTCTGCATACTCCCACTATCTGGGGATGCTGCACGCATGTTTCAAGCATAACAATCTTTTCCCTGTTCGCTAACCCGGAAAAAGCGATGCGTGAATAATTTGCCGATTAATTAAACAAATAGCAGCGAAGAGTGCCGTTCTGTACGCAAAACACAAAAAAGCCCGTGACTTTTCAGTCACGGGCTTAGCACAGACGGTTAAATGTGAGATCAGGCCTGAGCGGTCTGATTCATCAGATCCTGGAAGTTGGTCTCTTTCTCAGTCACTTTAGCTTTCGCCAGGACTGCTTCAACCGCTTGCTCTTCCAGCGCGACGTTGCGCATATTGTTCATCAGCTCATTATTCTTGCTGTAGAACTCGATCACTTCCTGCGGATCTTCATACGCAGAAGCCATCTCTTCGATCATGGTGCTTACGCGTGCTTCGTCAGCTTTCAGCTCATGGGTACGAATCACTTCGCCCAGCAGCAGACCGACAACAACACGGCGTTTAGCCTGCTCTTCGAACAGTTCGCGTGGCAGTTCCAGCGCCTGCTGTTCGTTGCCACCGAAACGCTGTGCAGCCTGACGACGCAGAACGTCGATTTCGCTGTCAACCAGCGCAGCTGGCACGTCGATTTCGTTAGCTTCAACCAGACCGTCGATCGCCTGCGTTTTGATGCGGTTACGGATAGCGCCTTTCAGCTCGCGATCCATGTTCTTACGCACTTCGGTACGCAGACCGGCAACTGAACCATCTTCAACGCCGAAACGTTTGATGAACTCTTCAGTCAGCTCTGGCAGTTCGCGCGTTTCAACTTTCTTCAGCACGATCTCGAACTTCGCATCTTTCCCTTTCAGGGTTTCTGCGTGGTAGTCGTCCGGGAATTTCACATCGATAGTGAAAGTCTCGCCCGCTTTGTGACCCACAACGCCTTCTTCAAAGCCTGGGATCATGCGGCCCTGGCCCATGGCCAGAACGAAATCAGTGGCTTTGCCGCCTTCGAACTCTTCACCGTCAACAGAACCGTTGAAATCGATAGTGGCACGATCTTCCGGGCCTGCAGCAGCGTCGCTTTCGATCCAGTTGGCCTGCTGCTTACGCAGCGTGTCCAGCATGGTATCAACGTCAGCGTCAGTGACTTCAACGACTGGTTTTTCGACTTCAATGTTTTCCAGGCCTTTCAGCTCAACTTCCGGATAAACTTCGAATTCAACCGCGTAAGTGAAATCCTGACCTTCTTTGTACTCACCTGGCACGTAGTTTGGTGCGCCAGCCGGGTTAATTTTTTCTTTGATGATGGCGTCAACGAAGTTGCGCGTCATCAGCTCGCCCAGCACGTCCTGACGGACAGAAGCGCCATAACGCTGCGCAACGATGTTCATCGGCACTTTGCCTTTACGGAAACCATCGATACGGACTTTCCTGGCAACGTCAACCAGTTCTTTTTTTACTGCACTTTCGATGCTGTCAGCTGCAACAGTAATCGTAATGCGACGGCCCAGGCCCTGAGTGGTTTCTACAGAAACTTGCATCTTGTTACCTCAAAAAATCACGTGCTCGGTCAACTTCAGACACCACACATAGTGAAATGCGCCGTATCCAACAACCGGGACGGCTTCCGTGAAGAGAACCTGATCCCTGTTACCAGAAGCGTCCCGAAGACATTCCGGAAAAATAGACGCAGCATTATAGCGGCATCGCTGGAATGAGTCGAGGACGCTAACTCACCACTTTTCAGCAGGTTTGCTGCTTTTTTGAGCCAGGGATCGCGTTTTTCACTAAATAAAAGAAAAAACGGCCCGCAGGCCGTTTTGGAGAAGGGAGGTCAGGCGAGTGTACCGGCACCGCGGCAGTTAGGCGAAGCCAGTACGGTATCCTGCAATCCTTCCCACTCTTTCAGTGTGTAAGTATGCAGGGCTAAAGCATGAACGCTGCCCGCTAATTCAGCCGCCAGCTCGCCATAAATTAAGCGATGACGCGCCAGAAAGCGCTGGCCTGCAAAACAGTCGCTGACAATGACCACTTTGAAGTGACTTTCTGAGCCGGCAGGAACGTTGTGCCGGTAGCTTTCGTCATGCACTTCCAGATGAGCTGGCTGAAATGCCACACGCAGCTTTTCTTCTATTTGTTCGCGGATCATGGCTATTACTCCTCAATGGCGAGCGCTGTGCCCCATCTCATTCAATCTTAGTCGCTTTTAGTGCGCTTACCCGTCAGCAGAGGCTAAATATTGCATTTTATGTCAGCCCGCCTCCGACGCGCATAATAACGTAGCTGAAACGAACAGCAAACTAACCTGTCAGAGAAGGGGCTTAAAACGGTGTCAGACACAATTTCACCGGCAACAGGGCTTTTTTCACTGCCGGGCAATGCTATGATGCCTCCAGTTTTTGCAAACCAACCCCCTGACACCAACGAGAAAAAGTATGTTGAAAAAACTGTTATTCCCACTGTTGGCTGCGTTCATTTTAGCCGGCTGTGCAACCAGCAATAATACCCTGACAATCCAGCCTAAAATTCAGTTGCCACAGCAGGACCCGGGCCTGATGGGCGTAACCGTCAGCATCAACGGTGCCGACCAGCGTAAAGATCAGGCGCTGGCAAAAGTAAACCGTGATGGTCAGCTAGTGACCTTAACACCTTCGCGCGATCTGCGTTTCCTGCTGCAGGAAGTGCTGGAGAAGCAGATGACCGCTCGCGGTTATATGGTTGGTCCTAATGGCGCGGTAGACCTTCAGATTGTGGTTAACAACCTCTATGCTGACGTGACGCAGGGCAATGTGCGCTATAGCATCACCACCAAAGCGGACATCTCGATCATTGCGACCGCAAAAAACGGCAACAAACAGGTTAAAAACTACCGCCAGACTTACAGCGTAGAAGGCGCGTTCAACGCCAGTAACCAGAAGATCACCAACGCGGTTAACTCCACCATGAGCGATGTGATCGCGGATATGGCGCAGGACACCAGCGTCAACGACTTCATCAAGCAAAACGCCCGTTAACACCCTCTCTCTTCTGCCCTGCCTTGAGCAGGGCATTTTGTTATCTGCAGGATCCGCATGAACCACTACCTTCGCCTCTTCAGCCAGAAAAACGCCGCCGTATTGTTGCTCCTTGGGTTCGCTTCGGGATTGCCGCTGGCACTGACATCGGGCACGTTGCAGGCGTGGATGACGGTGGAAAATGTCGATTTAAAAACCATTGGCTTCTTTTCGCTGGTCGGCCAGGCCTACGTCTTTAAATTTCTCTGGTCACCCATGATGGACCGCTATACGCCGCCGTTTCTGGGCCGCCGCCGCGGCTGGTTGCTGCTCAGTCAGCTGGCGCTGGTGGGGGGGATTTTCGCGATGGGATTTCTGCAACCAGGACGCGATCTGACCCTGATGGCCGCGCTGGCGGTGCTGATCGCTTTCTGCTCCGCCTCTCAGGATATTGTCTTTGATGCCTGGAAAACGGATATCCTGCCACCTGAAGAACGTGGCAGCGGTGCCGCGATTACCGTGCTGGGTTATCGTCTGGCGATGCTGATTTCAGGCGGACTGGCGTTGTGGCTGGCTGACCGCTATCTGGGCTGGCAGGCAACCTACTGGCTGATGGCGCTGATGATGGTGCCGGGTATTATCGCGACGCTTGCGGCCAGCGAGCCCGACACACGCATCTCTACCCCACATTCGCTGCGTCAGGCGGTTGTTGATCCCCTTAAGGATTTTTTCCAGCGTAACAACGCCTGGT
Source organism: Pantoea sp. ANP04 (assembly GCF_041982285.1). Taxonomy (NCBI): domain Bacteria; kingdom Pseudomonadati; phylum Pseudomonadota; class Gammaproteobacteria; order Enterobacterales; family Erwiniaceae; genus Pantoea; species Pantoea sp. ANP04. The sequence continues at coordinate 136,263 of NZ_JAUTYS010000009.1, read as the reverse complement.
TGCTGATTACCCTGATTATTCTTTACAAGCTGGGCGATGCATTCGCCGCCTCGCTGACCACCACCTTTTTGATTCGTGGCGTCGGCTTCAATGCCGGTGACGTCGGCCTGGTCAACAAGACGCTGGGCCTGCTGGCGACGATTATCGGGGCGCTCTATGGCGGTGTTCTGATGCAGCGTCTGAGTCTGTTCCGGGCACTGATGATTTTCGGCGTGCTGCAGGCAGTCTCAAACTTTGGTTACTGGCTGCTGGCGGTGACCGACAAACAATTGTGGAGTATGGCCAGCGCGGTTTTTGTTGAAAACCTGTGCGGCGGCATGGGCACGGCGGCCTTCGTGGCCCTGTTAATGACCCTTTGCAACAAATCCTTCTCTGCAACACAGTTTGCCCTGCTGTCGGCGCTCTCAGCCGTTGGTCGGGTCTATGTTGGCCCGGCTGCGGGCTGGCTGGTTGAACTCTGGGGCTGGCCAACATTTTATGCTTTTACGGTATTTGCGGGACTGCCTGGGCTGCTACTGCTGACTTTTTGTCGACACACACTGAATCAGGTCGAGCAAAGTGGCAATTTCCTCACACGAAGCTACTATCCTCATGGTTATCGCTGGACTAATCGTCTGTTTGCAGCCGGATGCGGCGTACTGGCTCTCTGGCTGGTAGCGCTGGCACTGAATGCACTGGGACTGACTGCGCTGGCACCGCTGCTGACCCGCCTGTTCGAGCTGGGCATGACCCTCTCCTTACTGGCGGTGCTTGCCGGGGTGTTGCTGGACTACCGGGCGCTGAAGAAAACGCCGGTGTTACCTGCATCAGATGCTTAAGTAAAATCGATAGGTTAACGAGCGGCGACTTATTTTATGCCATGCCGATAAGTCGCCATCATTTATCATCGCGTGTTATTTTTAAAAAATAAGAATATGACCTGAGGAGGCGTAGCGGAAATACTAAAAACCGGTGAGCAATTACTTTAGTTAAATTTCATCGCGCAAATGATGCAGACTTGTTAAATATTTGGGAGTTAAAAGTAAGGGTTATTCCTTTCCCTGATTTTTTTACGGTTACTTCCATTGGTTTTTGTTATATTGATGCCAACTGCTTGTCTGCGTTAATTATTTGTCACCTGGCGCAACATCTGTGACACCCTTAGCAAAAGGTGTCAACACGTATCTGACACATCCTTAAGCTGGTTTACACTGCATAAACCTTCCCGTAAAATGCGCGCACACTTAAACGACAATAGAGCCCTTTGTCATTGAGGTCGTTAAATGAGACTCAGTAAATACAATAAAAGTTTGGGGATTTTGTCATTAATTGCAGGCACTTTATTAATGAGTGGCTGCGATAGTGCATTGTTAAATCCCAAAGGACAGATTGCACTGGAGCAACGTTCGCTGATACTGACTGCCTTTGGCCTGATGTTGATCGTCGTGATTCCCGCAGTCCTGATGGCCGTGGTGTTTGCCTGGAAATATCGGGCATCCAACACGAATGCGAAGTACAGCCCTAACTGGTCACACTCTAACAAAGTGGAAGCCGTGGTCTGGACCATTCCGATCCTGATCATTATCTTCCTCAGTGTGCTGACCTGGAAATCGACCCACGCACTGGAGCCCAGCAAACCGCTGCAATCTGATGTGAAACCGGTTGAGATCGATGTGGTTGCACTGGACTGGAAATGGTTGTTCATTTACCCGGAGCAGGGTATTGCGACCGTGAACCAGATTGCCTTCCCGGCAAACACTCCGGTGAACTTCAAAATTACGTCTAACTCCGTCATGAATTCTTTCTTCATCCCAACGCTCGGCAGCCAGATTTATGCGATGGCTGGTATGCAGACCAAACTGCATCTGATTGCGAATGAGCCGGGAATTTTCGACGGTATCTCTGCGAACTTCAGTGGTCGTGGTTTCTCTGGCATGAAGTTTAAAGCCATTGCAACCAAAGACGATGCGGAATTCCAGCAGTGGGTGGCTAAAGTTAAAGCAGCCCCTAACACGCTGACTACTATGGATGATTTCGAGAAAGTGGCTGTGCCAAGCGAAAATCACCCGGTGGAATATTTCTCTTCAGCTGATCCTAAATTGTTCATGCAAGTCATCGACAAGTTCAAGATGAGCCACGGGAAAATGGACATGCCACAGCATGAAGGTATGGACATGAGTCACGCCGCTTCCGCGGGAGCCGAGGAATAATACGATGTTCGGAAAATTAACACTTGATGCAGTGCCGTACCATGAGCCGATTATCATGGTTACGGTTGCCGCTATCCTGATAGGTGGTGCGGCGCTGGTCGCTGCGATTACCTATTTTGGTAAGTGGAAATATCTGTGGTCTGAATGGCTGACGTCAATCGACCACAAACGCCTGGGTATCATGTACATCATCATGGCATTCGTCATGCTGATTCGTGGTTTCGCTGATGCCATTATGATGCGTACCCAGCAGGTTATGGCTTCGGCCGGTGAAGCGGGCATTCTGCCACCGCACCACTACGACCAGATCTTTACCGCGCACGGCGTGATTATGATCTTCTTCGTGGCGATGCCTTTCGTGGTTGGCCTGATGAACATCGCCGTTCCGTTGCAGATTGGTGCACGTGACGTCGCGTTCCCGTTCCTGAACAACCTGAGCTTCTGGTTTACTGCGGTCGGTGTGATCCTGGTTAACCTGTCGCTGGGCGTGGGCGAGTTCGCACAGACCGGCTGGCTGGCTTATCCGCCGCTTTCCGGCGCGGAGTACAGTCCCGGCGTCGGGGTCGATTACTGGATCTGGAGCCTTCAGCTTTCAGGTATTGGTACGACCTTAACCGGTATTAACTTCTTCGTGACTATCCTGAAGATGCGCGCACCGGGCATGAGCCTGTTCAAAATGCCGGTCTTTACCTGGACCGCGCTGTGCACCAACGTCCTGATCATCGCTGCGTTCCCGGTTCTGACCGTGACCCTGGCGCTGTTGACCCTTGATCGTTATCTCGGCTTCCATTTCTTCACCAATGAAATGGGCGGGAACATGATGATGTACGTCAACCTGATCTGGGTCTGGGGCCATCCGGAAGTGTATATCCTGGTACTGCCGGTGTTTGGTGTGTTCGCAGAGATTACCGCGACCTTCTCCAAAAAACGTCTGTTTGGTTATACCTCTCTGGTGTGGGCGACCATCGCCATTACCGTGCTGTCGTTTATCGTCTGGTTGCACCACTTCTTCACCATGGGTGCAGGTGCCAACGTTAACGCCTTCTTCGGTATCATGACGATGATCATCGCGATTCCGACCGGGGTTAAAATCTTTAACTGGCTGTTCACCATGTATCAGGGCCGCATTCAGATGCACTCTGCCATGTTGTGGACCGTTGGCTTCCTGGTAACCTTCTCTGTAGGGGGTATGACCGGCGTACTGCTGGCCGTTCCGGGCGCTGACTTTATTCTGCACAACAGCCTGTTCCTGATTGCTCACTTCCACAACGTTATCATCGGTGGTGTGGTCTTCGGTTGTATGGCAGGCGTGACCTACTGGTTCCCGAAAGCATTCGGCTTCACCCTGAACGAAACCTGGGGTAAGCGCGCATTCTGGTTCTGGATCATTGGCTTCTTCGTTGCCTTTATGCCGCTGTACGCACTGGGCTTCATGGGCATGACCCGTCGTCTGAGCCAGGATATCGATCCACAGTTCCACCCTCTTCTGGTGGTTGCGGCGGTCGGTGCTGGTCTGATTGCAATGGGTATCCTGTGTCAGCTGACCATGTTCTACGTTTCAGTACGTGACCGTGATCAGAACCGTGATGTGACAGGTGACCCGTGGGGCGGTCGTACGCTGGAGTGGGCAACCTCTTCACCACCACCGTTCTATAACTTTGCTGTCATCCCACATGTGCATGAGCGTGATGCTTTCTGGGAAATGAAAGAGAAAGGCGAAGCGTACAAACAGCCGGCATCTTATGAAGAGATTCATATGCCGAAAAACAGTGGTGCTGCAATCGTCATCTGCGCATTCGCTACTGTAATGGGCTTCGCGCTGATCTGGCATATCTGGTGGATGGCTGGTCTTTCCTTCCTCGGCATGATCGTTACCTGGATCGTGAAGAGCTTCGACGAAGACGTGGATTACTACGTTCCGGTTGCTGAAGTTCAGAAGATTGAAAACCAGCACTTTGACGAAATCAGCAAAGCAGGTCTGAAATAATGTCAACTGAAACTCTTAAACATCACCACGACGCCCATGCGGAGCATGGGCATCACGATGCAGGAGCCAATAAAGTCTTTGGCTTCTGGATCTACCTGATGAGTGACTGCATTATCTTCGCAACCCTGTTTGCGACCTATGCTGTCATGGTCAACAACACTGCCGGTGGCCCGGCAGGTAAAGATATCTTTGAGCTGCCGTTTGTTCTGGTAGAAACCGCCCTGCTGCTGTTGAGTTCGATCACTTACGGCATGGCTGTTATCTCCATGAACAAGGAGCAAAAAGGTGCCGTTATCGGCTGGCTGGCGCTGACCTTCCTGTTCGGTCTGGGCTTCATCGGGATGGAAATCTATGAATTCCATCACCTGATTGCTGAAGGCTTTGGTCCGGATCGCAGTGGCTTCCTGTCTGGCTTCTTTACGCTGGTCGGTACTCACGGTCTGCACGTGACCTCCGGTCTGATCTGGATGCTGGTTCTGATGTTCCAGGTTTCTAAACGTGGCCTGAACGCGACTAACCGCACCCGTATCATGTGTCTGAGCCTGTTCTGGCACTTCCTGGACGTGGTCTGGATTTGCGTCTTCACCGTTGTTTACCTGATGGGAGCCATGTAATGAGTCATTCTGTTAACGAACATGGCGCTTCACACGGTAGCGTGAAGTCCTACATGATCGGCTTCATCCTCTCTATCATCCTGACGGCCATCCCGTTCTGGATGGTAATGGATGGCAGTGCATCTCACGGTACTATCCTCGGTGTTGTTCTGGTTTGTGCGGTAATCCAGGTGCTGGTTCACCTGGTCTACTTCCTGCACTTAGACAGCAAATCTGAGGGTGGCTGGAACATGGTAGCCATTGTTTTCTCGGCCATCATCATCCTGATTGTCGTAGTGGGCTCACTGTGGATCATGTGGAACCTCAACTACAACATGATGCCTCACTAAAGAGTCACGCGTAATGTTTAAGCAATACCTGCAAGTTACAAAACCAGGAATTATTTTCGGGAATTTAATTTCTGTGATCGGCGGATTTCTGTTGGCTTCCAAAGGCAACACAGATTACGCCCTGTTTCTCATCACCCTGGTGGGCGTGTCACTGGTGGTTGCATCGGGTTGTGTTTTCAACAACGTGATTGACCGCGACATTGACATCAAGATGGAGAGAACCAGGAATCGGGTGCTGGTAAAAGGCCTCATCTCCGCGAAAGTAAGCCTGGTTTATGCCACTGTGCTGGGTATTGCCGGCTTTGCGTTGCTCTACTTCGGTGCTAATCCGCTGGCCATGTGGCTGGCGGTGATGGGCTTCGTGGTGTACGTGGGTATCTACAGTCTCTACATGAAGCGTAATTCCGTTTACGGAACGCTGATTGGCAGTCTGTCAGGTGCTGCGCCGCCGGTTATCGGCTACTGTGCAGTCTCTAACCAGTTTGATGCTGGTGCGTTAATCCTGCTGGCGATCTTTAGCCTGTGGCAGATGCCGCATTCGTACGCGATTGCTATCTTCCGCTTTAAAGATTATCAGGCAGCGAACATCCCGGTTCTGCCGGTGGTGAAAGGCATTTCCGTGGCTAAGAATCATATTACGCTCTATATTCTGGCGTTTATGATTGCCACGCTGATGCTGACGCTGGGTGGCTACGCGGGTTACAAATATCTGGTTGTGGCTGCTGCGGTCAGCGTCTGGTGGCTGGGCATGGCGTTATCGGGTTACAAAACCGCAGATGACCGTGTCTGGGCACGCAAGCTGTTTGTCTTTTCTATCGTGACCATCACCGCGCTGAGCGTGATGATGTCGGTAGATTCGCTGGCTCCGGCTTCAAAGGACCTGCTGACTTACGTCTGGTAACTGGCACCGATACAGCATGAAAAGGGCGCGATTATCGCGCCCTTTCTTTTTGTTACCACTGCTTAAAAACTATTGTTTTACCCGCCCTGCCCCGCCACCTAGAATAAAAGCAGCACATTAACAGAGGTTGGAATGAACGATAATAAAATGACTCCGGTGGAGCTGCGCGCCACATGGGGCCTCGGTACGGTCTTTTCCCTGCGCATGCTGGGAATGTTTATGGTCCTGCCGGTACTGACCACTTATGGCATGGCATTACAGGGCGCAAGTGAAACCTTAATCGGTCTGGCAATTGGCATCTATGGCCTTGCCCAGGCAATCTTTCAGATTCCTTTTGGTCTGCTCTCCGACCGCATCGGCCGTAAGCCGTTAATTGTCGGCGGACTGTTGTTGTTTGTTCTGGGCAGCGTTATCGCCGCCTGCACCGACTCCATCTGGGGCATTATTCTGGGTCGTGCGCTGCAGGGTTCAGGCGCGATTGCGGCTGCCGTAATGGCCCTGTTATCCGATTTAACCCGTGAGCAGAACCGCACCAAAGCAATGGCGTTTATCGGCATCAGTTTTGGCGTGACCTTCGCGATTGCTATGGTCGTCGGCCCGATTGTTACGCACGCGCTGGGTCTGCATGCGCTGTTCTGGATGATTGCGATTCTGGCGTCGCTGGGTATCGTGATTACCCTGCTTGTGGTGCCGTCCGCTTCACATCATGTCCTGAACCGTGAATCGGGTATGGTGAAAGGCAGCTTCCGCAAAGTATTGGCTAACCCGCGTCTGGTAAAGCTCAATATCGGTATTTTCTGCCTGCATGTTCTGCTGATGTCGAGCTTTGTCGCCTTGCCAGGGCAGTTTGAACAGGCTGGATTCCCGGCCCCTGAGCACTGGAAAGTTTATCTTTCCACTATGCTTATCGCCTTTGCCGGCGTGGTGCCGTTTATTATTTATGCCGAAGTGAAGCGTCGTATGAAGCGCGTGTTTGTCGGCTGCGTCGGGATGATTGTCATTGCTGAGATTGTACTGTGGGGCGCGGAAGGTCATTTCTGGACGCTGGTCGTGGGTGTTCAGCTCTTCTTCTTCGCCTTCAATCTGATGGAAGCCATCCTGCCTTCACTGATCAGTAAAGAGTCCCCTGCAGGTTATAAAGGTACGGCGATGGGGATCTACTCCACCAGCCAGTTCCTGGGTGTGGCCGTTGGTGGCAGTATGGGTGGCTGGGTATTTGGTCATTTCGATGCTCAGACCGTGTTCCTGGTTGGCGCGATGGTGGCTGCGGCCTGGCTGTTTGTCAGCATGACGATGCAGGAGCCGCCTTATGTCAGTAGCCTGCGCATCGTGCTGAGTGATGCGGCTCTGGCTGTGCCAAATCTGGAGCAGCGCCTGAAAGCGCAGCCTGGCGTTAACTCCGTGTTTATCGTGCCGGAAGAGAAAAGCGCGTATATCAAAATTGATAGTAAGGTCACCAGCCGCCCTGAACTGGAAGCGCTGCTGGGGAGTTGCTAGCTTAAAAAAGTTTGGTGATAACGTCAGCTCGTTTCGCTTCAGGATCGAGCTGGCGCAGGGGGCAAGGTCAGATCGGAAAGTCGCAAAAGTCGCCATCCATGGCGCGGGACGCTTTCCTCCTCTGGCCGTATTCCCTTCGCCTCCTAAGCTTTTGAGTTGCTGAATGGTTCACCCGCATTTAAGTTTCTAAGCAACCTCCAACCCGCATAACCATTCTTACAGACAACTCAGAAATTCATAGCGATGGGAGCCTGTGCCTGTAGCAAAGCATCGCGGGCCATGGATGGCCCGCGCTGAGCCGCCATGGATGGCGCTTTTGCGTCTTTGCGAAAGGCACAGGCTCCCTGAGCAAGTGCGTGATCGCACAGACGCCCTACAGCTCACACCCACTTCTTCAAAGAGATGCAAGCCAGCACACGATGCCACTGACGTCACAAACCACGCCTTCATTCAGACGGCTCACAAATTTGGAACGATGCAGCGCTGCTCCTGCCAGAAAACAAAAAACCCGGCATTAGCCGGGTTTATATCACTGCATTCATGCTGAAAACTCAGCCAATCCCGCTTAATCGCGGAAGTTTTTAAACTGGAACGGCTGGCCCAGATTACTGCCGCGCACGATCGCCATCGCGCCCTGCAAATCATCACGTGCTTTGCCGGTCACACGCAATGCTTCACCCTGAATCTGGGTCTGCACTTTCAGCTTGCTGTCTTTAATCAGCTTCACCAGCTTCTTCGCGACGTCGCTTTCAATGCCTTTCTTCAGTTTGGCATCGACCGCCCAGCTTTTGCCGCTATGCTCAATCTCTTCGGGCACCTCTAAGGCGCCGCCTTCAATCCCGCGCTTCAGTAACTTCTCACGCAAAATATCGACCAGCTGCTTAACCTGAAAATCAGACTCGCTGATGATCTTGATGGTTTCATTCTTTTCGTTGAGCTCAAACTCGGCGCTCACGTTGCGGAAATCGAAGCGGGTAGACACTTCACGGTTGGCATTCTCCACCGCATTGCGAATTTCCTGCAGATCGACCTCTGAAACGATATCGAAAGATGGCATCTCTTCTTCTCCTGACGCTAAAGTGACATGCATAATACGCGTCTTAAGGTGCTAAATAAAATCAGGCTGCACACAACGCTATAATGAAAGTGTGACAATGAATAATAGATGGATAGCCCGCCAGCGGGAGGCAGCATGAAAATTACCGTGTTAGGTTGCGGTGCGCTGGGACAGGTCTGGCTGACAGCACTGGCCCGCCAGGGACATGAGGTACAGGGATGGTTGCGGGTGCCACAGCCCTACTGTTCAGCCAATGTGGTTGACCCACAAGGCAACATATCGAACCGCACGTTTATTGCCAATGATCCGCTCTTTCTGGCGGAAAGCCAGCTGCTGCTCGTGACGCTCAAAGCCCCGCAGGTCTCGCCTGCGGTGAAAAACCTGGAGAGCGTGCTGCAGAAGAACTGCCCGGTGCTGCTGCTGCACAACGGCATGGGGACGCTTGAAGAGCTGAAAGGGCTGACTCAGCCACTGCTGCGCGGCGTCACTACCCATGCGGCGATGCGCGATGGCACCGTCATCAAACACATTGCCAGTGGTATCACCCATATCGGCCCCGGCAACCGTAAAAGCGCCGCTTATAGCGATCTCGCCGATATCCTGCACCCTGCCCTGCCCGACGTTGCCTGGCATGACAATATCCGGGCCGCCTGCTGGCGCAAACTGGCCGTCAATTGCGTCATCAACCCGCTCAGCGTGGAATATGCGTGTCAGAACGGTGCACTGCGTGCTTATCCGGAACAGATCGCGCAACTGTGTGAAGAGATCAGTTGGGTCATGGAGCGCGAAGGCCAGAGCATAGCCAGTGAAAGCCTTCAGGACATCATCTTCGACGTGATTGAAAGCACTGCGGCCAACACCTCTTCAATGCTGCAGGATGTTCGCGCGCAACGGCTCACCGAAATCGACTATATCAGCGGCTTTCTGCTGCGCCGCGCCCGGACGCACGGCCTGGTGCTGACGGAGAACACCCGTCTGTATGACATTGTAAAACGCAAGGAGTCCCATTATGACCGCGAACGCATCGGTGCTGGTTTGCCTGGCACATGGCAGTGAAGAAACCGAAGCTGTCACCACTATCGACCTGCTGGTTCGGGCCGGGCTAGACGTTGTTACCGCCAGCGTCGAAAGCGATGGCAGCCGGGAGATCGTCTGCTCTCGCGGTGTGCGTCTGCTGGCTGACGTCACACTGGTTGAAGTCGCCGACAATGACTTCGCCGCCATCGTCCTGCCTGGTGGCCTTAAAGGGGCTGAGACTTTCCGTGACAGTCCGCTGTTAGTCGAAACGGTGCGTCAGTTTCATCTCAATGAGAAAATTGTCGCCGCGATATGCGCAGCGGCAGGCACCGTATTGATCCCCCACGATCTCTTCCCGGTCGGTAACATGACCGGATTCCCGGGCTTAAAAGAGACCATTCCGGCAGATAAGTGGATGGAGCGCCGTGTCGTCTGGGATCCGCGCGTTAATCTGCTGACCAGTCAGGGACCCGGCACGGCAATGGATTTTGCGCTGAAGCTGATTGATCTGCTGGTGGGAAAAGAGATGGCGCGCGAGGTTGCCGCACAGCTGGTGCTGGCTCCCGGCATTTATGACTATCAGGCTTAAATACTAAGGCTTAAAACGAGAAAGCCAGTCAGTCCTGAACAGGTGCTGACTGGCTCTGAAACGTGACTACGGGCGGTAAACTTTAACGTTCTTAAAGCCCTGCTCATGCAGATAGAGCGCCTGAAGACGGCTCATCACACCGCGATCGCAATAGAGTAGCCAGGTGCGATTCTGATCGAGATCGCCAAACTGCGTACTGAGTTTATAGAACGGCAGCGATTTCACTTCCGTCGCGTTTAGCGTCAGAGGCTTCTCTTCCTGCTCATCGATAGATCGGATATCCAGCACCACATCGTTCTCACTCAGCAAGGCGACGGTCTCAACTTCCACCACCTCCTCTTCTGTCTGCTCAGCGATGGTGCGGATATCGACGTTGGTCGCTTCTTCGATAACCCGATCGAGAATCGTGAAGTCGAAATTCTGCTCTTCCGCCTCAATCTTCGCTTTCACCGCCTTCACGGTCGGGCTTTTTGAGATCACGCCGCAATATTCCGGCATGGTGCTGGCGAAATCTTCGGTGCCGATTTCACGGGCAATTCGGATAATGTGCTCTTTGTCATGAGAGATCAGCGGACGCAGAATCAGCGTATCCGACGCGTTATCGATCAGACGCAGGTTGGTCAGCGTCTGGCTCGACACCTGGCCTACCGCTTCACCGGTGACCAGTGCCTGTACGCCGTAGCGCTCAGCAATCGTCGAGGCAGCCCGCACCATCATGCGTTTCAGCACTACGCCCATCTGGCCGTCATCCACTTTCTCGAGGATCTCACCGACGACCGGCTCAAAATTGATCGCTACAAAGCGTACGCGGTGTGAGCGACCAAAACGATTCCACAGATAGTGCGCAACCTGACGGACGCCAATCTCATGGGCGGCTCCACCAAGGTTAAAGAAGCAGTAATGCACACGGCTGCCGCGACGCAGCAGCATATAGCTGGAGACGCCAGAGTCGAAACCGCCGGAAATCAGCGACAGCACATCTTCCTGCGTGCCAATCGGGAAGCCACCCAGGCCTTCGTAGCGCGCAGTCACCAGCGTCAGACGATTCTCTTCAACTTCCAGATTCACCGTCACGTCCGGATTTTTAAGCTGCACGCGGGCGCTTTCGATATGCTGGTTCAGACCGCCGCCTACATAACGCTCCACATCCTGCGAACTGAAGCTATGCTTGCCACGACGCTTAACACGCACACAGAAACTCTTTCCTTCCAGACTGTCGCGATACTGCGCTAACGTCTGTTCAAAGATGTGATGAATATCCGTGTACTCGCGATCTTCGACCGCTAAAACGTGATGAATACCGGGAATGCGGGCGAGCTCATCGGGAATAATATCCGCCAGCGCTGCATTTTTTGACCGCACTTCAATGTGATCCCAGTAGCGCACAACGGCGATATCGTCGCTGACGGTTTTCAGGACGTTGCGAATATTGCTGGCAAGAATCTTGATAAAACGCAAACGCACCGACGGACTCTTGATGGTGATTTCAGGAAATAACTTGATGATAAACTTCATGGCGACACAGCTTCGTTGGGCAAATAAGTGCTAAAACAGGCGGCACTTAGCTGGTAAAATCACAAAATTGCGGGCTGCAAGGCGCAACCGCATCCGAGGCGCGGGAGTATATCACCTTTGTCAGGTGACTGCTTCTTCATCAGCCGCCGCATTGATTATTTTGCTAATCATTGGGTCTCAGCTACCATGACCGATTGCGAGATAATGTCCCAACCGTGAGTCGACACGAAATATGCCGAAAAAAGCCGAACAGCCAGCCAGCTTTGAAACGTCATTGCAGCAGCTGGAGCAGATTGTCAGCCGTCTGGAAAGTGGTGAACTACCGCTTGAAGAAGCCCTGAACGAATTTGAGCGCGGCGTGCAGCTGGCGCGAAATGGCCAGCAGACGCTGCAGCAGGCTGAACAGCGGGTTCGTATTCTGCTGAACGATGATAAAGAGGCCGACCTCACCGCTTTCACGCCGGAAAACGACTAATGGATTTCGCCCGATTACTCGACGTTTATCAGCAGCAGGTGAACGCTGCCCTGACGCGTTTTATAGAGCCACTTCCTTTTCAGAGTTCTCCTCTGGTGAATGCCATGCATTATGGGGCATTATTAGGCGGTAAACGCCTGCGTCCTTTTCTGGTCTACGCTACCGGTGAAATGCTCCACGCCGACCCGGCGAGTCTGGATGCGCCCGCCGCCGCGGTTGAATGCATCCATGCGTACTCTCTGATACATGACGATCTCCCTGCGATGGACGATGACGCACTGCGTCGCGGGCAGCCAACCTGTCACATTAAATATGGCGAAGATACGGCGATTCTGGCGGGCGACGCCCTGCAGACGCTGGCCTTCTCTATCCTGGCAGATGAAGCGATGCCGGGTGTCAGTGCCGAATACCGTCTGATGATGCTCTCCGAACTGGCTAAGGCCAGCGGCGTAGCCGGGATGTGTGGCGGACAGGCGCTGGATTTAGCGGCGGAAGGCAAATCTGTCGATCTGGACCAGCTTGAACAGATCCACCGCCACAAAACCGGCGCGCTGATCCGCTCAGCAGTCCGTTTAGGTGCCTTAACGGCAGGCGATGCGGGCCGTGAAGCGCTGCCGCTGCTTGACCGCTATGCTGAGGCTATTGGTCTCGCGTTTCAGGTGCAGGACGACATTCTCGATGTCGTAGGCGATACGGCCGTGATCGGAAAACGCCAGGGTGCCGATCAGGATCTGGGAAAAAGCACCTATCCTTCATTGTTAGGCCTTGAAAATGCCCGTGCAAAAGCACGGGATTTGTATCAGGAAGCTCTTGATGCTTTAGAATTGCTCGCTGCGCACTCTTATAACACTACAGCACTGCAGGCGCTGGCGAGCTTCATAATTGAACGCGACAAATAACTTCCATAATGAGTCTCTGATGAGTTTTGATATTGCTAAATACCCGACACTGGCGCTGGCAAACACGGTTCAGGAGCTGCGCGCCCTGCCCAAAGAGAAGTTGCCTGCGCTGTGTGATGAACTGCGTCAGTATCTGTTAGACAGTGTAAGCCGCTCCAGCGGCCATTTTGCGTCAGGTCTGGGCGTAGTCGAACTGACGGTCGCGCTGCATTATGTCTATAACACCCCCTTTGACCATCTGGTGTGGGATGTGGGTCATCAGGCTTATCCGCATAAAATTCTGACCGGGCGCCGCGATCGCATCGGCACCATTCGTCAGAAAAATGGCGTGCACCCGTTTCCGTGGCGCGGTGAAAGTGAATATGACGTCTTAAGCGTTGGACACTCATCGACCTCGATCAGTGCCGGTCTCGGCATGGCCGCGGCGGCTGAACGTGAAGGCCAGGGCCGTCGCACCGCCTGTATTATCGGCGATGGCGCCATCACCGCGGGCATGGCGTTTGAAGCGATGAACCATGCCGGTGATATCAAGCCGGATATGCTAGTCATCCTCAACGACAACGAGATGTCGATCTCTGAAAACGTCGGTGCGCTGAATAACCGCCTGGCGCAAATCCTGTCAGGTAAAACCTACGCACGACTGCGCGAAGGCAGCAAGCGTGTGCTGACCAGCCTGCCGCCGATTAAAGAGCTGGTAAGACGCACCGAAGAACACCTCAAAGGCATGGTCGTGCCGGGTACGCTGTTTGAAGAGCTGGGCTTTAACTACATCGGCCCGGTTGACGGCCATGATGTGCTGACGCTGGTCAATACGCTGAGCAACATGCGCAGCCTGAAAGGGCCGCAGTTCCTGCATATCATGACGAAGAAAGGCAAAGGCTACGCGCCGGCAGAGGAAGATCCGATTGCCTGGCACGCCGTGCCTAAATTTGACCCGGCGATTGGCGAACTGCCAAAAAGTGCGGAAGGTCTGCCGAGCTACTCCAAAATCTTTGGTAACTGGCTGTGCGAAATGGCTGCCGATGATCCGAAGCTGATGGCGATTACCCCGGCGATGCGTGAAGGCTCCGGCATGGTGGCCTTCTCCCGTGAGTTCCCTAAACAGTATTTTGATGTGGCAATCGCCGAGCAGCATGCGGTGACCTTCGCAGCGGGTATGGCGATTGGCGGCTACAAACCGATTGTTGCCATCTACTCGACGTTCCTGCAGCGTGCCTATGATCAGCTGATTCACGACGTCGCCATCCAGAAACTGCCGGTCCTGTTTGCCATTGATCGCGGTGGTATTGTGGGTGCGGACGGTCAGACTCACCAGGGCGCGTTTGATCTCGCCTATCTGCGCTGTGTGCCGGATATGGTGATCATGACCCCAAGCGATGAGAATGAGTGTCGGCAGATGCTCTACACCGGCTATCACTATCAGGCTGGCCCAAGTGCAGTGCGCTATCCGCGCGGCACCGGTGTCGGTACACCGCTGGCACCCCTGCAGAGCCTGCCGCTGGGTAAAGCGGTCGTGAAACGCCAGGGTGAAAAGCTGGCAATTCTGAACTTCGGCACTCTGTTGCCAGAAGCCGCCGCCACAGCGGAAGCACTGAATGCGACCCTGGTCGATATGCGCTTTGTAAAGCCGCTGGATGAAGCGCTGATTGCTGAGCTCGCTGCCACGCACGACTCACTGATTACGCTGGAAGAAGGCGCAATCAAAGGCGGTGCAGGCAGTGGCGTGAATGAATTTATCATGGCGAAACGTCTGGCTGTTCCGGTGCTGAACATCGGTCTGCCGGATGAATTTATCCCACAGGGTACGCAGGATGAAGTACGTCATGACTATCTGCTTGACGCGGAAGGCATTCAGCAACAGATCGCCCGCTGGCTGGCGCAGTAACCTCCCTTCTCTGCGCTCCCCCTCAGGGAGCGCAACATCCTGCTATGCTGTAACCTTTGCACTTTCGCAGGAGCCTTCACCATGAATACGATTCAACTCGGTAGCACCGATCTGCAGGTGTCTCGTCTCTGTCTCGGTTGTATGACCTATGGCGAGCCAACGCGTGGCAACCACGCCTGGACGCTGCCAGAAGCAAGCAGCCGTCCACTGATTCAGCAGGCACTGGATGCAGGTATCAACTTCTTCGATACGGCTAACAGCTACTCTGATGGCAGCAGCGAAGAGATTCTGGGCCGGGCACTAAAAGATTTTGCCCGCCGTGAAGAGGTTGTTGTCGCCACCAAAGTCTATTTCCCCCTGACTAATCTTTCACAGGGCCTGTCGCGCAAGAATATCCTGCAATCCATTGATGACAGCCTCCAGCGCCTCGGCATGGAGTATGTCGATCTGCTGCAGATTCACCGCTGGGACTACAACACCCCGCTGGAGGAGACGCTGGAAGCGCTGCATGACGTCGTGCAGTCTGGCAAAGCCCGCTACATCGGTGCCTCGTCAATGCACGCCAGCCAGTTTGCTCAGGCGTTGCAGATGCAGTCTGAACAGGGCTGGCACCGCTTTGTCAGCATGCAGGATCAGTACAACCTGATTCAGCGCGAAGAGGAACGGGAAATGCATCCTCTCTGTCTGAAGGAGCAGATCGCCGTGCTGCCTTGGAGTCCGCTGGCGCGCGGCAAGCTGACCCGCCCGTGGGGTGAAAACACCGCGCGCTCTGCCTCTGACCAGGTAATGGCAAAGCTTTATGACAACACCGAAGAGAACGATGCCGCGATTGCAGAACGACTGGCGCTGGTGGCGGAAGGTAAAGGCGTAACGCGGGCGCAGGTGGCCCTGGCCTGGCTGCTGAGCAAACCTGCCGTCACGGCACCGATTATTGGCGCGTCCCGTGCTGAGCAGTTTGACGATCTGGTTAAGGCGGTGGATGTCACGCTGAGTGACGAGGAAATTACCCTGCTGGAAGAGGTCTATCAGCCACATCAGGCGGTAGGATTCGAGTAAACCTGACGTGACGCCTTTCCCGGGCGTCACCTATTATCAGGCGTTTAGCATGGCGGTTAAGCCGCCAGCCAGACCCCGATTCCATAGAGCATGGCAGCGGAAATCACGCCAGCAATAATGTCATCAACCATAATGCCCATGCCGCCATGCACATTGCGGTCAAACCAGCGAATCGGCCATGGCTTCCACATATCAAGAATACGGAACAGCACAAAGCCCCCCAGCACCCATTGCCAGCTGTTGACCGGAATCGCCATCAGCGTAATCCACATGCCGATAAACTCATCCCAGACAATACTGCCGTGATCGTGTACGCCCATATCTTTGGCGGTGCGATGGCAGAGATAAACGCCGACGCAGATACCCACCAGCACCACCAGCGAATAGAGATCCTGCGGCAGGAAAGTCATCAGCCACCAGAATGGGATGGCCGCCAGCGATCCCATGGTGCCCGGCACAACCGGGCTTAATCCGCTGCCGAAACCGGTCGCCAGCAAATGCCAGGGATTGCTCATCCGCAGGCGACGTTTGGCCACGTCGTTATTTAGCATCAAAGTGATCAAACCCTTTGTGACGGAAGGTGGCGGGCTTGCCATTATCCAGCAGCGTCAAGCCTTCCGACTCCGGTGCTATTTGTCCGATGCAGGTATAAGGCACGCCCAGATGCCCCAGCGCCACATCCAGCGCGCCGCGATTAACCTCTGGCACAGTGAAGCAGAGTTCATAGTCTTCGCCGCCACTCAGCGCCCAGCGCAGTACCTGCTCAGGCTCGAAGTGGTCGCGCAGGGCCGCCGACAGTGGCAACGCATCCAGGTTAAGCCGCGCGCCGCAGCCGCTGGCTTTCAGCACATGGCCGAGATCGGAAATCAGACCGTCGGAAATATCCACCGCAGAGGAAGCCAGCGAACGCAGTGCCTGACCCTGCAGAATGCGCGGCATCGGACGCAGATGACGTTTAATCAGCGCTTCATGCACTGCCGGATCGCTGATGCGACAGTGATGCTGCAGCAACGCCAGACCCGCCGCGCTGTCACCCAGCGTACCGGTCACGAAGATCCAGTCGCCCGGCTTCGCGCCGGATCGTTTCAGGGCGCGGCCCTGCGGCAAAAGACCGTGAATCGCCAGCGTCAGACTCAGCGGGCCACGCGTAGTGTCACCACCCACCAGCTGCATATCGTAATATTCCAGCAGTTCAAACAGGCTTTCACTAAAGGCCGAGAGCCAGCTTTCATCGACCTGCGGCAACGTTAAGGCCAGCGTCAGCCAGGCGGGATCGGCGCCCATAGCAGCAAGGTCGCTGAGATTCACAGCCAGGGCTTTGTAACCCAGATCGGCAGGATGAATATCCCGTAAGAAGTGCACACCCGCGACCAGGGTATCGGTGCTGATCGCCAGCGTCTGTTTTTCCGGCACGCTAAGTAACGCACAATCGTCACCGATGCCGAGTTCGACATCACGGCGGCTGCGTGTTCTGCGGTTGAAGTAGCGTGCGATGAGTTCAAATTCACCACAAGACATAATTGCGTTCCGCTTAACCCTTAATGAAAAAAGGCCGGCAAGCCGGCCTTTTTGTTTATTTGCGAGTGGGTCGAATTTGTGGACCGGCTTTATCCAGCACGCCGTTAACAAATTTATGACTGTCTTCGGCACCGAAGACTTTCGCCAGCTCAATCCCTTCGTTGATGGCCACTTTATAAGGCACATCGTTACGTTTGCTCAGCTCATACAGCGAGATGCGCAGGATAGCTTTTTCTACCTGGCCCAGCTCTTCGAGCTGACGCGACAGATAGGGCTTCATCAGTCCATCCAGATACGCACTGTTGGTCGCCACACCGGACAGCAGTTCGCGGAAGTAGGTAATGTCGACGTCTTTGACGTCCTGTTCCGCCAGAAACTGGTATTCCACATCGGCAATGTCGTTATTCGACAACTGCCAGGAGTAAAGCGCCTGAACAGCGCACTCACGGGCGCGACGACGAGCAGCAGGTTTCACAAAATTCCCCTTACAAAAATCAGGCTTTAATGGCTTTCAATACGTTGATCATTTCGAGCGCAGTCAGAGCCGCTTCAGCACCTTTGTTACCCGCTTTGGTGCCGGCACGCTCAATGGCCTGCTCGATGCTTTCAGTGGTCAGCACGCCAAACGCGACAGGAATATCGCTGTTCATGGCAACGCTGGCGATACCGGAGCTGGCTTCACCCGCCACATATTCGAAGTGGGCAGTGCCTCCACGAATGACGGTGCCGAGTGCGATAATCGCATCATATTTGCCGGAGTTAGCCAGCGCACGGGCTGCCAGAGGCAGTTCGTAGGCACCTGGCACCCAGACTACGGTGATATTGTCATCTTTGACCTGGCCGATACGTTTCAGGGCATCAACTGCGCCATCCAGCAGGCTGTCATTAATGAAGTTGTTAAAACGCGCAATAACGATGGCAACATTGGCCTCAGGCGTTGCAACAGCAGCTTCGATAACTTTCATACTTATCCTTTCAGGGGTTTGGTTAGCCCCGCGCAGGGGGGCGGATTCTATCATACTCTTGGGCGGCGTGCTCTCGCTTTTCCGACCGTGTTATTGGGGTGTCAGGGTCAGGCGTAAATCGTCACCGACCTGCCGGACGTCGCTGAAACGGAAGGCAGGCGCGTCAGCGAGCGAGCTGAGCCCCGGCAGCTGACACAGGCCACGTCCTTCATGACCCAACAGCTTAGGTGCCAGATAAACAATCAGTTCATCGACCAGCCCGGCCTGCAACAGCGCCCCGGCCAGTGAGGCACCCGCTTCAACCCAGACGCTGTTAATCTGTTTCTGTCCCAGCAGCATCATCATCGCCACCAGATCCAGCTGCTGTTCGCGCAGCGGCACGGCAATCTGCGTCACCTCAGCGGGCCAGTGTTGCTGATCCGGCTGATGACGCATCAGCCAGGTTTCGCCCGGCTGAGAAATGAGCCGATGTTGCGGCGTGACGCGATTCTGACTGTCAACAATCACCCGCACCGGCTGACGCAGTTGCTGTTCATCAAGCAGTGACTGGCTCTCCGGATCAAGTTCAGACCAGCGCACCGTCAGCGAGGGATCGTCCGCCAGCACCGTAGCGCTGCTGCTGAGGATGGCGGCGCTTTGCGCACGCAGACGCTGGACATCCCGGCGGGCCGCAGCCGACGTTATCCACTGGCTTTCACCGCTGGCCATTGCCGTGCGGCCATCCAGTGACGCGCCCAGCTTGAGCTGAATCCAGGGAAAGCCGGTGCGCATCCGCTTGAGGAAGCCGCGATTCAGCGCTTCCGCTTCCGGCATCATCAGGCCGTGGCTGACCGCAATGCCTGACTGATGCAGACGGTGCAGCCCGCGTCCTGCGACCTGCGGATTGGGGTCCTGCATCGCAGCCACAACACGGCTAACGCCAGCAGCAATCAGCGCATCACAACAGGGCGGTGTGCGACCATGATGGCTGCAGGGCTCCAGCGTGACATAGGCGGTTGCACCACGGGCTTTTTCGCCCGCCATGCGCAGGGCGTGAACTTCGGCATGCGGTTCACCGGCACGCTGATGCCAGCCCTCGCCTGCTACTTCGCCATCGCGCACAATCACGCAGCCGACATTGGGGTTCGGCATGGTCGTAAAACGACCGCGTCGCGCCAGTTCCAGCGCGCGCGCCATGTAAAGTTCATCCATGGTTTAATCCTGTAACCGGGCGATCTCTTCGCCAAAATCACGAATATCTTCAAAGCTGCGGTAAACTGAGGCGAAGCGAATATAGGCCACTTTGTCGAGCTTCTTCAGCTCATCCATCACCAGATTGCCAATCAGTTTACTGGGGATCTCACGTTCGCCAGTCGCGCGCAACTGCGTTTTAATATGGTTCACAGCGCTTTCAACCGCATCGGCACTCACCGGACGTTTCTCAAGCGCTTTCATCATCCCGCTGGCCATTTTGTCTTCATTAAAAGGCTCGCGCACATCATTGCTCTTCACCACGCGTGGCATCACCAGTTCCGCCACCTCAAAGGTGGTGAAGCGTTCATGACACACCAGGCACTGGCGGCGGCGACGCACCGAAGAGCCTTCACTAACCAGACGAGAATCAATCACTTTGGTGTCCACAGCGGAGCAGAATGGGCAATGCATGACGTTTCCTGACGCGAGAGTGATGGGTCTGACAGTGTAGCGCGAACTGCGAATCAACAAAATCTCTTCCGTGCCTTTACCGGGCTTCTCATCGCAGGATAAACGCGGCTAAATTTCGTCTGCGGCAAAAGGGACTACGCTTTAAGAGCTGCAAGTAAAATTTTCCACTAACACTCTGGAGGTTGTATGGGTCTGTTTAACTTTGTGAAAGAAGCCGGTGAAAAACTCTGGGACGCGGTAAACGGCGGAGATGACCAGAATAAAAAGCTGCAGGATCACATTAACAAGCTCGGCTTGCCTGACAGCGATAAGGTCGACGTCAAGGTCAATGGCGACACCGTGACCGTGACCGGTGATGGCCTGTCCCAGGAGCTGAAAGAAAAGATTCTGATTGCTGCAGGTAACGTTGCAGGCATCACGAAAGTTGAAGACAAGGTGACCGTGACAGATACCGCGGTCGAGTCAGAGCTGTACACCGTGAAAAAAGGCGATACGCTGAGCGCGATTTCCAAACAGGTTTACGGCAACGCTAACGAATATAACAAGATTTTCGAAGCGAATAAGCCAATGCTCTCGCATCCTGATAAGATCTATCCTGGCCAGGTTTTACGTATTCCAAAATAACGGACAAGGATAACTTATGAGCAGGATGGTTTGGATTCCGGTGGCGCTCTCTCTGGTAACGCTGAGCGGCTGCAGCACCACGGCAGGCAATCCGCAGGTCAAAGAGCTGCATCAGGAAGTGAGTCAGCTAAATCAGCAGATGCAGCACCTGACCACGCAGGCCAGTGCACTGGAAATCCAGGGACAGCTTAACAGTCAGTTGCAACAAGGCGCATGGCTGGTGCCGCAGGCGAAAACGCCAGTGGCTCTGCAAACCCAGCTCGGCACACTGCGACTGACGCTGTCGCCTGTGACCGCTGAAGCCAGCGGCTCGCGGGCAACCCTGACTGTGCGTTCAATGGACGACCGGCCTCTGCCCGCCCTGCATGCGACGGTGATCTGGGGTGAGCTCGACCCAGCGACCGGTAAACCGCTAAACAGCGACAGTCTGAGCCAGACCGTCACGGTGCCGGCCTCGTTGCTGCCCCAGCATTCGACCAGCATCCCGCTGCGGCTCAGTGGCCTGACACCGGAGCAATTGGGTTATGTCCGCGTGCACAACGTAACCGGGGATGCGCCGACTCAGACTTCCCCTGCCGCACCCGCTAACCCATAGCCGCGGTGCAAAAAAAACGGGCAGCCTGTTGGCTGCCCGTTTTTATTTCTGTCGCGTGATTAAGGCAGGATAGAAGGCTGATCGGCGCCCTCTTTCTCGACTTTCTGCACCATCATATGTTCACGCTTCATGCCCAGCTTCAGCGCCAGCGCCGAAGAGACATAAATGGATGAAATCGTACCAATCGTCACACCAATCAGCATGGTCAGTGAGAAGCCTTTCAGCAACGCACCACCAAACACGAACAGGATGAGGATCATCGCCAGCGTCGTCAGCGAGGTAATCAGGGTACGGCTTAACGTCTGTGTCAGTGACACGTTCGTAATATCGTAAGAGCTGCCGCGACGGATCTTACGGAAGTTTTCACGAATACGGTCAGAGACCACAATTTTATCGTTAAGCGAGTAGCCAATCACCGACATCAGCGAGGCAACAATTGTCAGGTCGATTTCAATGCGGAACAGCGCCAGCAGGCCGCAGGTGATGATCACGTCATGCGCCAGCGCCAGCACGGTACCCAGCGCCAGACGCCACTCAAAGCGGAAACCGATATAGATCAGAATCGCAATCAGTGCAGACAGCAGCGCCATCGCACCCGCCTGCGCCAGGTCGCTACCCACACTCGGGCCAACGAACTCAATGCGCTTAACGGTCGCGTTTTGCTGGGTAGTCTGGTTAATCACCGACACCACTTTATTGCCTAACTCAGTACCCGCTGGGCCGGTCACCGGTGCCATACGCACCATGACGTCACGGCTGCTGCCAAAGTTCTGCACCAGCGGCTCGTCAAAGCCCGCTTTCACCAGATCACCACGCAGGACTTCAAGGTCGGCCGGTTTTTCCAGCGCGATCTCAATCACCGTACCACCGGTGAAATCGAGGCCCCAGTTAAAACCACGCACACCCACGATCGCAATCGCGGCAAGAATCAGCAGTCCTGAAATGATGAAGGCCAGCTTATCCCAGCGCATAAAGTCGACGACTTTACGCCCGTGGTTTAACTGCTCAATGTTATATTCCTGTGCCACAACGCACTCCTCAGATAGACAGCTTGTTGATGCGTTTGCCACCGTAAACCAGGTTAACAATGGCACGGGTACCGATAATCGCGGTGAACATTGAGGTCGCGATACCAATTGCGGTGGTAATAGCAAAGCCTTTGATCGAACCGGTGCCGACCGCGTAAAGAATGATAACTTTGATCAGGGTGGTCACGTTCGCATCGACAATACTGGAGAAGGCGCCTTTGTAGCCCTCATGAATTGCCTGCTGAACCGAGCGCCCGTTACGCAGCTCTTCTTTAATACGTTCGTTAATCAGTACGTTAGCATCGACTGCTACCGCCAGTGTTAACACGATACCGGCAATACCCGGCATGGTCAGGGTCGCACCAGGCAGCAGGGACATGACGCCGACAATCAGCACCAGGTTAACCAGCAGCGCACTCGTCGCAATCAGACCAAACTTCTTGTAGAACACCACCATAAAGAGGATCGAGGCGAGCAGACCCCACAGGCAGGCTTCCAGACCCTGAGTAATGTTTTGCTGACCCATGGTCGGCCCGATCGTACGCTCTTCCACAATCTGGATGGGCGCAATCAACGCACCGGCACGCAGCAGCAGCGACAGCTGACGCGCTTCGTTCGGGTTGTTGATACCGGTGATGCGGAAGCTGTTCCCCAGGCGAGACTGGATATTAGCGACGTTAATCACCTCTTCCTGTTTCACCAGAATTGAACGGCCGTTAGCATCTTTTTTACCGCTGTCCTTATACTCCACAAACAGGGTCGCCATCGGCTTGCCGATGTTGTCCTTGGTGAAGTTGGACATGATGTTACCGCCTGCGCTATCAAGTGAAATGTTCACCTGTGGCTGGTTGTACTCATCCATGCTGGACGTCGAGTCGGTGATGTGGTCACCGGTCAGGATCACCCGCTTGTAGAGCACGACCGGCTGGCCATCACGCATGTCTTTAACTTCTGAGTCACCCGGAACACGGCCACTGGCCGCCGCAGTAGGATCTACGCTGGTGTTCACCAGACGGAATTCCAGCGTCGCGGTTGCGCCCAGAATCTCTTTGGCACGCGCCGTATCCTGAATACCCGGCAGCTCAACCACGATGCGATCGGAGCCCTGACGCTGAACCAGTGGTTCCGCCACGCCAAGCTGGTTTACACGGTTACGCAGAATCGTAATGTTCTGCTGAACCGCATATTCACGCGCTTCGCTGAGACGGGCATCGCTCATGGTGGCACGCAGCGCATCGCTGCCGCTGCTGTTGATCACCAGATCCTGATGACGCGAGGAGAGCCAGGAGATCGCCGCATCACGACTGGCAGCGTCACGGAAACGAATTTCCACGCCGTAGTTCGCGATTTTGTTGACGGTGGTATAAGGGATATTTTTGGTGCGCAGATCGCTACGCAGCGTGTCAGCATTCTGCTCCTGCAGCTTGCTGAGCGCGGTGTCCATGTCCACTTCCATCAGGAAGTGCACACCACCACGCAGGTCGAGACCGAGTTTCATCGGCTCTGCTGACAGCATGCTCAGCCAGCGCGGCGTGGCTGGCGCAAGGTTCAGCGCGACAACGTAGTTCTCACCCAGCGCTTTCATGATGGCTTCACGGGCGCGTAACTGCACATCCGTATTGTTGAAGCGCGCGGTAATCGCACCATTTTCCAGCGCAACAGATTTGCTCTGGATATTGTCTTGTTTTAATGCGGACTGAATTTGATCCAACGTCTGCTCACTGGCGGCGCTTCCGCGCGCACCAGTGATTTGAACGGCCGGATCCTCACCATACAGGTTGGGAAGCGCATAGAGCAGGCCGACGAGAATCACGACGACCAGCATCACATACTTCCACAAAGGATAACGATTTAACACGGCAGTTCCCTTAGGGAAGAAAGAATTACAGCGCCTTGATAGTGCCTTTAGGCAGCACGGCAGCGACGAAATCACGTTTAACGACGACTTCATTGGTGTCATTCAGCGCGATAGCGACGTATCCCGTGTCAGAGACTTTCGTTACGCGGCCTACCAGGCCACCGCTGGTCAGCACTTCATCACCCTTAGAGATGGAATCCATCAGCTTCTTGTGCTCTTTCGCACGTTTCTGCTGCGGACGCAGGATCATGAAGTAGAAAATCAGACCAAACACCACCAGCATGATCACCAGAGAATACGGACTTCCCTGAGACGGTGCGCCAGCTGCAGCCACGGCGTCAGAAATGAATAAGCTCATTAAATTTCCCTCATTGATGAATTATCAGACGTTAATGGCGGAACTTCTTTGCCCGTCCGTTGGTAAAACTCAGTTACAAAGTGTTCTAATTTACCCTCTTCAATGGCCTGGCGTAAACCTGCCATCAGACGCTGGTAATAGCGCAAATTGTGGATAGTGTTCAGACGCGCGCCCAGTATTTCGTTACAACGGTCGAGATGATACAAGTAGGCGCGGCTATAATTGCGACAGGTGTAACAATCACACTCCGCATCCAGCGGCGCAGTGTCATCTTTGTATCGGGCGTTGCGGATTTTCACCACACCCTCAGTCACAAACAGGTGACCATTTCGGGCATTACGGGTAGGCATCACGCAGTCAAACATATCGACGCCGCGACGGACGCCTTCAACCAGATCTTCTGGCTTGCCGACACCCATCAGATAACGTGGTTTATCCTGCGGAAGCTGCGGACAGACGTGCTCAAGAATACGGTGCATGTCCTGCTTGGGCTCACCCACCGCCAGGCCGCCCACAGCGTACCCATCAAAGCCAATCTCTACCAGACCTTTCACCGAGACATCTCGTAAATCTTCGTAAACCGAGCCCTGGATAATGCCAAACAACGCATTTTTATTCCCCAGGCTGTCGAAACGATCACGGCTGCGTCGCGCCCAACGCAGCGACATCTCCATGGAGCGTTTGGCATAGTCCCAGTCTGCCGGATAGGGCGTACATTCATCGAAGATCATGACGATGTCGGAACCGAGGTCGTACTGAATCTCCATCGATTTTTCCGGATCGAGGAAGATCGGGTCGCCATTGATCGGGTTACGGAAGTGAACGCCCGCTTCGGTGATTTTGCGGATGTCACCCAGGCTGAAGACCTGGAAGCCGCCGGAGTCGGTCAGAATCGGCCCTTTCCACTGCATAAAATCATGCAAATCGCCATGCAGTTTCATGATCTCCTGGCCCGGACGCAGCCAGAGGTGGAAGGTATTGCCCAGAATGATCTGTGCGCCAGTCTCCTGCACTTCTTCCGGCGTCATGCCTTTCACCGTGCCATAGGTGCCGACAGGCATAAACGCAGGGGTTTCCACCACACCGCGATCAAAAATCAGACGGCCACGGCGTGCGCGCCCGTCTGTGGTATCAAGTTCAAATTTCACAAAGCCCCCATTGGAGAAACAGTCCAATGTATACAACCTTCACGCTATTAAGGCGGTTCCGGCTATCGGTTAATAAATCAGTCGCCCACTTTTTCCAGCGGCGCCTGCGGATTTTTGCTGATAAACATCGCGTCACCATAACTGAAGAAACGATATTGCTCAGCCACGGCTGCGTGATACGCCGCCATGGTGTGCTGATAACCGGCAAACGCCGAGACCAGCATAATCAGCGTCGATTCGGGCAAATGGAAGTTGGTGATCAGCGCATCGATCACCTGATACTCATAGCCCGGATAGATGAAAATCTGGGTATCATCGAAGAACGGCGCAATGAGAGCATCCTGACTCGCTTTGGCGGCGCTCTCCAGCGAACGGACGGAGGTGGTGCCGACGGCGACCACCTTATTGCCGCGCGCTTTACAGGCCAGCACCGCGTCAACAACCTCCTGCGGCACTTCGGCATATTCTGCGTGCATGTGATGCTCTTCGATGGTCTCGACACGCACCGGCTGGAAAGTCCCCGCCCCAACATGCAGCGTCACAAACGCCATTTCAACGCCCTTCTCTTTCAGCGCCTGCAGCAGCGGTTCATCGAAATGCAGACCGGCGGTCGGGGCCGCGACAGCACCCGGACGGGCGCTGTAAACCGTCTGATAAAGCTCGCGATCCGCCTCTTCATCCGGACGGTCAATATAGGGCGGCAGCGGCATATGGCCGACGCTGTTGAGAATATCGAGCACCGCGCGCTCATCATCAAAGACAATCTCAAATAGCGCATCGTGGCGTGCCACCATCGTCGCTTTCACGCTCTCATCTTCACCCAGAAGCAGTTCTGCGCCCGGCTTTGGTGCTTTCGAGGCGCGCACATGTGCCAGTACGCGCTTATCGTCGAGCATCCGCTCTACCAGCATTTCGATTTTGCCACCGCTGGCTTTACGGCCAAAGACGCGCGCCGGAATCACGCGGGTGTTGTTGAACACCAGCAGATCGCCTGGATTCAGCTTATCCAGCACGTCGGTGAAAACACCGTGCGACAAGGCCCCGCTGGGGCCATCGAGCGACAGCAGGCGACAGCCACTGCGCTGCGCCTGGGGATAGTGAGCAATCAGGGATTCGGGCAGTTCAAAAGCAAAATCAGCGACACGCATTGAAATGTTCTTTCTCAGGCAAAAACAGGCGGCACAGTTTAGCGGAAAAACGACCAATTCTGAACAACTGGCTGCGCTAAGGCAGTTCAGCCTATAATGCGGCATGAACTTTCTTGCGCATCTCCATCTGGCTAAGCTGGCCAACAGCTCCTTACTCGGCAATTTAATGGCCGACTTTGTGCGTGGCAACCCGCACCAGCACTGGTCTGCACCTGTTGCAGACGGCATTCTGATGCATCGTCGTCTGGATGTGATGACCGATGGGCTGCCGGAAGTGCGCAGCGCCCGTCAGCTGTTCCGTGCGGAAACATATCGCGTGGCACCCATCACACTGGATGTCATCTGGGACCATTTTTTGGCGCGTCACTGGCAGCGTTTCACACCCGAGCAGACGCTGGTGCAGTTTTCTGCCGCCGCCGAGCGCGAAATCCTGCCGCAACTGCCAGATACCCCCACTGAATTTCAGGAACTCAATGCTGTGATGTGGCGTGAACGCTGGTTTGAGCATTATGCCCAGCCTGCACGGCTTGAGCGGGTGCTGCACGGCATGGCCAGCCGCCGTCCACGCCTGGCGGCACTGCGTGACTCCTACCATGATTTCACCGAACATTATGATCAGCTGGAAGCGCTGTTTTTTATTTTTTATCCGCGTTTAATGGCGCTGGCGACCAGCAGAACCCTGTAAAACCCGATCCTCTGCTGCCGGGCTGGCGGATGCCAGCTTTCGTCTGAATAAAAAGCCGCTTTCCTGACTTCCCGCCATCTTGCCATTGCTGCTTATCTGCGGCTTAATGAAGCCTTTCTTAACAATAGCTAAGAAAACATTACAGCCAGACCGCCTGCTCAGGCGCACCTTCCGTTCGTTATGGCAAAAAAATCATAAGAGGAAAAGATGTCATCCGCTTCGCATTCTGAAATAGACGCGCGTTATCGTTACGCCTGCGACATTGCCCGTGCTGCGGGCAGCCGGGCTTTGTCATGGTATCAACAGCGTCAGACATTGGTAGTGGAACACAAAAGGGATTTGCAGGATGTGGTCAGCGAGGCTGATCGTAACGTTGAGGCATTAATTAAGTCGTTAATTGCCGAGCGTTTTCCTGAGGATGCCGTCTATGGCGAAGAGAGCGGCGGCGAGGTCCAGGGCGCGCCTTTTATCTGGGTCGTTGATCCGATCGATGGCACCGCCTGCTTCGTCAATGGCCTGCCTAACTGGTGCGTCTCGCTGGCCGTCGTCTGTGAGGGCGAACCGGTGATCGGCGTGGTC
This sequence comes from Pantoea sp. ANP04, assembly GCF_041982285.1. Taxonomy (NCBI): domain Bacteria; kingdom Pseudomonadati; phylum Pseudomonadota; class Gammaproteobacteria; order Enterobacterales; family Erwiniaceae; genus Pantoea; species Pantoea sp. ANP04. The sequence continues at coordinate 108,103 of NZ_JAUTYS010000009.1, read as the reverse complement.
TGCGATCCTAACCATCAGGAGCTGTTTCATGCACGAGCGGGCCAGGGCGCGTGGGTTAATGAGAGCCGTCTGCAGGCCCATGACGCGCAGCATCTCAACGAGGGGTTACTCGGCATCAGCAACTCCAGCCGCACACCGGGTGAAAGTACCTCGCGGTTGATTCGCGGCTTAACAGAACAGGGTGGCATGTTTATTCGTATCGGTTCTGGTGCGCTTACCAGCGCCTGGGCGGCCGCCGGGCGGCTGATTGGCTACTATGAAGCGCATATGCATCCCTGGGACAGTCTGCCGGGCATCGTCCTGATGCGTGAAGCAGGCGGTGTCACCAATGATTACCTGCGTAATGACGGAATGAAAAACGGCAACCCGGTGTTGCTGTCCAATGCAGCCCTTTACCCGAAAATAAAAGCGCTGACCGGCAATCTGGCGCTGGAGGAATAAATGACGATGCCTGCCCTGTACCGCTGCGCGCTGATCCTCAGTTCTCTCTGGCTGCTAAGCCCGGCGTCACAGGCGGCGGATTACCAGCTGGAGAAAGTAGTCGAACTGAGCCGTCACGGTGTTCGTCCGCCCACGCCCGGCAATCGCAAAGAGATCGAAGCCGCCAGCCAGCAACCCTGGACGCAGTGGACCACTGCCGATGGTGAGCTGACCGGCCATGGCTACAGCGCTGTGGTGAATAAAGGACGCTGGGAAGGCGATCGCTATCGTCAGCTCGGGCTGCTGAGCACGGGCTGTCCTGACGCGGCTGAGGTCTACGTTCGCGCCAGTCCGCTTCAGCGCACCCGCGCCACCGCCGCGGCGCTGACGGACGGCGCATTTCCCGGCTGCGGCGTGCCCGTGCATCACGTAGCAGGCGATGCCGATCCCCTGTTTCAGAGCGAAAAGCTGACCATCACCCGGACCGATCCCGCTCAGGAGCTCGCCGCGAAACAGCAGAAAGCAGCCGATCTGGCCCGGCTACAACAGCAGCTGCAGCCGGCGATTCAGCAACTGAAAGCTGCCGTCTGCCCGCCCGCAACAGATTGCCCGTTGTTTGATGCGCCCTGGGCGTTTCGGCAGACGCGCAACGGCAATACTTACGTTTACGGGCTGAGTGTGATGGCGAGCATGGTGGAGACGCTGCGACTGGGTTACAGCGAAAACCTGCCGTTTGATCAGCTCGCCTGGGGACACATCACCTCGGCCGCGCAGGTCACCTCGCTGCTTCCATTGCTGACGGCAAACTACGATCTGAGCAACGATATTCTTTATCTGGCTCAGCACCGTGGCTCAATACTGCTTAACGCCCTGCTGTCAGAAATTGCGTCTGACAGCTCGCCAACCCGCTGGCTGATTCTGGTGGCGCATGACACCAACATCGCAATGGTGCGCACTCTGATGGACTTTAGCTGGCAGTTACCCGGCTATTCACGCGGCAACATTCCGCCGGGCAGCAGTCTGGTGCTGGAGCGCTGGCGCGACACTCACAGTGGCAAACGTTTTTTGCGACTCTATTTTCAGGCGCAGAGTCTGGATGGTATCCGACAGCTGCAACCAATTGATGATAAACATCCGTTATTACATCAGGAATGGCATCAGTCAGACTGCAGAGTTACCCATGTCGGCGTGCTCTGCCCTTATCAATCCACGCTGACTCAGCTGCGGAAAAACCTGGATAACAGCGCTGTGTTGCCGGTTTCGGTTATATTGCCCTGAGTCTGTGGCTAATGAAATTAAGGCCGCAGTCTCAATGCGGCCTTATTAATGTTAACCACGGTTAATTAACGCCACTCCGACCTATTCTTATTTAAAACGACTGACTATCAGCGCTACCCATTTTGTTTTACGATAGTTACGTCAATCATCCCTTTATTAACTATTTTCCTGTAATCCTTGAGTATTTCGGCGACTGGTTTCGCCGTTTTTTATTTCTGCCTTTATTACCCTTCGTGCCCGATTAGCCGCACCCTCTCCTGCTCAGGCTCTCTTGTGTCCCTGTCCCCGGTTTGCATCCTCCGTGATATTCACTGCTCTTTGAAATAATCATTCCCGGAACTATTTGCTGAAATAATGTGATGCATGACCTTATTTCGCTGATACACAATAAGTGCCGAATAAAAGGAGTTCGTGTTGTGGCGGGGATCACATAAATAATCAGATGCGGGGAAAATTTGAGAGTGAAAATAGCGTGTTCTGCTCCCCCATAAATCGGGAGAGCAGAACAGAGGATTAGCGGGTTTTACGCACCAGCTTATAACCCAGCAGCAATACCACTATCCACACCATACCCACATAGAGTGAAATACGGGTATCGGGGAAATATCCAATCAGCCCGATGATAAAGCAGAGGAAGGCAACGCCGACACCCGCCGTCCAGCTGCCACCTGGCAGTGCAAACTTCAGCTTACTGGCCGCCTCTTTGCCAATTTTGCGACGGAACGCGATCTGCGACAGCAGAATCATGATCCAGACCCATACTGTTGCAAAGGTCGCCAGCGACGCGATCACCAGGAAGACTTTTTCGGGCATCAGGTAGTTGAGATAGACCGCAATCAGCATGGCAAACATCATCACGACAACCGTCACCCACGGAATCCCGCGTGAAGAGACCTTCATAAAGACTTTAGGCGCATGGCCTTGCTGCGCCATTCCGTGCAGCATGCGACCCACACCAAACACATCGCTGTTAATCGCCGAGAGTGACGCGGTCAGCACCACAAAATTGAGGATAGAGGCGGCGGCGGCGATGCCAAGATGCTGGAATGTCAGCACAAACGGGCTGCCCGACGTGCCTACCTGATTCCATGGGTAGATGGACATAATCACAAACAGCGTACCGACATAGAACACCAGAATGCGCCACGGCACTGAGTTAATCGCACGCGGAATCGACTTCTCCGGATCTTTCGCTTCACCCGCCGTAATCCCGATGATCTCAATGCCGCCGTAGGCGAACATCACCATCTGCAGCGACAGCAGCATGCCGACCACGCCGTGCGCGAAGAAGCCGCCATTGGTCCATAAATTATGGATGCCGGTCGGCTGGCCGCCGTTGCCAATCCCCCAGATGATCATGCCGAAACCGGCCAGAATCATCACAATGATGGTGGCGACTTTGAAGAAGGAGAACCAGAACTCCACTTCACCGAACACTTTCACGCTCATCAGATTGACGGCACCGATGATCAGCACCACGCTCAGCACCCAAATCCAGTGCGGCACCTCGGGGAACCAGACGCCCATATAGATGCCGAACGCGGTGACATCTGCAATCGCGACAATCAGGATCTCAAAACAGTAGGTCCAGCCGGTAATGTAACCCGCCATCGGCCCAAGATAGTCCTGCGCATAGCGTGAAAAGGAACTGGCCTGAGGATTATTAACGGACATCTCACCCAGCGCACGCATGATGATGTAAGCCACGGCCCCACCGATGATATAGGCGAGCAGCACGCTCGGGCCGGCCATTTTTATCGCGTCGGCGGAACCGTAAAACAGCCCGGTGCCAATCGCCGATCCCAGCGCCATAAAACGGATGTGGCGCGTGCTCAGTCCGCGTTTGAGCTTGTTGGTTTCTTGCATAACAACCTGTACCTGTGAAATGAAAAAACCACGGGCAGGCCCGTGGTTAAAGAAAAATCAGTGCGTTCTGTTACGAGTGAACGGCAACCTGTTCCGGCCCCTTCACCCGATCAACAACAGCGGCAATCAGCAGCATCACCAGCGACGGCGGCAACCAGGCGAGACCCTGATCGGCCAGCGGCAGATGCTGACTGAAAGCGGGCAGCAAATCTTTAAACCCGGTGGTTTTAATCGCATCAACAATGCCAAACAGCAGGCTTACCAGCATCGCTGGCGCGATAATCCGGCTGCTCTTGTTCCACCAGTTAAGGGTGAAACTCAGTACAACCAGCACGATACAAGGCGGGTAAATCGCCGTGAGTACCGGGATGGAGATCTGAATCAGGTGGCTCAGGCCGAGGTTCGACACCACCATCGAGAACAGACCCAGAATAAACACCAGCGTTTTATACGATAACGGCAGGTATTGCGCAAAAAATTCCGCACAGGCACAGGTCAGGCCAACGGCGGTCACCATGCAGGCAACAAAAATCAGTGCGGCCAGGAAGAGACTGCCCATATTGCCAAAGGTGTGCTGAACATACGCATGCAGAATCGCTGCGCCGTTGGCGTTTTGATCAACCAGCGCACCGCTGCCCGCGCCCAGCTTAAACAGGCAAAGGTAGACCAGCGTCAGGCCCAGACCCGCGATCAGGCCTGCCAGCACGGTATAGCGCGTCAGCAGCGCGGCATTGTCGACGCCACGCGAACGGGCGGCGTTGACAATCACGATGCCAAAAACCAGCGCGCCCAGCGTATCCATCGTCAGATAGCCGTTAACGAAACCGCTTGAGAACGCCGCATGCTGATAATCAACGGTCGCGGGAATGGTGCCACCCGCCGGCCACACCAGTGCAGCCACGCCCAGCACGGTCAGCGCGATAATTTTCAAGGGCGCAAGGAAGTGACCTACAGTGTCGAGCAGTTTGCCCGGATAAAGCGATACACCAATCACCAGCGCGAAGTAGATCAGGCTGTAGATAAACAGGGGCAGCGCACCATCGCCGGTCAGCGGCGCAATACCCATCTCAAATGAAACCGTTGCCGTACGCGGGGTGGCAAACAGCGGCCCAACAGCCAGATAGCACACGGTAGCCAGCACAATGCCCGCAACCTTGCCAATCGGAGTGCTGAGTGCATCCACGCCGCCGCCGACGCGAGCCAGCGCGATCACGGTCATCACCGGTAACCCGACTGCGGTAATCAGAAAACCAATTGCGGCGGTCCAGACGTGCTCACCAGACTGAATACCGACCATTGGCGGGAAAATGATGTTGCCCGCGCCAACAAACAGGGCGAATGTCATAAAGCCCAGCGCGAGAATGTCCTTCGAAGTTAAACGATGTGTCATACGGCCTGTCACTGATGTTGCGGTGGAAGTTGGGTTAGTGTTGTCCCCTCGCTGCGTGTAAACCGCGATCTGGCTGACAATGTCAGCGCATTATGCTCGTCGCAGGGTAAAGCGCAGGTGATTTAAGCTGCTTTTATTCTGTTCACAGAGGGATGGATCGACAACGGCGCTAAGTAAAACGTTTATAGCGGTGAAAGGCAATACGGGATCGGAAAACCAGAAGGTTATACCACCATTTTTCCCAAAGGCAGTGGATAGCGTTAATTTTTGCTGCAGGGACACAAGATGATGTGCCTAAATAATAGACAGAGCGTGAGAAATCCCCGCATGAACGGGGTTTCAGATACACAAAAGGCGCGTTTTACGCGCCTGTCTGCACAACGTTACAGCACTACCAGACCTGATTCGCGATATCCACCACCAAACGAATTTTCTGCCACTGCTGCGCTTCACTCAGGCTGTTGCCCTCTTCAGTTGAGGCGAAACCGCATTGCGGGCTGAGGCAAATCTGATCCAGGCTGACGTACTGCGCCGCCTCTTCCAGCCGGATTTTCACCTGCGCCGGATCTTCCAGTTCACCCACCTTAGTGGTGATTAAACCCAGCACCACCTGCTGATGACCCCGTTTAATGTAACGCAGTGGCTCAAAGCCGCCGGACCGGGCATTGTCATACTCCAGGAAGAACGCATCCACGTTGACGCTGCCGAACAGGATTTCTGCCACCGGCCCGTAGCCCCCCTCTGAGATCCAGGTGGAGCGGAAGTTCCCGCGGCAGACATGCAGACCCACCGTCAGATCGGCAGGCTTATCCTCCAGCGCTTTATTCAGTACCTGAGCGTAAATCTGTGCCAGCTGATCCGGATCGTCGCCGCGTTCGCGGATATCGCGCTTCTGATCTTCAGAGCAGAGATAAGCCCAGACGGTGTCATCCAGCTGCAGATAGCGGCAGCCCGCATCATAAAAGGCCTGAATCGCCGCTTTGTAGGTCTGCGCCAGATCCTCGAAGTAGTCCGCCAGATCGGGATAGACCTCTGCATCAATCACTTTGCGGCCACCGCGGAAGTGTAAAACGCTGGGGCTGGGAATGGTCATTTTTGGCACCGCATCCCCGGCAATACTCTGCAGGAAACGGAAATGCGCCAGCATCGGATGATCCGCCGGGAAACCGAGTTTGCTCACCACTTTCACGCCATGCGCTTTGGTCTGCACGCCATTAAACTGGATGCCCTGTTCCGCTTCATAGCGCTCAACGCCATTCAGGCCATAGAAGAAGTCGAAGTGCCACCAGCCGCGACGAAACTCGCCATCGGTGACCACCTTCAGGCCATTTTCACGTTGCTTCGCTACCACATCGCGAATCGCCTCATCTTCGACCTGCTGCAGGGCCGCCGCATCAATCTCTCCGGCAGCAAACGCTTCGCGCGCCTGCTTAATCGCAGCGGGACGCAGAAAACTGCCAACGGTGTCGGCACGGAACGGGGCGGTTTCTCTTTGCATGATCACTCCTGTCTCTCCTGCCGGTAATAACGACAGGAAATCATTACACTCTGAAATAAATAGCCATCTGGATGGCTACATGTCTGAAAACAGAGTGTCATGAGTGGCATGCATCTGCAACTGAAGAAAATTCAGGGATGATGAAAAAAATTCAACCGGGATTAACGCAGGGCGGCGCGCGCCTCTGCCATCTGGCTGTCTGAGAGCGGCAGATAGCCCGCTTCGCTGACCCGCCGCTGTCCTTGTGGTGAAAGAACCTGCTGCAGAAATGCCGCCACCAGCGGCGGCAGTGGTTTACCGGGTGCTTTATTAACATAGAGATAGAGTGGGCGCGCCCAGGGATAACGGCCGCTACGAATAGCATCGGCATCCGGAGCAATCGCCTGGCCCTGATCATTCGTCACCGCCAGCATTTTTACGCCGCTGAGATGAAAGCCAAAACTGGCGTAGCCGATGCTGCGCGAATTACCGGCCACCGCCTGCACCACCGCGGCCGAGCCAGGAAATTCCGCCACGTCGCTGCGGAAATCGCCTTTGCAGAGCACCTGCTGTTTGAAGAAACCCCAGGTGCCGGAGGCGGAATTACGTCCATAGCGCTGAATGGGGCGTTTGTTCCATTGCGCGCCGGTTAAACCGAGATCGCCCCAGCGCAGCGGCACACTGTGTGCGCCACACAGACGGGTAATGGAGAAGATGGCGTCGAGCTGACGCGGTTCAATCTGCTGCAGCGGGTTACGCTGATTCACTACCACCACCAGCGCATCCATCGCCACCGGCACCGCCAGCGGCGGATAACCGTAGCGCGCCTCAAAAGCCTGCCGCTCATCGGCCTGCATCGGGCGGCTCATCGGACCGAGCTGTGCGGCACCTGCTGCCAGCGCGGTCGGTGCGGTTGAGGAACCGGAGGCCTGAACCTGCACATTGACGCCCGGCGCCTGCCGACTAAAATCCTCGCCCCACAGGGTCATAAGATAGCCAAGCGTATCTGAGCCGACACTGCTGAGATTGCCGGAGAGCGTGCCGTGCTGGGCCAGCGCCAGGCCCGGCAGCAGCGTAACAATCAATAAAAGAAGAATGCGCATCAGGAAGATCCGGCAGCCACTAATGAACGGCATTCTCCTGCATCACGCTGCTGACAATCAACCTCGCAGGCAGCGTAAACGTAAAACAGGTCTCTTGGTGCGGCACGCTGGTGATGTCGAGCCGCGCGTTGTGGTGACTCAGCGCATGTTTCACAATCGCCAGACCCAGCCCGCTACCCCCGGTGGCGCGTGAACGCGCTTTATCGACGCGGTAGAAACGCTCGGTCAGACGGGGAATATGTTCTGAAGCAATACCCGGCCCGTTGTCGCAAACCCGGAAGGTGGCGCCCTGTTTGCCGCGCAGCCAGCTGATATCGATCCGCGTGCCATCCGGGGTGTGATTCACCGCGTTATAAACCAGATTGGAGATAGCACTGCGAAGCTGTTCATCGTTGCCGAACACTTTCAGATGGGGATCGGTATGGAAATGAATATCGTGACGACCGCCACTTAGCGTCGCCGCCTCATGCTGCAGCAGTTTCAGCATGACCGGCACATCCACCTTCTCTTTCAGATCGATGGCAGGCGCGGCTTCAATGCGCGACAGCGTCAGCAGCTGTTTGACCAGGCTGTCCATACGGCGCGTCTGCTCCGACATCGTGTGCAGCGCTTTGCTGCGCGAAGGCTCGCTCATCACCGAGTCGTTCATCATCTCCAGATAGCCCTGCAGCACCGTGAGCGGCGTACGTAACTCATGGCTGACGTTGGCAAAAAAGTTGCGGCGCGCCCCTTCCAGCTGATGCATCTGCGTCACATCACGCGCCACCAGCAGCCACTGCCCCTCGCTGTAGGGCATAACGCGGAATTCCATGTGAAGTTTGTTGTTCAGCACCAGCGTCAGGGGCTTGTCAAAATCGCGCTGGCGCAGATAGCGTGAGAACTCCGGATAACGCAGCAGATTGAGGATGTTCTGGCCATTATCTTCCGGCCAGCGCAGACCCAGGTGCTGTTGCGCCAGACCGTTACACCAGAAAATAGTGCCCTCTTCCGTGGTCAGGATCACCGCATCCGGCAGCGACTCGGCACCGCTGCGGAAACGTTTGATCAGATTACCGAGTTCACGTCGCCGCCGCCGGTTGCGCAGCTGCATCTGGTAAAGACCATAAAACAGCGGTTCCCAGCTGGCACGCCCGGCGGGTGGCGTCATGGTGCGGTCGAGCCACAGCCAGTGCGACAGCCGCATCAGATTGTGGAAATGCCATAACAGCACCATGACCACGCTCAGCAGCAGCCACCAGGGCAAACCGCCAGACAGCAGGCCCAGCAGCACCGCAGGCAGACAGGCCAGCAGCAGTTCTGTCAGTAATCTCTTCCAGGAGAGGCGTTCCAGCACGGTAAAGGCTCCGTTTAGTAGCGGGCAGAGAAACGATACCCTGTTCCACGGACGGTTTGTACCATGCGATCGTGGCCGGAGACTTCCAGCGCTTTACGTAAACGGCGAATGTGAACATCAACAGTGCGATCTTCCACATACACATTGGTGCCCCAGACGTGGTTCAGCAGCTGTTCGCGGCTGTATACGCGTTCCGGGTGAGTCATAAAGAAGTGCAGCAGCTTATATTCGGTCGGGCCCATCTCCAGCGGCGTGGTTTCGGACATCACGCGATGTGAAGAAGGATCCAGACTCAGTCCCTGCATCTCAATCACCTCTTCCACCGCCATCGGTGAAATACGGCGCATCACCGCTTTAATTCGCGCCATCAGTTCTTTAGGCGAAAACGGCTTGGTAATGTAATCATCGGCGCCCACTTCCAGGCCACGCACCCGATCTTCCTCTTCGCCACGCGCGGTGAGCATCATCACCGGGATATCCCGCGTCATCGCCTCGCGTTTCAGATGCTTGATAAACTGAATACCGCTGCCACCAGGTAACATCCAGTCCAGTAAAATAAGATCGGGCCAGGGTTCAATCAGCTTGCCCACGGCACTGTCATAATCTTCCGCCTCAATTGGCTGATAGTCGTTCTGCTCCAGAACAAAACACAACATTTCACGGATGGGGGCTTCATCCTCCACAACCAAAATGCGCTTAGCCATTATTACTCCTGCTGATTATGACGGCTGTCACTGAGATTCGCGGCGCCATTATGCGTCAGATTTGTGACACTTTTATGAAAAACATAACCTGCCTGTAACGCCGTTGGTAATCATTTATGACAGCGCAGCGACAATTTTTCGCTTTGGCCGCATAGCCAGTATAATCGCCGGGCGAATCACAACGGCAGGGACTCATCATGCGCATCATTCATACTGCGGACTGGCATCTGGGGCAGTTCTTTTACAACAAAAGTCGGGCAGCCGAACATCAGGCGTTTCTCGACTGGCTGTTGATCCAGATTGAACAGCATCAGGTGGATGCGTTGATTATTGCAGGCGATCTGTTTGATACCGGCACGCCGCCCAGCTACGCCCGCGAGATGTTTAACCGCTTTGTGGTGGCGCTGCAGCCCACCGGTTGTCAGCTGATTGTGCTGGCGGGCAACCACGATTCCGTGGCGACGCTGAATGAGTCGCGCGAACTGCTCGCCTGTCTCAACACCCGGGTAATAGCCACCCCCCAGGAACAGGATGATGTGTTGCTGCTGAACACCCGCCAGGGCGAACCAGGTGCACTGCTCTGTGCCATTCCCTATCTGCGACCGCGCGATATTCTGCGCAGCCGGGCGGGTCAGTCAGGACGCGATAAACAGACCTCGCTGCTGGAGGCGATTGCCCATCACTATCAGCAACGCTTCGCCGCCGCCCAGGCGCTGGGTCATGCATTGCCGATTATCGCTACCGGACATCTCACCACCGTCGGGGTCAGCCAGAGCGATTCGGTGCGTGACATCTACATCGGTACGCTTGATGCCTTCCCCGCCAGTGCCTTTCCGGCCGCTGACTACATTGCACTGGGCCATATTCATCGCGCCCAGCGCGTGGCGGGCAGCGAGCATATCCGCTATAGCGGCTCGCCCATTCCGCTGAGTTTTGATGAGCTGGGCAGCGAAAAAAGCGTCTTTCTGCTGGAGCTTGCGGCAGGCGGCCTGCAATCCGTTACGCCGCTGGTGGTGCCGCACGCGCAGCCGATGCAGGTGCTGAAAGGATCGCTGGCGCAGATTGCGGAACAGTTACACGCCTTCAGCACGGCTGAGCAGGAGAAGCCAACCTGGCTCGACATCGAAGTCACTACGCAGGAGTACCTCAGCGATCTGCAGCATCAGGTCGAAACCCTGACCGCCACGCTGCCGGTTGAAGTCCTGCTGCTGCGCCGCAGCCGCGAGCAGCGGCAGCAGAGCCTGGCGCGGCTCGACAACGAAACCCTGAGTGAACTGAAAGTGGAAGAGGTCTTTGCCCGCCGGCTCGCGCTGGATGAGAAGCTGCAACCTGCGCAAATCGACGAGATGACCACCCTGTTCCGCCAGACGCTGGCCGCCATGGAAGAGACCCAATGAAGATCCTCACGCTACGGTTTAAAAACCTCAATGCTCTGCGCGGTGAATGGTTCATCGACTTCCGCGCCGAGCCTTTTGCCAGCAATGGCCTGTTTGCCATAACCGGCGCGACCGGCGCGGGTAAAACCACCCTGCTGGACGCCATTTGTCTGGCGCTCTATCACCAGACGCCGCGCCTGGGCGCGATTTCCCAGAGCCAGAATGCGCTGATGACGCGCGACTGTGCCGAATGTCTGGCTGAAGTAGAGTTTGAGATCAAAGGCGAAGCCTGGCGCGCCTTCTGGAGCCAGAACCGTGCGCGTGGCACCGCCGACGGTAAGCTGCAGGCCCCGCGCGTTGAGCTGGCGCGCTGCGCCGACAACACCATTGTTGCCGATAAAGTCGGTGACAAGCTGAAGATGATCGAAACCCTCTCCGGGCTTGATTTCGAACGTTTTACCCGCTCAATGATGCTGTCGCAGGGCCAGTTTGCCGCCTTCCTCAACGCTAAAGCCAGTGAGCGTGCCGAACTGCTGGAGGAGCTGACCGGCACCGAAATTTACGGCCTGATCTCCGCCGCTATCTACGAGCGTCACAAAGAGGCGAAAACGCAGCTGGATATGTTGCGCAGTCAGGCGGGTGCAATGGCACTGCTGGACAGTGACGCGCGTGACGCCCTGCAACTGCAGCTCACCGATCTGACCGACGCGGAACAGCGGCTCAGCGCGCACTATCAACAGGCGCAGCAGCAGCAGCAGTGGCAGCAGCAGGCGCAGCAGTTACAGCAGGAGAGTGAGCAGGCTGATGCCGCGTTGCAGCAGGCCCAGTCCGCATCCCAGGCTGCAGAGACGGACCGCCAGCGGCTGGCTCGCAGCGAACCGGCTGAAAAGCTGCGGATAAAACTGCAGCAGCGTGATGCATTACGCACCGAACAGCAGCAGATCGAGAGCCACTGCCAGCAACTGACCGCATCGGCGCAGCAGGCGCAGAACCAACAGCAGCAGCATCAGCAAAATTACGCAGCTGCTCAGACGGCCCGCCAGCAGGCGCTTCAGGAACAGCAGCAGCAGGAGAACCTGCTGACGGAACAGGTATTACCGCTGGATCAGCGAATCACGACGCTGCAGCAGCACTTTGCAGAGCAACAGCAGGAAAATGCCCGCCAGCAACAGCAGGCTGACCAGACGCAGACCAGACTGGCGGAGCAGAAGCGTCAGGTCACGTCAGTGCAGCAGGCGATGACTGAACAGCATCAGTTACGTGAGCAGCTTGCCGATCTGGCGCATTGGGGCGCTTCACTGCCGGTATGGCAGGAGAACTTTGCCCTGCTGGCACAGCGTGAGGCGATGCTGGCCGAACTGCAGCAGCAGTGCGAACAGCAACAAAAACAGATCGACGCCCAGCAGGCGAAACAGCAACAGCAGGCACAGCAGGCCCTGCCGCGCCAGCAGGCGGAGCAACAGGCGCACCAGGCGTTGTTGCAGGCGGAGCAGGCACTCACTTCGCTTCATGAACAGCATCCGCCCGCTGCACTGCGGCAGGCATTAAGCCAGTTGCAGACCAGCCGTCCGGCCCGTCAGCAACTGTTGCTGCTCTCCACGCAGTGGCAGCCACTGCATCAGCAGCTGAATCAGCGCCAGCAGCGGCTGACCGCGCTTGAAAAAGCGCATCAGCAGAGTGAAGCGGAACTTCAGACTCTGCGTGAAACGTGGAAACGCGAAAAACAGCAGCTGGATGACGTTGAAAAAATTTGTGCGCTGGAGCAGCAGATTATCGATCTCAGCGATTACCGCGCCCGGCTCACCCCCGATCAGCCGTGCCCGCTGTGCGGCTCCTGCACCCATCCGGCCGTTGAAACCTACAGCACGCTGGAAGTGAGTGCTAACCAGCAGCGCCGGGCTGCGCTGCAGCAGCAAACTGAGGCATTGCGTGAAGCAGGAACGGCAAAAAGCGAACAGCTAAAACAATCTGCCGTTCAGCAGCAGACCCTGCGTGACGAAATCGCGGAAATGCAGCGTCAGCTTGACCAGCTTGAGCAGCAATGGCAGGCACTAAGCGGTGAGCTGGCACTTACCTTCACCCTTGCCGACCGCGAAGCGTTAGCCGCGTGGCAGCAGCAGCAAAGCGAACACGAAAGCCAGCTTGAGCAACAGCGGCAGGCACAGGAAGCCGCCGAACAGGCACGTCAGGCCGCGAAAGATCACCATCTTCAGCAGTTGCAGGCCTGGCAGCAACATCTGCAGGCAGAGCAACTGGCGCAGCAGTCGCTGATCAGCCTGCAGCAGGCGCTGGATGCGCTGCACCAGCGGAAGCAGCAGGAACAGCAGGCCATGGCGCAGTTGCAATCCCGTTTAGCCCAACAGTTCAGCGCCCACAACCTTGCCCTTCCCGATGCCGCGAATCGCGACACGTGGCTGGCGGAACAGCAGAGGCGCTGGCAGCGCTGGCAGGAGAGTGAGCAGTTGCTCGCTAACCTGCAGCCGCAACTGTTAAAAGGCGAAACCCAGCTCACCACCCTGCAACAGCAGGCAGAGCAGGAACAGCAGCAACTGGCCATCCGTCAACAGCAACAACAGCAGAGCCAGAGACAGTTAGGTGAAATGCGTCAGCAGCGTCAGGCGCTGTTTGGCGATCGCGAGGTCACCCTCGCCCGTCAGCAGATGCAGGCCCGTATTCAGCAGTCTGATGAACAGCTGACGCAGCAGCTCGCTGCCCTGCAGCAGGCGCAGGCTGAGGTCAGTCGACTGCAGGGTGAGCTGTCGGGACTGGAAAATCAGCGTCAGACGCTCAGCGGCAAACTGGCTGAAGCGGAAAGTGCATTGCAGCAGTCACTGGAGAGCGCCGGATTCGCGGATGAAGCCAGCCTGCGCGCGGCGCTATTGGATGAGCAGACCGCGCTGCAACTGCGTCAGCAGCTGCAGCAGCTCGACCAGCAATGCCAGCAGCAGCAGGCGCGACTGGCAGATCTGCGTCAGCGGCTCAGCGTCCATCAGCAGGCGAAGCCTGACGCGATGCCGGAATCCGCCGAAGCGCTGGCACAGCAGCTTGAGCAGTTACGGCTGGCCCTGCGCGACAACGCCAGCCTGCAGGGCAAGGTTCAGCAGCAGCTGCACAGCGATGCCAGCCTTCGCGCCCGTCAGCAGAGCCTGATGACGCAGATTGAACAGGATGGTGTGGTGCTGGCGCAGTGGAGCCGGCTCAACGATCTGATCGGTTCCGCGACCGGCGACAAGTTCCGGCGCTTCGCCCAGGGCCTAACGCTGGATCATCTGGTGTCGCTCGCTAACAGGCAGCTTGATCGGCTGCATGGCCGCTATCTGCTGCAACGCCGGGCGCAGGATTTGCTGGAGCTGGATGTGGTCGATACCTGGCAGGCTGATGCGGCACGCGACACCCGCACGCTGTCGGGAGGCGAGAGCTTTCTGGTGAGTCTGGCACTGGCGCTGGCGTTATCGGATCTGGTCAGTCATAAAACGCGTATCGAATCGCTGTTTCTGGATGAGGGATTCGGCACGCTGGATGCTCAGACGCTGGATACCGCGCTGGATGCGCTGGACGCGCTTAACGCCAGCGGTAAAACCATTGGGGTGATCAGCCACGTGGAAGCGATGAAAGAGCGTATTCCGGTGCAGATTAAAGTGCGTAAGATGAATGGGTTAGGCTACAGCCAGCTGGAACTGCCGCAGGGATAACGGGCGCCAGCGCGCCCGTCTGAGTCTGATCAGCGGGCGCTAACCAGCGTGTAGCGTGGGCCGGTAAGTAACCCGCCCTGCTCGTTCTGGGACAGCAGTCGATTGCTGGTCAGTCCGGCCACGGTGTGCGCTTTATCAGTGACGTTGCTGGCAATCTGTTTGATCGCCGCGTTCACCAGCATCCCCACCAGTCCGCCATTGTTATTGTTGTTATCTTCACTGTCGCTGGCAGTGGCCTTACCCTGCCAGATCTCTTTGCCGCTGCGCAGATCCACCAGCCGTGCCTGGGCCGTCACGGTCGTCACGCTGTCAATGACCCGATAGCTACTGCCATATTCGCTGATCGAGACATAGAGCGCGCTGTCGGCATGGAAAATCTCATTCAGACGCTTCGCGCTGACCGCCTGGGCATCAGTGGCGCTGGTCACGCCATTCTGCTGAAAGGTCTCTTCAACAACCGCCACCGGGAAGACGTAGTAACCGGCTTCGGCCAGCGGACGCGTCACCAGCGAGTTCAGGCTGTGAGCAGCGTTGATATCCGGTGATTTATTATCCGCAGGCAACACCAGAATTGAGGCGGGCTTGCTGGCACGAAACGCGCTGTAATCATAAGGTTTTTTCGGGTGCGCACAGCCGGTCAGCAACAACACCATCAGCGCGCCGCTCAGGGCAATCAGTTTTTTCACTGAACCACTCCTTGTTTTTTACTCATCAGAAAATCCATGTAAGGTGCCGATTCGGGAAACAGCTGCTTCTCGATGGCAAACTGCTCAAAGGCTTTATTGGTGTCGCCGGTTTTGGCAAAGAGCAGACCCAGCTGGGCATGCAGGCCAGGCGCAACCGGCTGGTTAACAGCACGGGCTTTTTCAATATCCAGATTCAGCGCATCAATCTGCTTCAGCGGATCGCTGCCCGGCTGATAGTAGCTGTAGACCTGCTGCTGATAATCGCCCCAGTAGTAGATCGTCTTCGGCGCTTTTGGCGCACAGCCGGCCAGCAGCGCTGCGGCAATCAGCAGGCTACTCAGTGTCATCATCTTCATTTACTGCTTCCTTATTTAGCCGGACGCCATGCGCCGTTGTTGATTCCATCCACTAAATGATCGACCGCTTCACGAATCGCCAGATCCATAACTTTGCCGTTCAGCGTTGAGTCATAGCTGCTGGTGCCGCCAAAGCCGATGACTTCACGCGCCGAAAGCTGGTACTCGCCTGCGCCCTGGGAGCTGTAGACCACTTCAGAAGTGGTGACATCCACCACGTTCAGATTCACTTTGGCATAGGCGACCTGCGTTTTGCCGCGGCCCAGAATGCCCCACAGCTGCTGATCGCCCACCTCTTTGCGGCCAAATTCGGTGATATCACCGGTGATGATGTAGTTCGCACCTTTGATATTCTGCTGGCTGCGTTTGAAATCCGACTCCTGCTGCAGCTCTTTCAGGTTGCTGCGATCCAGCACGCTGAAACGGTTGGTCTGCTGCAGATGGGTAATCAGAATGGTTTTCGACTGATTGCCCAGCCTGTCGACGCCATCAGAGAAGATGCCGTTCATGTACGAGGAGCGATTATCAAACTGGCCTACCGCAATCGGGCTGCGCACGCCCTGGTAAACCGGCTGACTGGCTGCGCGAACCTGCGGGGCCTGAATAGCGCGGGAAGATTCGGTGGCACAGCCGCTGATCAGCGACGCCATTAACAGGGAGAGTGCCGCAAAGGCATAATTTTTCTGCATTTCTAATCCATGAAGTAAAAGAGACGTAATCCGCGCCAGGGCGGTAAATTCTGGTTCTGTCGACAGTCGGAGTAATGCCATAGCATTCATGATGCCGGTCTGTAGACTGTCGGCAGCAGACAGGAAGATCTTTAAGGAAAATTGGCCAGTTAAATGAATTTAATTAATATGAAGATGAGAATATTGCTGGGGATGATTATTGCAGTGTCGCTCAGCGCCTGTCAGCAACCTGTGACAAAGCAACAGGATAGTGTGGCAAATCTTTGTCAGCCTGCGAAAGATCCGGACAGCAAATCCTGTCACTGGACTAATCAAATGCAGCCGGTGCTCAACAGGCAGTTCACGGATGCGGCGCGTTATGCGGGCCAGCAATGTCTGGTACGGATGGAGTGGCAGGCGCACAGCAGACATTATGCGGTGACCCAGACTCAGGGTGATGAAGCGCTCTGCCTGCGTGCCTGGCAGCTGGTGGCGCAGACCCGCGATCTGCCGCCGCCACCGGAGCCCGGGCAACCGGCGTGGTTCGGCTTTGCGCCGCGCGGTTAGCTGGCCAGACCTTCCTGACGCCACTGGCGCGGACTGATGCCAAACCAGCGGCGAAACGCGCGTGAGAACGCACTGACTTCCGAATAGCCCAGCAGCAGCGCCATCTCTGAGATCGGCAGCTGCTTTTGCTGCAGATAATATGTCGCCATTTCGCAGCGCACCTGATCCACCAGCGCGGTAAAGCTACTGCCCTCTTCGCGCAGTCGCCGCTGCAGTGACCAGCTCGACAGCCCGAGTTTATCCGCCACCTCTTCCAGCACCGGCTCGCCCTGCATCAGCGATAAATTAACCTGCGATCGCGCCTGTTCAATCATGCTTTGCTGTGACGTACCACGATTAAGCCGCCGGATCGCATCCTGCATCACCATCAACAGGATCGGATCGCTCTCTGGCATTGCGCGCAGCAGATCGCGCTTCGGGATCACCAGCGAATTAAACGGCTGATCGAACCAGACTGGCGCATCAAA
Source organism: Pantoea sp. ANP04 (assembly GCF_041982285.1). Classification (NCBI taxonomy): domain Bacteria; kingdom Pseudomonadati; phylum Pseudomonadota; class Gammaproteobacteria; order Enterobacterales; family Erwiniaceae; genus Pantoea; species Pantoea sp. ANP04. The sequence continues at coordinate 90,720 of NZ_JAUTYS010000009.1, read as the reverse complement.
CACTTTACAGTGATCGTGCCACTGGCCGGGACGCGGATGTTCAAAGTGAACTTCACGAGGTGCCCAGTGCCTGCCTGCCACGTGACGGATCAGATTCATAAACATGCCAAGTGTAAGCTCGGCATCCTGACGGCGCGACAGGATTGCGCCGTGTCGCACCTGATAGTCGAGCCGCCAGCACTCCCCCTTATCCACCAGCCGGGTTAATGTGTCGTGCTGATGCCAGGGAAAGGCATTGACCACATTGTGCAGCGCCTGCTCCAGCGTGTCGGAGCACAAGCCGATATAACCTATCAGGCCTAATGACTGCGGTTTAAACTGCCTGCCGTAGTGCAAACCGAAGTTATCAAAACCAGAGTGACGCGCCGCCTCTTCCAGTACACGACAGTAGTTAACCAGTCCCAGACTCAGCGTCGGGCTGGCCAGGCGCTCGGGATCGATGCCGCTGATGCCGAAGATGCGATCAACATCGCCGCCCTGGGTATGAATAAAGTCGCTTAAGCCGGTCGCCGCCGCTGCCAGCACGCCGTGATTGCCTGCTCCCGCCGCTGCAGAACAGGCCGCAAAGGCATCAGGCTTTATCAGTGTCGGATTCATGGTCGCCTCTGTCAGAATTCAGGTGGATCACCCGTCACATGATCAGAGCAAATTCCATACCAGGTCCCCGATGCCTGCCACGCCGCCTGTGGGGGCGTCAGGCTGCGCGCGGGCATGGCATCGGGCACTGCGGCGGCGCAGTCACGCCCGCCGCTGGTGCATCAGACGCCAACCGGCAGCTGCTGACCGTCCAGATAGCGGCGGCAAAGACGAACCGAATGGCTGGCCCACTCCGGACCCAGACTGTGCGCCATTTCAGTCTCGGCATGGGATCCCACCCATGCAGTGAGCTGGATGCGACGCTGGATCAGCAGCGCAGGTAACATGGCCATCTCCGCGTCGCTGATATGCGCCACCTGCTCGTAACCGCGAATCCAGTGATCGATCCACTCTGGCGCGCGCGGATGATGCTCAACAAAACTGATCGCCGCCGCCAGATCGTGCAGATACCAGCCAAGTCCGCAGTCATCGAAGTCGATCACCCGCGTTTCACCCTTGTGCAGCAACAGATTGGTGAGTCGCAGATCGGCGTGGATCAGGCCATAACGATCCGATCCTTTGCCAAACTGCGCCATCGACGCACCCACCTGACTTATCGCCTGCTCGACCACGCCGTGATCGGCGGGATTAAGATTGGGCGCATCCTGCCAGCGTCCCCAGTGACTCTCGCTACCCGTCATGGTGTGGTGATCCCAGATAATCCGCTGGAAACCCGCAGGCGGCTGCCACTGTTTACTGTGCTGATGCAGCCGCGCGGTAATCCTGCCCAGCTGCTGAAAAGCGCGGGGATCGACGTCGGTGGTTGGCATCTCGCCATCAATCCAGTGAAACAGCACCACGTAGCGCTCACCGCCATCCGGCAGTCGCAGCGTCAGTACGGTTTCCCCCTCTTTGTCCGGCACCGCTTCCGGCACCATAATGCCGGTTTCACGCAGCGCATCGAGCCACAGCAGCTCACTGACAATGTCCGCTTTTTGATGGTAATCGCCGCGATGCAGCCGCAGTGCATAACGCCGGCCTGCTGCCTGCAAGAGGAATGTGGCATTCTCTGAGCGGCACAGCAGGCTGAGATCTCCCTGTAGCGCGGCGGGATAGCAGGCCAGCGCCTGCTGCGCCATCAGGGTGAGTTGGGAATCAGTCAGGTTGTCATATTGTTTAGCGCTCATCAGTCCGGCTCCTTTTCACTTGCGTTATCTCAGCATGCGTTGCCAGAAGGTGAGCTGCTTGACCTCAGAAGAGACAAAGTTGACCGCAGCGTGCATCCGGCCCGGTTGTTGCCTGTGAGTTGACCGTGGAGGACAGAAGTCACTGCGCCCGCGTCAAGTCGTGGTGAGTAATGCAACGGCATTATCACCTTACTTTAGTCGTAATGGCGGTGTAACGCCGCGTGCGACCAACAACGACGGGGATAACAGTATGACAAACAGACTCAAGCCCACGCTGGGCACCCTGCACCTGTGGGGGATTGCGGTTGGCCTGGTGATCTCAGGCGAATATTTCGGCTGGAGTTACGGCTGGGCTGTGGCAGGCACGCTGGGATTTCTGGTCACTACCGCGCTGATCGCCACACTCTATACCTGCTTTATCTTTAGCTTCACCGAACTGACCACTGCGATCCCTCATGCGGGCGGGCCGTTTGCCTACAGTCGTCGCGCCTTTGGCGAAACCGGCGGACTGATTGCCGGTCTGGCGACGCTGATTGAGTTTGTCTTTGCGCCACCGGCGATCGCCATGGCGATTGGGGCTTATCTCAATGTGCAGTATCCCCAGCTCAACCCAAAAACCGCAGCGGTCGGGGCTTACCTGGTGTTCATGACGCTGAATATTCTGGGTGTAAAACTGGCGGCGATGTTCGAACTGGTTGTCACCGTGCTGGCTGTCATTGAGCTGCTGGTGTTTATGGGCGTGGTCTCACCCGGCTTTAGCCTGGCGAATTTTGCTGCGCACGGCTGGGCAGGCAGCGATACCTTCGGCATGCCCGCCTTCTCCGGTATTTTCGCCGCCATTCCCTTCGCCATCTGGTTCTTCCTTGCCATTGAAGGTGCAGCGATGGCCGCCGAAGAGGCAAAAGATCCCACCCGAACCATTCCCCGCGCCTACATCAGCGGGATTCTGACGCTGGTGGTGCTGGCGATTGGCGTGATGCTGATGGCAGGCGGCGCGGGCGACTGGCGCAAACTCTCGGACATAAACGATCCGCTGCCGCAGGCGATGAAAATGATTGTCGGCGAACACTCTAACTGGATGCATATGCTGGTGTGGATTGGCCTGTTTGGTCTGATTGCCAGCTTCCACGGCATTATTCTCGGCTATTCACGGCAGTTTTTTGCTCTGGCACGCGCGGGCTATCTGCCGCCTTCTCTGGCAAAACTGTCACGTTTCCAGACCCCGCATCGGGCGATTATTCTCGGTGGCGTACTGGGCATCGCGGCGATTTACAGCGATGGCGTGATTAATCTGCAGGGAATGACGCTGACGGCGGCGATGATCACCATGGCGGTGTTTGGCGCGATTGTGATGTACATCATGAGCATGCTGAGCCTGTTTAAACTCCGCCGCAGCGCGCCGGAAATGCCCCGCAGTTTCCGCGCGCCGGGCTATCCGATTGTTCCGGGCATCGCCCTGCTGCTGTCGGTGGTCTGTCTGCTGGCGATGCTATGGTTTAACCCGGTGATTGGCGCGCTGTTCTTTGCCATCATGCTGGTCGGCTATATTTACTTCCTCGCAACCAAAGCGCAGCGCGACCGGGCGCCACAGGACACGATGCTGGTGGGCGAATAAACGCGGCGCGGCAGGATGCCGCGCCGGGGGTTACGTTCAGCGCCTGAAATCCAGGCGCTGAACGTCAGCGGATGTGCGGGACACTCAGCCGTTAAGCGGCCAGAGCCACGCCGCACCGCGTACGCCGCTGGAGTCGCCATGCTGCGCCTTCAGCACCGGCGTTTCACACTCCCCGCCAAACACCCACTGCTTCATCAGCACCGGCACAGTCTGATAGAGCCGATCCACATTGCTCATCCCGCCGCCCAGCACGATCACGTCAGGATCGATCAGGTTCACCACCTGCGCCAGCGATTTTGCCAGACGCAGTTCATAGCGGCTCATTGCCAGTTCGGCGATCGGATCCTGCTGCGCCAGCAGCGAGACGATCTCCGCACCTTTGCGATGTACGCCGCTAAGCCGCTGATAGTCGATACCAAAACCGGTGCCTGAAACAAAGGTCTCAATGCAACCCTGCTGCCCACAATAACAGGGCACTTCCTGACGATAACGCAGCTCATCTTCATCCATCCATGGCAGCGGATTGTGGCCCCACTCACCGGCATTACCGTTGCCACCGATGCGCGATTCACCGTTAATCGCGATACCTGCACCCGATCCGGTACCGATAATCACGGCAAACACCAGCGACTGTCCGGCACCGGCACCGTCGACCGCTTCCGATACGGCCAGGCAATTCGCGTCGTTGGCGATGCGCACTTCCCGGTTCAGCGCCTGAGCCAGATCTTTATCCAGCGGCTGGCCGTTAAGCCAGGTGGAGTTCGCATTCTTCACCCGCTTACTGAAAGGCGAAAGCGAGCCGGGAATGCCCAGGCCGACCGTGCCGGTCTCGCCAGTTTTCTGCTCCGCCAGCGTGACCAGATCAACAATTGCCTGCACCGTTGCCTGATAGTCGTCACGCGGGGTATTCACGCGGTGACGGAACAGCTCCTCTCCCTTATCTGACAATGCAATCACTTCTGTCTTGGTGCCACCCAGATCTATGCCTATGCGCAAGGTTACTTCCTCGTTATTCGTTCAGGTGAGAGATACAGTAAAAGGCGGCTGCCTTAAAGGCAATGAAACCACTCCGATGTTTCGCTATCATGCGCGCTGACTCTCGCAGACTTGTGCGCCCGATCGCGCCACGGTAAGGAATCCCGATGTTGTGGTTTAAAAATATGATGGTTTATCGTCTGAATCGTGACATTCCGCTGTCCGCAGATGAGATGGAAAAACAGCTCGACGCCTTCACTTTTTCACCGTGTGGCAGTCAGGATATGAGCAAGACCGGCTGGGTCTCGCCGATGGGTAACCGCAGCGACGCGCTGACCCACGAGAATAAAGGCCAGATTGTGATTTGCGCCCGCAAAGAAGAGAAAATCCTGCCTTCGCCGGTCGTGAAACAGGCGCTGGAAGCAAAAATCGACAAGCTGGAATCTGAGCAGAGCCGCAAGCTCAAAAAGACCGAAAAAGATTCGCTGAAAGATGAAGTGCTGCATAGCCTGCTGCCGCGTGCTTTCAGCCGTTTCAGCCAGACCTATTTGTGGATCGACACGGTCAATAACCTGATTATGGTGGACTGTGCCAGCGCGAAAAAAGCGGAAGATACCCTGGCGCTGCTGCGCAAAAGCCTGGGTTCACTGCCGGTGGTGCCACTTACCCTGGAAAATCCGATTGAACTGACGCTGACCCAATGGGTGCGTTCAGGCGACCTGCCAGCCGGGTTTGCGCTGATGGATGAAGCGGAGCTGAAAGCCCTGCTGGAAGATGGCGGCGTCATCCGCTGCAAGAAACAGGATTTGGTGTGCGATGAGATCGCCAACCATATCGAAGCCGGCAAGGTCGTGACAAAACTGGCACTCGACTGGCAGGAGCGTATTCAGTTCGTGCTGGCCGATGATGGTTCAGTGAAGCGTCTGAAGTTCAGCGACACGTTGCGCGACCAGAACGACGATATCGACCGTGAAGATTTCGCGCAGCGCTTTGATGCGGACTTTATTCTGATGACCAGCGAACTGGCAGCACTGACCAGTAATCTGGTGGAAGCGTTAGGCGGCGAAGCCCAGCGTTAAGCATTATCAGGGCGGCGCCGTTCCGCCCTGAAGTTTTGGCATACTTTGTCGATAACCGGGTCTTTGGCAAAGGAATTCCACTTATGTCCCGCTTATTTCGGCACCTGTTTTTATTTTGCACACTGTCGCTTCTTTCACTCTCTGCACGCAGTCAGCCCGCCTCGGATGATCCGCCCAGCGTCAGCCGTTTCGATGCGGTGCGCATCAATGATCGCCTGAATGTGATGGTGGCTATTCCCGGTAAAAACGGGGGCGCAATGCAGGTCTGGCAGGCTTATGATTGCCAAAAACCTTATGCCGAAGCGCTTTACCGCCACATGGTCGATGCAGAAGGCAGCCCACAAGGCCGGTTTTACGGCAATGAATATGGCCGCTACAGCGCACCTCAGCCTGGCTCAAATCAGGATCCGGCTGTTCTGAAAAAAATCTGCGGATTACCCGAAAGGTCAGTGCTATGGGAAAAAATTGAATCTGCTGATAAGTATGGTGCCACGACACTGATTGACGTTGCCAGCCTGAAGCGTGAGGCAGAGATATTGCGGGTCCGGGTCGGCACTGATTATGCGGCCAGCGATTTCGATCCACCCTATGATGCGCCCTACAGTCTAAAGGTCGAAAATTACCGTTTTAACTGCGAAACCGGTGTCAGTACACCGTTATCCGCATTTGATATTGATGACAACGGTTACGTAACCGATTCACTGGATGGAGGCCAGCTGGCGCGCCGTAAAACCGCTTTTGATCTGACGCCTCTGCTGCAAAAAACTTTTGCCCAGCTCTGTACGCTGCCAGATGTTAAGAGATTTCATGCACTGGGCCACTTCAGACCCGCTTCGCATAAGTCGCCCGGTTCGATGGCACAACAGATGCTACCCGACCTGAATGGCAATCCGGCCTCGGTGCTGGCCGCCGTCCCGCTTGCCCCTGCCCTGCAGCAACAACTGAAAACCCTGGTCCATCCCTGGGCCACACCGCGTTTTCAGCAGCTCAGCTGGGTCGAAAATAGTCGGGAAGGTCGCGTCAGCGTGCATATGGTGGCGGATGACGCTGGATTTATTCGCAAGCTGGAGGATTACGGTATCTGGAAAGTGCAGCGTCTGACGATTGCCAATGATATCCAGCTCGCCTATACCATGTCGATTTCCTATTCCCCTTCGCGGTTAAAACAACTTAGTTCGACGCTGCGTTATCCGCTAACCGCCGGACAGCACTATCAGAACGACGCGGTGAGTGAGAGTAGCGTGGGCAAGGATGAGGACAGTCATCAGCGGGAAACCTGTGCCGTCTCCAGCGGTGGCGACGCGCGAGAGATTAACCTGGCATTTAGCGGACGCTATCTGAAGGTAACCTGTACCATTGCGACAGACAAACAGCCTGTCACCGTCATAGAGAGTGCCTGGCTTGAAGACCTGCGGATTTTAGCGCCACTAAGGGCAAAAACAGGTGATAAACCGATGGGCGCTATCACCCTGAGTGATGTGAAGATTATTCGCTAGAAAAAAGGGCCGCTTAGCGGCCCTTTTTTTAATCTTTATCTTTCAGGTAACGGCAGAGATAGGAACTTGGCTCGCCAACCTGCAGATGAAACTCGCTGTGACCCGGCACATTAAACACCGAACCCGCTTCAAACCATTTCCACTCGGTCTCACCTGGCAGCAACACCTTAAGCGAGCCGCTAACGACGGTCATCTCTTCCGGCTGGCCGGTACCAAATGTGTATTCACCTTCAGACATCACGCCGACGCTGGCACGACCGGTGCTCGCACTGTCAAAACCAATAGATTTAACTTTTCCGTCAAAATACTCACTAACGTTGAGCATAATAGTTCTCCAGAGCACATGTTGTGTGTCTGGCAGTGTAGAAGGGAACCCGCTGATCTGTCACGCGAAATGATAGTCGTTTGTGATCTGTTCCGGCGGGAGAGATCAGACGCGCAGAGCGAAAAAGCGTTAAGCCAGTATTCCAGGCAGCTTTGTTGTGCGTCGGCAAGGGGATGTCGGGAATAAAGAGGCGATGGGCATAACTCAGGCAACGTACTGACAAACGGCGAAATGACGCTGAATATCAGGCTGGCCTCCCTGCCAGCCGCAATGCTTTACTCTTTTTCGACGTCTTCGTAGCGCGCTTTAGCATCGTGCGCTTCTTCTTCCGTCTCATGCTCACTGATTAATGAATTCGGTTTGGGATGATCAGCACGCAATTCATAAAAGGTTACCTTATTACCTTCAGGCCCCTTTTCAACAGTCACAATTTTCGCTTCACGCGGGTACGGCGGTCTGGTAGGCATACTGTGTCCCTCTTGTCTGAACAACATTCCACAGGACAGGCTGCTGCCTGTCATAGGATAAGTATAGACAATGCCATCTGAAGCGGGATCAAAGCGGGAAAAATCTGAGGGTTAGCTGGCGCGCGCCAGAGAAAGTGACAGCAGAATCTCTTCCACCACACACTCCGGTGCCTGCATGGCATTCACCTGATGATGGGCCGCCGCCTGGTAAAGGTGCGCGCGTTCACGCAGTACATCACTCATCTCGTCAGCAATCGGACGTCCGGTTAAGGTCGGACGCTGGGCCGCTTCAGGTTCGCTTTCCAGTCGCTCTGCCAGCACTTCGGGGGACGCGCTGAGCCAGATCACCTGCCCCTGCTCCTGCATAAAACGGCAGTTCTCTTCAGCCAGGATCATGCCACCGCCCGTGGCAATGACCGTCCTGGGGGCCGTGACTGCTTTCAGCGACTCCGTTTCACGGGCGCGGAAACCTTCCCAGCCTTCCGCCTCGACAATCTCCGTCACGCTGCGTTGCGTGCTGAGTTGCAGATGGTGATCGGTATCCGTAAAGGCGTAGCCCAGCGCCTGCGATAACGCCTCGCCGACCGTGGTTTTGCCGCAACCGCGAGCGCCAATCAAAAAGATGGGTAGTGACATCAGGGCCGTTCCTCCGCCTGACCGCGCGATGCGGCTGCATGGTTAGCTGATTAATGCGACGCATCATAACTGGAAATTATTATGGCCTCCACCTGTCAGGCATGATTTACGCTTTTTCCTCACATGAACAGCGATAATCTCTCTATTTTCAAGGGGAAATGCATGCACGTTTTGTGCATCAGGTGAGTAACCGGGCGCTAAAAAACGCATAAAACGGCGGCTGAAATGGGCTGGCAATATTTGCTTACCGCCCGGATTTTACTTTTCGTGTTGACGACCCCATATACTGATAACAATCGCCACAGGAGAGTCATCATGCAACGCGAAGAACAACAACTGATTGATGGGCTGTTCAGCCGTCTGAAACAGGCCGAAAGCCAGGCCGTGGCACGCGATGCCGCTGCCGAACAATTGATTAACCAGCATCTTCAGGCGCAGCCAGGCGCGCCTTACTACATGACGCAGGCAATCCTGATTCAGGAAGCGGCGCTGAAAAAACTCAATGAGAAAGTGTCAGCGCTGGAAAGCCAGGTGGCACAGTTGCAGCAACAGCAACAGCAGCAGCAGCCTGCACAGAGCAGCGGCGGCTTCCTGTCGGGACTGTTTGGCAGCGGTTCGCGTCAGCAGCCTCCCGTTCAGCAGCCGCAGCAACAGTCGCCGTGGAACAGTGCGCCGCAGCAACCGGCACAGCAGCAGTATGTCCCTGCCCAGGCACCCGCGCCACGCGGCACCGGTTTCCTTGGTGGCGCTCTGCAAACTGCCGTGGGCGTCGCGGGTGGTGTCGTGATGGCCGACATGCTGACCAGCATGTTCCACCATTCACAGCCGGAAGAGATTGTGAATATCATCAATGAGCCGCCGCTGCCGCAGGTGAATGATAATCTCAACACCTTCAACGGTGGCGATGACAATGCCGATAACTTTAACGGCGGTAACGACAGCGCCTTCCTCGACCAGAACACGGGCTGGGACAGCAATTATGCCGACAACAGCGATCTCAACGATTTTGGCGGCAACGATTTCGACGACGACGACAGCTTCGTTTAAGTTGAGCGTTTCTGCTGGGTGAGCCAGCTATCCAGTTCATTCGCAAACTGCTGGCGGTCACGCGGACTCATCGTCGCGGGGCCGCCGGTCTGCACGCCGCTTGACCGCAGCGTATCCATAAAATCACGCATCGTCAGGCGTTCGCGTATCGTCGCCGGTGAGTAACGCTCGCCGCGCGGATTCAGCGCTGCTGCCCCTTTCTCAATCACCTCAGCCGCCAGCGGAATATCGGCGGTGATCACCAGATCGCCGGGCTGACAACGTCTGACAATCTCATTGTCCGCCACATCAAAGCCAGCAGGCACCTGCAGCGTGCGCAGATACGGCGATGGCGGCACGCGCAAAAACTGGTTCGCCACAAAAGTGACCGTGGTCGCGGTACGATCCGCCGCACGGTAGAGCACCTCTTTGATCACATTCGGACAGGCATCGGCATCGACCCAGATAAACATCATGATTCCTTACAGTCAGAGAAGCCTGAGATCTTGCCGGGTTCCTCTTAAATGGCAAATTTAATTTGCGCCACGCTTTCCAGCGCGCTTGCAGCTGACTTGTTATTCGGGCTGGCTGAAGTAAGCTAGCTCACTGAGAAAAACGAATAATGTCCTAAGGAGATGGCGATGCTGGCAAAGAAAATCGGATTTATCGGCGGGGGAAACATGGCGAAAGCCATTATCGGCGGACTGGTCAACAGCGGCAAAATCGCCCCGTCTGATATCTTCGTTTACGATCGCAAAGCTGAGACCAACCAGGCGATGGCAGAGCAGTATGGCATCAACGCAGCAGAGAGCGCGGATGCGCTGGCGCGTGAAGTGGACATCCTGTTCGGCGCAGTAAAACCGAATGTCATTCTGAAAGTATTAAAAGAGCTGGCAGGCAGCCTGAAAAAAGAGGCGCTGGTGGTGTCGATTGCCGCTGGCGTGACGCTGGACTCGCTCTCATCCGTGCTGGGTTACGATCGCAAAATTGTCCGCGCAATGCCGAATACGCCCTCACTGGTGAGCGAAGGCATGACCTCGGTAACGCCTAACGTGCTGGTTGAGCAGGCGGAGATCGACGAAGTCGTGGCGATTTTTGAGAGCTTCGGCAAAGCGGCCGTAGTGGATGAATATCTGATTCACTCTGTGGTCGGCGTGAGCGGTTCTGCACCGGCCTACGTGTTTATGTTTATCGAGGCGATGGCGGATGCAGCCGTACTGGGTGGCATGCCGCGTGCTCAGGCCTATCAGTTTGCTGCGCAGGCGGTGAAAGGCGCGGCGCAGATGGTGCTGACCACCGGTAAACATCCGGCTGAACTCAAAGATATGGTCTGCTCTCCAGGCGGCACCACCATTGAAGCGGTGAAAGTGCTGGAAGAAAAAGGCATGCGCTCGGCAGTGATGGAAGCGATGCAGCAGTGCATGGCGAAGTCAGAGAAACTGAGTCGCAGCTAACCGGTGAGAAAGTACGCAGGGCGGCCCGTCAGCCTGGTCCGCCCTGCGTGCAGCTTAACTGATTTTCGCCTGACAGCGCGCCACCGCGTCAGAAAGCGTCATGGGGTGCTGCATCTGCTCCACCAGCTCAGCGGTCAGCGTATACATACCGCATGAGCAGATCGCCGCCAGTTGCCCCTGCTGACCATAAAACGCCATAAACTTTTTATCCTCCAGCGAACCGATTAGCTGGAATTCATCCCATTCTGCCGCGTGGCCAACATACTCATAACGAGTGCCATACTGGGTCGTCCAGAAGAACGGCACCCGATCAAAAGCGACGTTTTGATCCAGCATATTCCATGCGGCAGTCTGTCCCTGCTGATGTGCAACGCGATAGTGCTCAATACGCAGCGGCCCCTGTGCCGCCGGATAGGTGGCGATATCCCCCGCCACCCAGATATTATCAGCGACCCGCAACTGATCATCCGCCTGCAGGCTGCCATCCTCTGCCAGCGGCAGATCGTGAATAAAGTCGGTGGCCGGTTTAACCCCGGTCGCGAACAGCACAACGGTAGCATCCAGCTTGCGTCCGCCCTTCAGCTGCACGCCATTTACCTTCTGGTCACCCTGCAGCGCTTCGATCTCGCCCTGCACCCACTTCACGCCGTTTTGCTCATGAAGCTGGTAGAAATAGCGACCAATCTGCTCGCCAAACCGTTTAGCAAAAGGCAGTGCCTGGCGGGCAATGACTGTGACGTCAATATCGCGGTTACGCAGTGCCGACGCCAGTTCGGTACCGATAAAACTGTTGCCGATAATCACGATTTTATGGCTGGCATCCACCGCCTGAAGCAGCTCATCGGTCTGCGCTTTGCTGCGCAGCAGATGAACCCCGTCAAGATCGCTGCCCGGCAAATCGGGAAGAACAGGCGTCGCGCCGCTGGCGATCAACAGTTTGTCGAACGCAAGCGTACCGCCATCCTCGAAGATTAACCGCTGCTGCTGTGCATCCAGCCGGCTCACTGTAGCCTGGAGTCGTTCAACGTGGTCCATCACATCCGCTTTCAGCAGCTGCGGCACTTCGTTAATATCCATTTTTCCCGACGGCACAAATTTGGTCAGCGCGGTGCGGTCATAGGGTGCATCTGCTTCACGCTCGACCAGTATCAGGCGGCCTTTAAAACCTTCATGACGCAGACGCCATAGCGCTGCGCTACCCGCCGCGCCGCCACCCAATACCACATAGACCGGTGCATCTGCCCCGCTGCCAATGGGTGCTGCGGGTGACATCGCTTTGGGGTTTATCAGTACCCGGCCCTCTTCAATGCGAAGCGGGTACTGTTTGAGATCGGCTAACGCCAGCGGTTCACACATTTTGCCATCGGCGATATCAAACGCGGCTTTATGCCACGGGCAGACCAGCCGATCGCCGCAAATCGCGCCCTGTTCAAGCGGTGCGCCAGCGTGTGGACATTTCGCCTGAAAAGCACGGACGTTGTCACCGTCGCGAATCAATAATAGATCAACATCGCCGAGCGTCTTTTTAACCGGCTGTCGCTGCGGCAGATCGTTCAGGTCGACGGTAAATTGATAGTTCACGGCATGGCTCCTTTCACTGTTTCTGGTCTTATGCTGCACGGCAAAAAAGCCCGCTGCGCAATCCCCTACAAACAGAAAGTGTGGCAAAGGAACCGGGAAGCCTGATGAGGAATCTGTTTCAGAAAGATAACCTGCTGTTGTGGCAGGTAATTTAATCGGCGTTGAGGGGGAAGTGAATCCGCATCGGGCGGCAGATAGAAGCGGCCACCTGCGTGGCCGTGGGCATCATCAGCTCTTTTTCAGGCACTGACTCATAAAGGTTTTACGGGCATCGCCTGCCAGTTTTTTATCACCGGCTTCACCGTTACAGCTTTTCATTTTCATCTGCTGCGGTGACATCTGCGACATCTTGCTGTCCTTTTTCAGGCATTCACTCATAAAGGTTTTGCGCGCATCCCCTTTGAGATCCTGTGATTTCGCATGCTGGTTGCACATCGTCATTTTCTCCTGCTGCGGAGTTTTCTCCGCAGCACCTGCCAGCCCGCTGACCAGCAGGCCTGCCATCATCATCGCCATTAAACCGACTTTCATCTTGATAACTCCACAGTGGATTGTCCTCTATTATTCTGGCAGCGAATAAGCAAAGCAGAAAATGTTTGAGGTCAAAGTGATGGGAAGATCCCATTCCCGACCTGTTCCGGGATCAATACTGGCGGGGATGATGGAGCAGCTTTTCAATGTAATTGCGCAGCAGGCGTGCATCGTTATCATCAGCATCAGCCACGTTGTCCATAGCGCTTTCAATGCTGGTGGTGATTGCCAGATGTTGTTGCGGCTCCAGCTTGCGAACCAGCGCAGTGACAACGATCTCCAGTGCTTCAATCTGCGCCATTTGCTCTTTCGCTGTCGCCTCTTTTTCAGCCAGCTTTACCAGTAACTCAGCAATCAGGTTTTTCATGCTGTTGTCTCAGCGGTGGAAAAAAGCTGAAATTATCACCACGCTGGCTAAAAAAACAGAGGGCGACAGCCATTTTTTCAGTGGCTTAGCCCACATTTATCCCATCTGTTCAGCCATTTACGGTTATTTTGCTGGCGAAACGTTTTGCGGGGTTGCACTGCCGCGGTTAAATGTCGCTTGCCTGAAATGAAACAGAGAAGCTTAACGAGGATTTACGAATCCGTGACCCGGCCCGCCACCGTGTCCGCCCCAACCGCCGCCGGGAGGCGGGAAAATACATCCACTTAATGCAGTCACTAATCCCACAACAGCCACCAGCTTAATGATTCGTACCCTATCTACCTCAGATTGAAAAAATCGGGCGGAGTGTATGAAGCCGCTGGCATGGCGACAAGTGAGATTCCTCTGCTTCAGGCGGCTATTCATCTTTGCTGACCATACTTAACGTTTTACCGCCAGTATGTCGTCGTATTCTCAACATCCCGGTGAGTTTGTTAACAGGACTATTTGTGTAAATCGGGAGGGTGAACACTTTACAGACTGACGAATTTTGCGCATTGTGAGCGCATTACATTTACAGGATAAAATCATGACTCTCTCTCTGGCTACTTTCAGTGACATCCTCTCCCGGCGCGACTGGGAGAACCCGGTCGTGACCTCGCTGCATCGTCTGGATGCCCATCCGCCATTCGCCAGCTGGCGCGATGAAGCGGCGGCGCGCGATGATCATCCTTCGGCGTCACGGCAATGTCTCAACGGAGAGTGGGGATTTAGTTACTTTGCTCAGCCTGAAGCGGTGCCTGCCAGCTGGTTATTGCAGGATCTGCCGGATGCCAGCACGATTCCGGTCCCGGCTAACTGGCAGATGCACGGCTTCGATGCGCCCATTTACACCAACGTACAATATCCGATTCCCGTTAATCCTCCGCTGGTTCCCGCCGGGAATCCCACCGGATGTTACTCGCTCACATTCACGACTGACACAGCCTGGCTCGATTCGGGACAGACACGCATCATTTTTGACGGCGTAAATTCGGCTTTTCACCTGTGGTGCAATGGGCGCTGGATTGGCTACTCTCAGGACAGCCGCCTGCCCGCCGAATTTGACCTGAGTCCTCATCTGCGACCGGGTAAAAACCGGCTGGCGGTGATGGTGCTGCGCTGGAGCGACGGCAGCTATCTGGAAGATCAGGATATGTGGCGGATGAGCGGCATTTTCCGCGATGTCACATTACTGCATAAACCGCAGGTGCATCTGGCCGACGTTCAGCTGGAAACCCGGCTCAGCCCGGAGTTTACCCGTGCCGAGCTACGCGCCCAGGTCCGCGTCGCCTTACCGCCGGACGCCACCTCGCGCTATCAGCTGCGCCTGACGCTGTGGCAGGGTAAACAGCAGGTTGCGCAGTGTCAGCAGCCGCTGGGCAGCGCGATCATTGACGAACGGGGTCACTATCCTGAACGCGCCCTGATCAGCCTGCCGGTTGAACAGCCCGCGCTGTGGAGCGCCGAAACGCCCCACCTCTATCGTGCTACGCTGGCGCTGCTGGATGGCGATCAGCAGCTGGTCGAAGTGGAAGCTTACGATGTTGGCTTCCGTCAGGTCACCATCGACAACGGCCTGCTCTGCCTGAACGGCAAACCGCTGCTGATCCGGGGCACCAACCGTCACGAGCACCATCCGGAGCACGGTCAGGTAGTGGATGAGGCGACGATGCGCCGCGACATCGAGCTGATGAAGCAGCACAATTTCAATGCGGTCCGCTGTTCGCACTACCCTAATCATCCGCTCTGGTACCGGTTGTGTGACCAGTACGGGCTTTATGTCGTGGATGAGGCCAATATCGAAACCCACGGCATGCAGCCGATGAACCGGCTCTCCGATGATCCCCGCTGGTTCGCGGCCTACAGCGAACGTGTCACGCGCATGGTGCAGCGCGATCGTAATCACTGCAGCATTATCATCTGGTCGCTGGGCAACGAGTCAGGACATGGCGCCACCCATGACGCGCTCTACCGCTGGGTGAAAAGCAGCGATCCAACCCGTCCGGTGCAGTATGAAGGCGGCGGTGCAGATACCGCCGCAACCGATATTATCTGCCCGATGTATGCCAGGGTTGATGAAGATCAGCCGTTCCCGGCAGTGCCGAAATGGTCGCTGAAGAAGTGGATCGGTCTGCCGGGCGAAACGCGTCCGTTGATCCTGTGTGAATACGCGCATGCCATGGGCAACAGTTTCGGCGGTTTTGCGAAGTACTGGGAGGCCTTCCGTCAGTTCCCGCGACTGCAGGGCGGCTTCGTCTGGGACTGGGTGGATCAGAGCCTGACCCGCCATGATGAACAGGGCAACTCCTGGCAGGCTTACGGCGGTGATTTTGGCGATAAGCCTAACGATCGTCAGTTCTGTATGAACGGGCTGGTGTTTGCCGATCGCACGCCACATCCAGCGCTTTATGAAGCGCAGCGCGCCCAGCAGTTTTATCAGTTTACCGTTGATCCCCGCGATCCGCTGAGCGTTACGATCAGCAGCGACTATCTGTTCCGCCACAGTGATAATGAAGTGCTGCGCTGGTCCATTGAGCAGGAAGGAGAGGTGGTGACAGAAGGCGAAATAGTGCTGGATATCACCGCGCAGAGTCAGCAGCGGATCACGCTGCCTACACCGCCCGCGTTATACGGCGAATGCTGGCTGAACGTCGCGATTCATCAGATCAACGCCACACCCTGGAGCGTTGCTGGCTGGCGCGTCGCCTGGCACCAGTGGGCGCTGCCCTCGGCGCTGGCGATGCCATTACAGCCAGAGGCTGCCGAAGCACCTGTGCTGCACAATGATGCCAGTGACATTGTTGTCACTCATCAGCAGCAACGCTGGCATTTTTCACGCCACAGCGGCGAACTGACGCAGTGGTTTGTCAATGAGGAGCCGACGCTGCTCTCCCCTCTTCAGGACTGCTTTATCCGCGCGCCGCTGGACAATGACATCGGCACCAGCGAAGCGGAACGGGTTGATCCTGATGCCTGGGTTGAACGCTGGAAAACGGCGGGTTATGACCAGATGAGCAGCAGTCTGGTATCGATCACGGCGAATACGTTGTCGCAGGCAGTGCAGATTGAGACGCTGCATGGCTGGCTCGCCAACGGTGAGCTCGCGTTCATCAGCCGTAAACGTTATGTGATCAACGCGCAGGGTGAGTTACAGCTGCAGCTGTCGGTTGAGCAGTCGCGCGGATTGCCACCGCCCGCACGCATCGGCTTGCGCTGTGAGCTGGCACACATCCCGCAGCAGGTTAGCTGGCTGGGCCTGGGTCCGCATGAAAACTATCCCGACCGCCAGCTGGCCGCGCAGTTTTCCCGCTGGCAGCTGCCGCTGGATCAGCTATCAACGCCCTACGTTTTCCCCAGCGAGAATGGTCAGCGTGGCGGTACGCGTCAGCTCGACAGCGGCAGCTGGCAGGTCAGCGGCGACTTCGCTTTCTCGCTGAGCCGCTTCAGTCTGGAGCAGCTGCGGGAGACTTCACACCGCCACCTGCTGCGTCCTGAAACGGGCTGCTGGCTGCATCTGGATGCGTTTCACATGGGCGTTGGCGGCGATGACTCCTGGAGCCCCAGCGTCAGTCCTGAGTTTTTACTGACTCAGCAGCGCTGGCAGGCTGAGCTGACGATTTCTCAGCCAGAGGCAGCTCGGTCTTCGGACGCCGGTAAAAACGCTTCAGAAACAGCACATTAATCAGCACCACCACGGCGGTGGCAAAAAAGACCCAGCGGAAACCTGCCACCGCCGACACCGCAGCCCCCAGTAGCGGGCCTGCGACATTGCCGAGATACATAAACGACTGGTTATAGCCGAAGATTCGCCCGGTGATGTTGTCGCGTGAATGGCGTACCAGAAGCGTCTGCACCGCAGGCATCATTGCGCCATCGGCGAAGCCCAGCAGAAACCGCAATATCCCCAGCTGTGTCGTGCTGGTCACAAACGACATCGCAACAAACAGCAGCAGCGAGATAACCATTGTCGCCAGCAGGATACGCTGCGTGCCGATGCGATCGCCGAGTCGCCCCAGCCGGGGTGCCGCCAGCAGCGCTGAGACGCCTGGCAGCGCGGCAATCACGCCACTCAGAAAAGCGATATTCTCCGCAGTCGGTGCCAGTTCACGCACAAACAACGTCAGAATCGGGTTCACCGACCCGTTGCACATCTGAATCACCATGGTGGTAAAAAAGAGGCAGAGCATCAGCTTTGGGTTATCCAGCGAGCGGAAAACCTCGCGTCCGCTGAGCTTATCTTTTTTACTGACCGGGATATAACCGGTCTCTTTAATCAGGAACAGCGTCACCAGAAAGCTGACCATCAACAGCACCGCAGTGACAATAAACACCGTACGCAAACCGACCCAGTCGGCCAGCAGCCCGCCCAGCATGGGCCCCAGAATCACCCCGCCAATCTGACCGGTTGAGACACAGCTCAGCGCCCAGCCGCTTCGTTCACGCGGAACCTGAGCCGCCACCAGCGCCATGGCGTTGGGGATATATCCGGAGGTTAGCCCCATCAGGGCACGCAGCAGCAGCAACTGCCAGGCCTCCGTGACAAAAGCCTGCAGCAGGATCACCACGCCCATGCCAAAAGCCGCACGCAGCAGCATCAGTTTACGACCTTTGCGATCGGCCAGGCTGCCCCATAGCGGCGCCACCGCCGCCGAGACCACAAAGGTGATACTGAAGGTAAGACCCGACCAGAGGCTCAGTGATTCGCCACCGGTTACGCCTAGCTGTTCAAGGTAGAGCGGCAGAAACGGGATAATCTGACTAATCGCCAGTCCGGTAAAAAAGCAGCCAAACCAGACCGAGATCAGGTTTATCTTCCAGGGTTCAATAGTGCGTGGCATGAGCAGACGATATAAAGAGAGGGAAGGCTCAGTCTAACGCGCGCATTCTCAGCGTGACCGACAAAACATGGCACATAGAGTGAAAGAACGGATTCTGCTTTGATTCGGCTCAATTACCGGCACAAATTTCACCGACGCAGGAATTCAGAGTGCGAAGCGCGCGGATGACAGACGGCACTGAAACGCGCTTCTTAAACGCCCCCTCATCAATATGGAAAAATATGTCATTCTGTTACTGACAACCCCGCTCCCCGCTTCTATGTTTAAAAAACCGCCAGCCGTGGCGGTGTGGCGATCATTCTGATCGGTGCGACGTCCTCCGCAAAAAACGGTGCAGACCATCCGGCTACGCTGAGGCAAACCAGCTTATTTCATACAGATACGCCCTTACTCAGCAGTAAGGGGCAGTGGCGTGTTTCAGCGGAGGTGGGGAAATGAGAGTACAACCAAATAGCGCCAGCCGTGCAATCAGCGACTATTTTAAAAGCCCGGCCTGGCGGACACCGCCAGAGTCCGATCTGCTGGCGGTGATCCTGCGTGAAATAATGGAAGCGGGCGAGCCCGCCACCAGTAAAGTGCTGATTGCGCGGGTGATCGATAAACTGGAAGTAGAGGGCGACGAGATGCAGTTGCAGCGTTATCGCACCTTGCTGGCTCAGTTGATCGACACGCAGCCGGAGCCGTAAATCAACCCGGCGTCTACTTCACCCAGCGTAACTTATCCGCTTCGCTGACGCTGGCACGTCCGCTGCTGCGCTGAAACAGGCAGAGCTCCCGTCCCCGCTTATTTTTCATGTGCTGCTGCGGGTAGCGTCCCTCCAGCAACAGTGCACTGTAACCTGTGTTGTCGTCATATTCGATCGGTTCGCCCAGCACCCTGACTTTGCTCAGGTGGCTGGCGTTGACGCACGCCTGAACCATCACCTCGCGGCTCTTTTTCCAGGCGTCTTCACTGGACGCATGCGCCAGTGTGCTGCTGAGTAACAACGTGGGCAGAAATGCCACTATGCGTTTCATCTTCTTCTTCGCTCCTGTTCCGGTCCGCGGACGCTAAAAAAATTCCCGCCGGGGCGGGAATAAACAAGACGAGCACTATCTATTGTGTGACGAGGAAGTTTCTCAAACGCGCAGCTATCCTCGCCTGCCGTTATGACAAGCCTATGACATTCTGGCCATTAGCCACAATAAACTGAGCTGATATTGCCATTTTTATCGGCCAGGAAATTAAGCCGGTTGAGATTAAAGTCCATGGTGACGGCTGAATTATAGGGGATCGGACGCACCTGCTGTTCGAAGTGCTGACCCTGCAGTGCGGTCAACGGTTTGCCGATATAGTGTTGAAACTGTGAGGCGCCGCAGCGGTCAGCGTCGGGATCCTGCGCCACACGGGCAGTGTCGGGTTGAGAGGCAGATTGACAGGCGGTTAATGCGAACAGACCGACTACCAGCAGCCCTTTTCCATAAAATCTCACGTTTATTCTCCTGTTGGACGTGTAACACCTTGCCCAAGAGTAGCAAAACGCGCCGGCAGACCTGAACCCTTAAAAGGTAAAGTTGTTACAGCAGGATTAAGCCAACTGCTGGGCAGGCGTCCTTTTGAGATTAATCGCATTTTCAGCCAAAAAAAGCCCCCGTGAATCTCTACACTTTCTTAAGAATTTTCTTACCCAGCCCCGTGGAGGTCATAATGGAACTGATTATTTTTATTGTCTGCGCAATGCTAATGACCGCCCTGGCGGTCAAAGTGCGTTAAGCCATCTCAGGCTGATTTTGCGCCGTTCTTTCCAGCAGCGTTCTGAATGCAGCCAGTGGCATTGGCCGGCCAAGGAAGTAACCTTGCCCTTCTTCGCATGAGAGCTGTTTTAGCTGGTTTAACTGCGCTTCTGTCTCAATGCCTTCTGCTGTGATCGTCAGGGCAAAGGCGCGAGCCAGCGCAATGATCCCCGCGACCACCGACTGTGCCTGCTGCGACTCGGGGAAATCTTTCATCCAGGAGCGATCGATCTTCAGGCCATTAAACGGGAAGGTTTTCAGGTAGCCCAGCGCGGCATAGCCGGTGCCGAAATCATCAACAGTCAACCGGACACCCAGCGAACGTAACCCCTGCATGATTTCCAGCGCATGCTGTGGGTGTTCAAAGGTAACGTTCTCAGTAATTTCGAGCTCCAGCCGGGTTGCCGGCAGGCCACTTTTCTCGAGCGCATTCGCGACCCGTTGCACCAGGTCGCTGGTGCGAAACTCCATTGGCGATATATTGACTGAAACATAGCGTTCGCCGCCCCACCCCAGTGCATCCTCACAGGCGCGCATCAGCACCCAGTCGCTGATGGTGGCGATCAGACCGCTCTCTTCCGCCAGTGGAATGAAGTGGTCGGGCGTTATCCATTGATCCGGGGCAATCTGCCAGCGAATCAGGGCCTCAGCGCCCGCCAGCTGCCCCGTCAGCAGTTGATAGCGTGGCTGATAGTGCAGGCGAAACTCATTGTTCTTCAGCGCTTTCTCAATCCGCCGCGCCATTTCACGTTTATCTTCCCGCTGACTGGTCATCTCATTGGCATACCAGACCCACTGATTGCGTCCCGCGTCACGCGCTTCATTCAGCGCAATATCTGCCATTTCCAGCAGCGCTTCCGGGTGGCTGGCATCCTGAGGAGCGCAGGCAATCCCCATGCTGATGGTAAGATAGTGGACATGCTGGCCGGTGCTGATCGGTTGCTGAACCTCATGCACCAGCTGAGCACAACGCTGATCGACCCGCTCACGGTTCGCTTCACGTAATACCAGCACAAACTCATCGCCACTCAGCCGCGCCACCAGCTCCTGCGGACCAATACAGCGCTTCAGTCGCTGTGCTATCTGGCTCAGCACCTCGTCGCCTGCTGCATGACCCCAGGTTTCGTTAATCGGCCGGAACTGATCAAGATCGAGTGTGACCAGCGTCAGCGGCGCGGAGCCATCCGTTATTGCAAGGTGTAGCGTCAGAAACTCCAGCAGCTGCATGCGGTTCGACAGGCCGGTTAAGACGTCGTGACGCGACAGGAACTGAATGCGCGCCTCAGCTTCCATACCCTGAGTGATATCCGATACCGTACCGCGAAACCCGATGCGTTTCGCGTCGTGCCAGATGGTTTTTGCCACCAGCTGGCCGATGCGACGATTGCCGTGCGCAGACATGAACTGACAGCGCAGCGGCATCTGCTGTCCGTCCTCCTCCTGACGTCGCAGCCAGGCAACCAGCGAATGGCTGGGATGCGTCAGCAGATGATCGATGTGACGCCCCAGCCAGTGCGTAATGTCATGGCCGGTAACGGTATGAAAGCGCGCTGACAGATAGATTAGCCGGCCCTCTGCATCCGTCTCCCAGATCCAGTCTGACGCCGCCTCAGCGAGATCGCGAAACCGCGCTTCGCTGTTGGCAAGCTCCTGCTGACTGATCGCCAGCATAGCGAAACGCCGATCAGAGATAATTGCATTTGAGAGCGCATGGCGACTGACGCGACGGGTAATTATGGCGATGATGATCGCCATCAACATCAGCAGTGGCAGCAAAAACCAAATCAGGCCCATGCCAGGCATCTTTGAGGTCCAGCGCAGCACAATCGGGTCGCCCATCGGCAACGTTAACATCATCCGGGGTTCACGCAGGGCATCCTCCTCACTGGCTGGCGCGCGCAGTTCGCGTACATCCAGCGATGTTCCCAGCGCCTTTAATTTTTCAGGCGTAAACAGACTCACAAATATCATGATGGACGGAGGCCCCGCCACTGGCGTCACCGCCCTCACTTTGCCACTGGTGATAGGGGCAGCAACCACGATGGCGGGCAGATGATTGATCAGCACATCACGATGCATCGCTTTGTTGTTAAGCTGACGTGCCGCCGCAATAAATGCAGAGGTCTCTTTGCCCAGCCAGGCCTCCAGCGGCGTATCCACCAGTTTGCCGTTAATGACTGAATAACGGGTGTGGCCTTTACCATCGACCACGAAAACACCCTCGTAGTGATACTCCTCATACAGGCCTGGACCAAAGTTCTCTTCGTCAAACGCCCAGACTTTGTCCACACTGACATGGAGATTTTGCCAGGCTTCGCCCCAGAACGCATAATCCCGGATATCCGTTACCATCGCCTCCTGACGACTTTTCCACGCCTGCTGCATCAGCATCCGGTCATGCTCAACCGATACGCTGTTTTGCCGCTGCGCAATCGTCAGCACCATCAGCATCGAGAGCGCCAGCACGCCAAACAGCAGCAGCGAAAGGACACGCAGGCTGCGCCGCGTAAAGCGGACAGTGCGATCTTCAGCAACATGTCTGAATGGCAACGCGGGTGGCGCCGGAGGATTAAAAGTCATTAAGAGTGCCCACTACACAACCAGGGGTTGAGATGAAAGGCCGGCAATACCACACAGGGTGCTGACCCGATTAGTTTCCTCAGTTATCGGCTCGGGCGCTCGGGTGTTTAGTCTGCGGTAAACATTTTGCGCTTAAATATTGTGTTACAGGCTGACTCGACAGCGATCGGGGGCATTGCTACTATGCGCTTACCTTCGCTGGCTGAGTCGCCTATGAACATCAATTCCGACAGAGTGACCCTGACGCTGTTCTACGTCGGCAGCTTTGTGGTCTATTACCTGGTTACCATGCTGATCACCCTGTTCCCTAATTACGGCGTGCTGCGTAATGACGGCCTGCTGGTGCCCGTGCTCTGTCTGTTTGAATTTGCTGTGATCTACCCGCTTTATCGCTTCTACTGCCAGCGCCGTACCGATTTACCGCTGGGTGAACTTTATACCCTGCAAACCCTGCTCTTTACCGGCGCGTTGTTTGTCCTGATGGCAGCACAGATGCAATTTATGCAGCCGGAAGGCTGGCTGGTGATGCAGGCGCAGCAGGGACGTAATTCGCTGCTTATCCTGCTGTTGACCGCCGTGTTGCTGGCGCCGGTTTTTGAAGAAGTGCTGTTCCGCGGTTTTCTGTTACAGGGGTTTCTGCTGTGGGCGCCGCGCAGCCGCTTTGCCTGTATGCTGCTCACCTCGCTGCTGTTTGCGGTAATGCATACGCAGTATGTGCACTGGCAGACGCTTATCGCCCTGACGCTGTTTTCACTGCTGCTCTGCTATGCCCGGCTGCGGAGCAACAGTCTGGCGCTGCCCATCTTCCTCCACACCCTGAATAACCTGATTGCGCTGCTGCCCGCCTGGTATTTCGCGGGTTAATGCAGGCATCACTCCTCTTCTTACACGCTGACAGACGCCGGCATGACCCTGCGGGCGGACCATAGCTCACACTGACAATGCCGCACCGTCACGTTTGTCTATACTGGATGTTAAAAAGGGATAAAAAGCACCGCAGTCCGTACCACCAGACCGTGCAAAGGAGAGGAACTATGTTGATAGGATTTGTGTTGTTAGTGAGCGCGTGCGGCTACGATGCCTGCGAAGCGCTGCCGGTCTCGGAGCGCATCTATCCGACAAAGGTCGACTGCGAAACGATGGCGAACCGCATTCATAAAGTCAGGCCGAATGTGGTCCTGCTTTGCGGAGAGGTCCATCGCTAATTCAGGACCAGGTTCAATAAAGCGGCGCTGTAACATTGCAAGCTGGCGCTTTAGCGTACAAAATATAAGCTGTTGTTAACCATTACCGTAGTGAATCCCATGAAAACATCACGCCCCCGTCGTCCTGGTGGACGCTGGGTATACTATCTTTTGTATGATGGCATTCTGTGGCCCTGCCCCGTCCGATGGGAGTGGGAGAGCAGCTATGGCGGCTGGTTGCCATTTTACTACACGCCAACCTTTGAATTTGTGGTGGGCGATCCCCGCAAAGCGTATCGCATTGCGCGCAGTGACGTGCGGGCTAAACAACGGCGTGAAGATGCCTTTGTCTGAATAACACGATTATCCCGGCAGACATGAGGCTGTGAGCCGGCAGAGCTCCCCTTCCAGCGCAATCATCACCATCAAAACGTTGCACGGCGTGTGACGCCCTGTCCCCTTCATCGACTCATGCCCAGATCATGGCGGCCCAGCGAATCAACAGCAGACCACCGCAAATGCATAAAAGAACCAGCACCATCTTCCAGTACTTTTTGGCCGCCCGGTATCTTGTCACCTCGGTTTCCTCTCATCAGAAAGCGAAGATGCGCCAGAAGGCGCATCAGTTTCGGTCAGTAACAGGACCGAGGGGATAGCATAACGTCCGGGCCACCAAAAGGCGACCCGTCGCCGGCATCAGTTGTTCAGGGTGTAATCCAGCGTAATTTCCGCATTCAGAACCTGAGAAACCGGGCAGCCTGCTTTGGCTTTATTGATAATCTCGTCGAAAGTTGACGCATCAATACCTGGCAGAGAGATGGTGCTGGTCAGCGCCACTTTGGTGATGGCAAAGCCGTCGCCTTTTTTGTCCAGCGACACGTCGGCCGTGGTATCAATGCTTTCCGGCGGATGACCCGCGTTACCCAGCATCAGCGACAGCGCCATAGAGAAACAGGCTGCATGCGCTGCACCAATCAGTTCTTCCGGGTTGGTGCCTTTACCGCCTTCAAAACGGGTATTAAAGCCATAAGGTTGCTGGCTCAGCACGCCGCTCTCGGTGCTGACGGTGCCTTTACCTTTGATATCGCCTTCCCAGTGCGCCGAACCTTTCTTGTGAATGGTCATGTCATTCCTCCTGTTGGTAAAGAAGCTAAGTATAGACAATACATTCATTTTCGCAGGCTAATTCACCGCACGCGGACGTGGCGATGTGCTTGCTGGTGCCAGCAACACCTCCGCCTGGACCAGTGAGTCGCGGGTAATTTCACTAATGGATTTTGCGCCGGTCAGCGTCATGGCAACGCGCATCTCCTTCTCAATCAGGTTCAGCAGGTTTTCAACACCGCGCTGACCGTGGGTCGCCAGCGCATAAATAAAGGCCCTTCCCAGCAGCACGCTGTCTGCGCCCAGCGCGATCATTCTCACCACATCCAGCCCGTTACGAATGCCACTGTCCGCCAGAATCGTGATGTCACCTTTGACGGCATCGGCAATCGCGGGCAGCGCCCGCGCCGAAGAGAGCACACCATCCAGCTGACGTCCGCCATGATTCGAGACCACGATGCCGTCTGCGCCAAAGCGCACCGCATCCCGCGCATCTTCCGGATCGAGAATACCTTTGATCACCATCGGTCCGTCCCAGAACTCGCGGATCCACTCCAGATCTTTCCAGCTGATCGAGGGATCAAAGTTGTTCGCCAGCCAGCCGATATAATCTTCCAGCCCGGTCGGCTTACCCAGATAGGCGGAGATATTCCCCAGATCGTGTGGACGCCCCTGCAGGCCCACATCCAGTGCCCATTGTGGATGAGTAACCGCCTGCCAGTATCGACGCAGCGCCGCATGATTACCGCTCATCCCGGAGTGCGCATCGCGATAGCGTGCACCCGGCGTCGGCATATCCACGGTAAACACCAGCGTTGAGCAACCGGCGGCTTTGGCGCGTTCCAGCGCATTGCGCATAAACCCGCGATCACGCAGCACATAGAGCTGGAACCACATTGGGCGGTTGATCTGCGGGGCCACCTCTTCAATCGGGCAAACCGAGACTGTCGACAGCGTAAACGGAATGCCTTTCAGAGCGGCGGCGCGCGCGGCCTGTACTTCGCCCCGACGGGCATACATGCCGCACAGACCGACCGGTGCGAGCGCAACCGGCATCGACAATGTTTCATTAAATAATGTTGTCTCAAGGCTCAGTTCCGACATGTTCTTCAGGATGCGCTGACGCAACGCCACGTCAGACAGGTCCTCCACGTTACGTCGCAGGGTGTGCTCGGCGTAGGCACCGCCATCAAGATAGTGAAACAGGAACGGCGGCAGGATACGTTGCGCGGCGGCGCGATAATCACTGGCAGCTGAGATAATCATCAGTCAGATTCCTTAGGGTTGCGTATGTCGTTATCCGGTAAACGGGTGATGCGCGCCTGACGCGCTTCATCTTCATGCAGGCTTTTCATGGTGGTGTGCACAAAACCCAGATGGTGCATCGCCGCCTGACGGGCCGTTTCGGCGTCGCCCGCAAGGATTGCATCAAGCAGCGCCTGATGCTGTTCCGTCAGGCGGCCGAAAATCGCAGGCTGGGTGTACATGCGCTGACGGGTCTGCATCACCGATGACTGCAGCAGCTCAAAAAAACCGCGCATGGTCTGCAGCAGCACCACATTGTGCGACGCCTCGGCAATCGCCAGGTGGAAGCGCACATCCGCCTGCGCGGCGAGATCGGGATCGTCACTCTCCTTGAGTTTCAGGGTGGCGTCGAAAGCGAACTGCAGCTTCTCTTTGTCGCTGTCGGTGGCGCGCAGTGCGGCATGCCAGGCGGTGCTGGCCTCGATGGCATGGCGCGCCTCCAGAATGTCGTAACGGTAGTCGGGATCGTCGCGCAGTAACTGACGAATCGGCTCGACGATGCGTTGCTCCGACCAGGGTGCCAGCTGCTGACGGAGCCAGGTGCCGCCCCCACGTCGGCTGATCAGCATTCCGCTGCTGATCAGCTGCTGTATCGCTTCCCGCAGCGAGGAGCGGGAGACGCCAAGCTCCGCAGAGAGCTGACGTTCGGCGGGCAGTCGCATACCCGGTTCAAGCTGATGTTCGGTGATATACGCCCGGAGGCGCATCACCAGCGGATCGACATGGCTGTTCATGGGATCATCCACGGGAAAACATAGGCCTGAAGTGTGGTAATCACACCGACCATACAGGTGAAAATCAGACTGTGTTTAACGGTAAACCGGAACAGGTCGGACTCTTTCCCCACCAGCCCGACCGCTGCACAGGCGATGGCGATCGACTGCGGTGAGATCATCTTACCGGTCACGCCGCCGGTGGTATTCGCCGCCACCAGCAAAATATCGGAGACGCCAATCTGCTGGGCAGTGGTGGCCTGTAACGCGGCAAACAGTGCATTCGATGAGGTATCTGATCCGGTCAGGAAGACACCCAGCCAGCCGAGGAACGGCGAGAAGAAGGTAAAGGCATGGCCGGTATGTGCCAGCGCCAGTGCCAGCGTCGCAGAGAGGCCGGAATAGTTGGAGATAAACGCAAACGCCAGCACCATTCCGATGGAGTAGATTGGCAGCGCCAGCTCTTTCAGCGTTTCACCAAAGGTCTGCAACGCCGCCTTTGGTTTCATGCGCAGGAACAGCATAGCGATGATGGCTGCGATTAAAATGGCGGTACCCGTGGCGGAAACCAGATCCAGTTTATAGATTGCCGGATAAGGCGTCGCACTGCTGACGACCGGTGGCATCCGCGCCACCAGCTCATTCAGCATCGGAACCGGCACAGCCAGCACCCAGTCATAGAGCGCACCGCCTTTGGCAAACAGCGCTTTAAACGGCGGAATGCTCCAGAGCGTGACGGTGGCAGTAAGAAACAGGAACGGCATCCAGGCACGGATCACCTGGCCCAGCCGATACTTCTGCGGAGGCAGCAGCGGATCGCCCTGCTTCGCCTCTGCATCGGCAAACCGAAAGATACGCACCGGTTTCCAGACCCGCAGGAATAGCGTCAGTGAAACCAGCGAGGCGAGTGACGAGATAATATCGGGCAGTTCAGGCCCCAGGAAGTTGGAGCTGAGGAACTGGGCAATGGCAAAGGATCCGCCCGCGACAACCACCGCTGGCCAGGTCTCTTTCACGCCGCGCCAGCCATCCATGATCGCCATGATCCAGAACAGCACAATCAGGGTCAGCAGCGGCAGCTGGCGTCCGGCCATCTGACCGATGGCAAAACTGTCCAGCCCGGTCACCTGGCCCGCCACGATAATCGGAATGCCCATCGCACCAAAGGCGACCGGCGCGGTGTTTACAATCAGGCAGAGGCCGGCGGCGTAGAGTGGATTAAAGCCGAGTCCCACCAGCAGCGCGGCAGTAATCGCCACTGGCGCACCAAAGCCTGCAGCGCCCTCCAGGAAGGCCCCGAATGAGAAGCCGACAATCAGCATCTGCAGACGCTGATCGGGCGTAATCGAGAGGATAGAGGCGCGGATAATATCGAACTGGCCGGTTTTGACCGAGATCTTGTAGACGAATACCGCCGCGACAATAATCCAGGCAATCGGCCACAATCCATAGAGAAAGCCATAACCCACGGCGGCCAGCGCCTGTGCAACCGGCATCTGATAGAGAAACAACGCCACCAACAGCGCCAGCACCACTGTAGTGGTAGCCGCCAGATAGCCTTTCATCTTCAGCTTAATCAGCGCAAAGAAGAAAAAGAGAATCGGGATCAGAGCAACAAGGCTTGAGAGCCAGATATTACCCAGCGGATCGTAGTTTTGTTGCCAGATCTGCATGCCAGTATCTCCAGAGGAAGAGGTGACGAAGCATGTAGCCGCAGCGCTGCATGCCCTGCGCCCCGAATTGGTCAGACCAGAATGCTTTATCGGGGCTTGTGGCAAGAGATAGTTAATGTATTGTTAATCCGTGGCAATAGAAGTTGCGCGAATATTTCTGGAGTGTGAACCAGAGAAAATTATTGCTTTGATTGGTCCGACCAAAATCAGCTACTCACGCCGGAAAAGGCCCGCTGATAGCTGCGTGGATGGAAACGCAGAGTCAGGACGACCAGCAGCAGCGTAACCGCCGCCTGCAGAATCCAGATGCTGGCGAACTGGCCGGTGAACGCATGCAGCTGACCGGCGATAAACGGCATGCTGCCCGCAATAATAAAGCCGACGCCCTGCATAAAGGCCACCAGCCGTGCGCCAGTCTGGGGTTTATCAAGATGATCCAGCGCCAGCACCAGTGCCAGCGGAAACGCCCCGCCCAGTCCGACGCCCGCAATCCCCGCCCAGAGCCACGGCGCCCCTTGTGGCGCAAGCAGAAAGCCGAGCATGCCGCTGAGCTGCATCGCCAGCGTGAACAGCAACAGCGGACGACGATCGCGGCCCCGAGCCAGCAACGGCAACAGCAGCGCACCCGAGACCTGACAGGCGATCATCATACCAAGCAGTGAACCGCCCGCCTGTGTGCTCCAGCCGAGCTGATGATAAAAGTCAGGCAGCCAGGCAACACAGATGGCATATCCTCCGTTCACCAGTCCAAAGCTCAGCGCCAGCGTCCAGGCACGGGTTTTTCGCCACAGCGAAGGCATCTCTGCTGCCTCTGTCCGGGCTGTGGGTGGCGCGGTGGTGATAAACAGCCAGACCAGAATAGCCAGCACCACCGGCAGCGCCCAGCTACTCAGCGCGCCCTGCCAGCCAAAATGTGCGCTCAGCCACGGCGAGATCGCCGCGCCAATTCCGCCGCCCCCCATCAGCGCGGCGGCCCAGAGTCCGGTCACGCCGGCGCTCCGGCTGCCAAAACGCTGACGGATCAATCCCGGCATTGCCATCTGTACAATGCCAATGCCTGCCCCACCCGGCACGGCAGTCAGCACCAGCCAGCGGCCATCAGTAACCAACAGCCGACTCACCAGCGCCAGCAACAGCAGTACCAGACCGCCGAGCAGCAGTCTGCGCACCGCAAAACGCTGCATCAGCGGGGCGCTGATTAACGCAATCGCGCCCATCATCATCATTGGTATCGCAGGTAGCAGCGATGCCGCCAGTGACGACAGACCAATGCTCTGCCGCAACTGGCCGAGTAACGGACTGACCGAGGTCATCAGTGGTCGCATATTGAGTCCTGCCAGCACCAGCGCCGCCAGCAGCAGATTGTTCTCTCTCTTCATCTGAGATCCACGCAGTTAAAGGTTGCCAGCCTGGCAGCAGTCGCTACTATCTGGAAATGAAATATTACTCTGCCAGGTAGTGGAAAAATGAATCGTCAGCCCATGTTTACCCCGCAGCAGTTGCTTAGCTTTGTGGCGGTGTGTGAAACCTTCAGCTTTACCCGCGCCGCCGACAGAGTGCACCTGTCGCAATCCACTGTCAGCCAGCAGGTGCGACGTCTTGAAGAGATGTTAGGAAAGGAACTGCTGGTTCGCACCTCGCATCAGGTGCAGATCACCGAAGAGGGCGAAAAACTTTTAGGCTACGCCCGCCGGATTATTGCTCTGAATGGCGAAGCGCACGATGTGCTGAGTGACCAGTGGCGCGACGGCGTGTTGCGCCTTGGCGTGCCGGAGGATTTCGCTGCACCCACTGCCGGCCTGCTGGCGCACTTCAGCCGCGACCATCCGCAGTTGCGGCTGGATGTGATGAGTGGCATGCAGGTGGAGTTGCGTCGCGCCTGGCAGCGTGAAGAGCTCGACATCATGCTGATCAAGCAGCCTTACGGCGAGCGTCCGATGGCGTCGCGTCCCGAACCCCTGCTGTGGCTCGACAGCGCGGAGTGGCCCTGCTTTGAACAGACGCCGGTGCCGCTGGTGCTGTTTCCCCAGCAGGGGCTCTATCGTGATGAGGTGTGCCAGACGCTGGATGCGCTGGGTCGAAGCTGGCGCATTAGCTACAGCAGCGCCAGCCTGGTCGCGCTGGCCGCCGCCAGTGCTCAGGGACTGGGACTCACGTTACTGCCCGCCAGCTGCCGCCTGCCGCAACATCGGGTGCTGGGTCCTGAGCAGGGACTGCCGTTGATTGATACCTTTGAACTGGCACTGTTCTGCCGCCAGCCGCAGGATCCGTTGCAGCGCGAACTGGCAGAGTCACTGGCGGCCTTTGGTCAGCTGCGCTGGCAGTGAGATATCGAATAGTCGTCAGTGGAAAATAACGCAGCAGGGTGAAGCGTCGTTTGTCAGATTAATGTCTTGTTCACTTTGCAGGAGCCTCTGATGCCTATTTCCTCTTCACCGAGCCGCCGCGATTTCCTTGGACAAGGTGTTCGCTGGACCGCCGCAGGCGGCTTACTGGCCGCCGGTCTCGGGCAGGCCAGTGCCGCCACGTCCTCACCTTCACCCGCTATCAATCCCGACCAGTCCACCGCCCTGCCACAGCAGGATCACTACCTGCTGCGCAATGTGAGGCTGGAAGAAGGGTTTATTCGCGAGGATGACGAAATCGTCGCGACCCGGACCGGGCGTTACGACATCAGCGTACGCGACGGTAAAATTGACCAGCTGGTGCCCGCAGGCCAGGGCGACAGCACGCTGCCGTCCTGGGACGCACAGGATGCCCTGCTGCTGCCCGCCACGCAGGATATGCACATTCACCTGGATAAAACCTTCTACGGCGGCCCGTGGCAGGCTCCGCGTCCCCGTCAGGGCAAAACCATCATGGATATGATTGCGCGCGAACAAGTCCTGATTCCGCAACTGCTGCCGCACGCCGAGGCTCGCGCTGAAGCCTTGATCGCTCTGTTGCACGCCAAAGGCACCACTCGCGCCCGCAGCCATTGCAACATTGATCCGGTCAGCGGCCTTAGGAGCCTGGAACATCTGCAGGCGGCATTAGCCCGGCACCCCGATTTTCCCTGCGAGATCGTTGCCTTCCCGCAGCACGGCCTGCTGCACTCGCAGGTTGACGGGCTGATGCGCGAAGCAATGCAGCACGGCGTTGAGTATGTCGGCGGGCTGGATCCCACCAATGTCGATGGTGCGATGGAGAGGTCGCTGGATGCGATGTTCCAGATTGCGCTCGATTACCAGCGCGGCGTGGATATTCATCTGCATGAAACCTCCCCTGCTGGCGTGGCGGCGATTCAGTACATGATTGACACCGTGGCGAAGAATCCGGTGCTAAAAGGCAAAGTGACGCTGAGCCACGGTTTCGCGCTGGCGACCCTGACCGGCAGCGCGCTGGACAGGATGATCGAAGGGCTGGCGGAGCAGCAGTTCAGCGTCGCCTCCACGCTGCCGATCGGCAAGCTCACCATGCCAGTTCCGCAGCTACAGAAAGCGGGTGTGAAAGTGATGACCGGCACAGACAGCGTCATCGATCACTGGTCACCCTTTGGCACGGGTAGCATGCTGGAAAAAGCGAATCTTTACGCACAACTCTATCGCGGCTCGGATGAATTCTCGCTGTCGCGGGCGCTGGCGATTGCCACAGGCGACCGGCTGCCACTCTCTGCTCAGGGTCAACGCCAGTGGCCCGTGACGGGCGATGACGCGAGTATGATGCTGGTGGCGGCGAGCTGTTCCGCCGAAGCCGTAGCCCGGATCTCGCCGGTGGTCGCGACCTTCTCGCGCGGTAAACCGGTCTTTGCACTGGCCTCAGCCTGACACAGCAAAACCGCATTGGGTTCACAGACGACCACCTGACGTGAAGTGATGGGAGCCTGCGCCTGAAGCAAAGCATCGCGGGCCACCACCCGTTTCACTGAGCCAGACTCAATCGGCCGCGAGCCAGCCCTCTCCCCAAAAACAACAGAGCCTCCACAAGGGAGGCTCTGCATTTACCTGAGCGAAGTGCGGGTTACGCGCTTTTGGCCCATTGATTATTCGACATTAGTTCCATTGCCAGCGCGTATAAGCGACGATCTTCCTGATCACAGGGCTCATCTTCCGCATAACACGCAATCATCGAAGCGATCTTATCAGCCGATAAGCCCTCTCCATGAATATGCAGTGTCAGTACGGCGCGGCCTACTATTTTAAGCACATTTTCATGTGGTCCCTGGATGCGTTTACTCAATGCAAATACCCTCTACCGGTCGTTGTACCAGGAATATGGCGCGCTAAATATAAAGCAATTAGCTCAGGATTTTTATCGGCACGGAGAGTGATATTTTTTAATGATTAATTCTATTACTGGAGTGATTATTAAGGAATCATCTGATTAACAATGAAATAAATATTTAAAAACGGAGGGTTATAAAACAATGCATGGTCCTGGTAAATTATCACTTTGAAATGAAAAGCTTTACATTCAGCGAATCGATTAAAAAAAACCGTCTTTTCCAGGCAAACTTCAGTCTATTCCTAAGCGTGCCGGCAGAGATAGTTTCATACCGTTAACCATCGAGGTTCCCGTTGCTGTCAGGCGTGCTTTCTGCCAGACTTGCCCCGCAATAATGCCCTACACTTTCAGCCTCAGAGGCCGCGCCCGTGACCGCTTTTTCTACCCTCAATTCGCTTCCCGACAGCCAGCTCGATAACCTGCGCGAGATGGGCTACACCAGCATGACGCCCGTGCAGGCTGCTACGCTGCCCGCCATTCTGCAGGGACGCGACGTGCGTGCGCAGGCGAAAACCGGCAGCGGTAAAACGGCTGCCTTTGGTATTGGTTTACTGCACCATATTGACAGCACCCGCTTTCAGACTCAGGCACTCATCCTGTGTCCAACCCGGGAACTGGCCGATCAGGTGGGCAACGTGCTGCGCCAGCTGGCCCGCTTCACCCGAAATATCAAAGTCCTCACCTTGTGTGGCGGACAACCGATGAGTGCACAGCGTGACTCGCTGGTGCATCCACCGCATATCGTGGTCGGCACGCCGGGTCGTATCCTCGACCACATCAACCGCGAAAACCTCAAACTGGACCAGCTCAACACGCTGGTACTGGATGAGGCAGATCGGATGCTGGAGATGGGTTTCCTCAATGATATGGAAACTATCATTGAGGCGACGCCCGCCTCGCGGCAGACGCTGCTCTTTTCCGCTACGTGGCCCGACGGCATCACCGCCATCAGTACCCGCTTCCAGCGTGATGCGCTGAGCGTGGTAACTGAAGAAGTCAGCGAACTGCCTTCAATTGACCAGCAGTTCTTTGAAGCCAGCCACAATGAAAAACTGGGTCTGCTCATCGCACTGCTTAGCGACCGTCAGCCCTCATCCTGTGTGGTCTTCTGCAACACCAAACGTGAATGTGACGATGTCGCTGCGGCGCTTAACGCGCGTGATATCAGCGCCCTGCCATTGCATGGTGACCTGGAACAGCGCGATCGCGAACGCGTGCTGATCCGTTTTGCTAACGGCAGTGGACGCGTACTGGTTGCCACTGATGTCGCGGCACGCGGACTCGACATTAAATCACTGGCGATGGTGGTCAACTACCAGCTTGCCTGGGATCCTGAAATCCACCTGCACCGCATCGGTCGTACAGCACGTGCAGGCGAACATGGCGTTGCCGTCAGCCTGGTTGCTGCCGATGAAATGGCGCGCGCACATGCACTGGAGGATTTCCTGCAGCAAAAACTGCCGTGGGTTTCTGCCAGCACGCTGAAAAAAGGCAGCAGCAAGCCTCTGCCTGCCGCCATGATGACATTGTGTATTGATGGTGGTCGTAAAGCCAAGATGCGTCCGGGAGACATTCTGGGTGCGCTGACCGGTGAAGCGGGTTATCGCGCCGATCAGATCGGTAAAATCGTTCTGACCCCAACCCATGCCTACGTGGCGATTGAAGCGAACCACGCTAAAGCGGCACTGGTGAAACTCAAGCAGGGCAAAATCAAAGGCAAAACCTGCCGGGCGATTCTGCTGAAGGACTGAATAAAATCGGGCGAGGTTATTACCTCGCCCGATTTCTTATGGCTCTTCGATTTGTGTCACATGCAGCGTGGTTTTATCCCCTTTGCCCTGTACCTTACCACTGACACGTACTTTGTCTTCCGCGGTGTAGGTTTTACCATCAAAGGTCTTCTTCGGTGCGATAATCGGTAACGTACCGGTGTTGTCGCGGAACTGATAGCGCTCGCCCTGCTCTTTCTTCACGATGTAACCTTCCAGCGTCACATACCCGCCCTGACGGAAGTCGCGGATCTGATCAATATGTGTCTGACCGGTATCTTCTGAGCCTTTATAGCCCGCATCCTGCTTGTGCTGCGGCGGTGGCGCATCACCCGCTTTGTATCCACCCTCTTCAGCCGACACACCCGCGCTCATCATCACCAGCAACGACGCTAAAATCACTTTTTTCATTTCACACTCCTTTATTGGAAAGGTGTCCATGTTGAACCTTCAGGGTTAAGCCTGGCACAATAATTGGCGTCCGTTTTATTTCACCTTTCTCTTCTCACCTTTTTCCGTTTGCTGCCGATAACCTGTTCACACCCTATTTCACCAGCTGCGTTAATGCAGAGGCAACCATGGATAATTTTCAGAAAGAGATCGATGAGAGAGCGAACCTCGCATTATCGAACAAGTTTGAGCTGCTGCTGTTTCGCTTAGGTTCTGATCAGCTGAAAGGCAAGTCCGAGCTGTTTGGCATTAACGTCTTCAAGCTGCGTGAAATTGTACCAATGCAGACCATCACCAAAGCCGCGGGAATGAGTTCGCCGCTGCTGGGTATGGCCAGTATTCGCGGTCAGTTCATTCCGGTCATCGACCTGCCTGCTGTGGCAGGTTGCGTACCTGAAACGGGCCTTAACCTGCTGCTGGTCACCGAGTATGCCCGTAACACCCAGGCATTTGCCGTGGAATCCGTGGATAACATCGTGCGTCTCGACTGGAGCCAGGTCCATACCGCTGAAGCCGGTATCGGCGGTCGCAACATTACCAGCATCGCCTGCCTGGACACCGATAAGCAGGGCAGCGAGCTGGCGATGGTGCTGGACGTTGAGCAAATCCTGTATGACATCATCCCGTCGTCACGCGGCGTCGAGCCTGAAGCGGCCAAACCGCGTGCCTTCAACTATCGCCCGGGTGCGGTTGCAATTGTGGCAGAAGATTCCAAAGTCGCGCGTCAGCTGCTGGAGCAGGGACTGAAGAGCATGGGCATTCCGGCGCTGATGTTTAACACCGGCCTTGATGCCTGGGAAAAAATTAAGCAGCTAAGCCAGGAAGTGCAGGCTTCAGGCGAGTCGATTCACGACAAAATTGCCCTGGTACTGACCGATCTGGAGATGCCTGAGATGGATGGCTTTACGCTGACCCGCAACATCAAGCGTGACCCGATTCTGAAAACGCTGCCGGTCGTGATCCACTCCTCACTCTCTGGAAGCGCCAACGAAGACCACGTGCGTAAAGTGGGAGCCGACGGCTATGTGGCAAAGTTTGAGCTGAATGAACTTTCAGACGTGATTTTCAACGTTCTCGATACCGCCCGTTAAGTGAACACGGGCCGCAAAGAATGCCCGGCACACTTTTACTTTTTTGATCAGCGGAATCGCTGACCTGACCAGGAAACGACTATGCACATTGAAACTTTACCTGTTACGCCCGCACCTGCGACGCCTTCTCCTCAAAAGGTATTGCGTGGCCGTTTACGTCAGTTGGCCTGGATTAGCGCCGTCAGTTTAAGCGTCGCGTTCTGGGTAGGCCTCTACTTTTTAGTTTTCTGAATCCATTCATGTTTGTCTGGATCGGGCTGTCAGCACCACTGCTGACAGCCCTTTTTTTGCCTGAATTCCGCCTCCGCTCGTTTGTTAACCCTTTCTGATGCTTTTCACTGATTATTTATTCACGCTGCATGATTACTTAAAAATTATTAAAGATACAACTCCGCACTCCGATAACTGTATGCGCGAGATCACATTTTGCCTGCGGCTGTGACCACAGACTTCAGCAAGGCTTTGCGTACAACAGCAGGGAATCTGAGTGTTGCTAATAAATTGATTAATACAATAACGGGGAAAAGAACATGTTCAGCATCAGGAATATGAAGGTCGGAATGCGGCTTGCAGCAGCCTTCGGCATTATTGTGACGTTACTGATAGTGATTGGTGTGACATCTATTACCAGAATTAACAATATCAATACGGCAATCTCGTCGATCGTTGATGATCGCTATGTGAAAGTACGACTGGCATTTGATGTGCGCGATGGCGTCAACGATCAGATCAAATACCTGCGCGGCATGGTGATCGACACGACACATCCGGAAAATAATGTGAAACGTTATGGTCAGCTGGATGAAGCCACGCAACGTACCAACCGCGCCATGAAAAGGATTGAAGACATTCAGGTCACGCCAATCGGTAAGAAAAAGATCGCCGGTCTGCTGGCCTCTTCTCAGGCATTTGAAAAGGTCAAAGCCGAATTAATTACCCTGGTAAAAGCGGGCAACTTTGATGCAGCAAGCATCTATGTGTTGAAATCAATGACGGCTACCCAGAATAAATTCCTGCAGGATGCCGTGGATTTTGCCAACTCTCAGGATGCACAGCTGCGGACTGAAGGTCAGGGTATTGTGGAAAATGGCCAGTCTGCTATCTCCATCACGCTGATTTTCTCCGCACTGGCCATTCTTGCTTCTATCATGCTGGGCTACTTCCTGACCCGTTCAATCGTGCGTCCACTGGTTGCAGCTGTTGATGTCGCTGAACGTGTGGCGGCCGGCGATCTGAGTACCCAGATGCAGGTGACCTCACGCGATGAAACAGGTGTTCTGATGCAGGCATTGCAGCGGATGAACGATAACCTGCTGTCAATTGTGACGGAAGTGCGTACCGGCTCCGACACTATCGCGGTTGCATCAACGCAGATTTCCAGCGGCAACCTTGATCTCTCAACCCGAACTGAGCAGCAGGCCAGCTCCCTGGAAGAGACCGCCTCTGCGATGGAGCAGATGACGTCGACGGTGAAACACAATGCCGACAACGCGCGTGAAGCTAATCACCTGGTTTCCACCACCTCAAGCGTGGCACGTGAAGGTGGCGTGGTCATGGAGCAGGTCATCGAGAAGATGGAAGCCATCGCCCTCTCCTCACGCAAAATTGTCGATATTATCAGCGTTATCGACTCGATTGCCTTTCAGACCAATATCCTGTCCCTTAACGCCGCCGTAGAAGCCGCGCGCGCGGGTGAACAGGGTCGTGGCTTTGCCGTCGTGGCGAGTGAAGTGCGTAATCTGGCACAGCGCTCAGCTTCCGCAGCCAAAGAGATTAAGGTGCTGATTGAAGATTCTGTCGCTAAAGTCGATGAAGGCAGCAAACTGGTGACGCATGCAGGTTCAACCATCGGTGAAGTGGTGAACAGCGTGCAGAGCGTGGCAAACATTATGAGCGAAATCACGATCGCCAGCAGCGAACAGAGCAGCGGCATCCATGAAATCAATCAGGCAATTACTCAGATGGAAGCGGTAACGCAGCAGAATGCCGCGCTGGTACAGGAAGCATCAGCCGCCTCTCAGGCACTGCAGGATCAGGCCGAGCGCATGGCACAGGCGATGAGCGTGTTCAATACCGGCAAGCTTTCTCTGCAACCCGTACTGCGTTAATCCTTCTTAACGGCCCGCCCCGGCGGGTCTTTTTTTGCACGATGATGGAGAGCGGATAGATTTCAGGCTGTTAACACTGTTCCGAGACAAAGAAAGCTGACGCCACCCGACGCGTGCAGGAAGGGTTTAAGGGTTGAGGGTTGAGGGTTGAGGGTTGAGGGTTGAGGGTTGAGGGTTGAGGGTTAAAGTTTGAGGTTTGAGGTTTGAGGTTTGAGGTTTGAGGTTTGAGGACAGGAATAGCGGACACAAAAAAGGCCGCCAGAGGCGACCTTTTATTACTATAAATGCAACAACGCTATAAAGCTCACTAGCCTTTATCAGAGCGCGCGAAGCTGGCTCTGAGTTGCAATCCTTGCCATGTTCACCTGAACGACGACAGATTTGCAGAAAATGCATTTCGCTCCATGCGGATTGGCTCTTGTAACATCAAAATGTGATGTACGAAACTGTGAGCCATTACAGTGAGGACACTTAAAAGTAATTTTCAGTCCTTAGAGACCAACAACGTTCGCAGCAGCTGGGCCTTTGGCGCCATTTTCTACTGTGAATTCAACTTGCTGACCTTCATCTAATGAACGGAAATCGGTGCCCTGGATTGCAGAGAAATGTACGAATACATCTTTGCTGCCGTCTGCAGGAGAAATGAAACCGAAGCCTTTCTCTGCGTTAAACCATTTAACGGTACCGCGAATTTTGTTAGACATGCTTAAATCCTTAATATATCGAGCCTTCCGGCATAATGGCCTGAGAACAGATTTTAATCAGAACGTAAGAGAAGACTCAAAAAGAAGGGATGTCTCGCGACAAACTTAGAGATGAGAACTGCTTTGGTTACTTACTTTGATAGTGTCTGTTAATCAAACCGACGATTCATTAGGCCACACTTCTCACAGTGACGCAACTCCTAATTCAAATTAATCGTAATCCGTCGACTGGAGAACATGAAAGCGCGAGACTCTCTCAGGGAAGCAGCCTGGCAGGGCTCTGCAGCGATGCGTTCCTGCCGACATAAAGAGAAGTGGAGATACCCACAGAGCAAAAAAGGGCGAGGCTCACACCTCGCCCAAAATATGCCGATCATCAATCGTAGTAAGGAACCTTACGATCCACGCCGTTGATATTGATCAGCACAAAACCGGTCGGCGCGGTCTTGTTAGTCGGTGTACCCGCCGCAGTCGCCAGCGTCACCACCCCTTTCTCGTTGGCACCGATACCCGCCAGTCCATTGTGCATGCCGAAACGTGCAGCGGGTTTCAGGTTGCTGATTTTGGTGATGTCATCAACCATCGTCATATCTGACTGGAACAGCGAGCAGGAACCGGTATCAAAACGGGTTGGACCCGTGGTCTTCAGATTGAACATGGTCTCGCCGCTATTGGCTTTCAGCTTGACCCAGATTACGGCATAGGTGGTCCCTACCCGGCCATAACGAATGTCCAGCACAGAAGGTTGTCCCATATGGTAAGCATCGGCCCAGACCGTCTCCAGTCGCTGCAGGTTGATCAGGGTTTTACCTGTGGCCGGCATATTTACCGGTGAACCGGCGGTGCCGGACGGCGTGGTGGCATCCGCTTTACCGATCAGCTCCATCACCCATTGCTGGTTAGGCGCCGGGAAATAGAGCTGCCCCAGCCGATACCAGTTATCGGTAGCGGTGTTGTTCACCACTTTATAGCCACTGTAATAGCCGGCACGCAGTGAACCGGTCATGAACGTGCCGTAGTTCTCATCCCGACGGTAGCCATATTCAAAAGTCGATAGCCATTTGTTTCCGGCTATATCATTGGTGATTTTCGCCCCCGCCTGCAGGTTGATATGACGCATCACCACGCGGGCATTGTTGAGATTGAGCGGCGTGGCGCAATCTTCAATGTTAAGCGTTTCGATGTTCCAGCCCCCGTCCGACAGATCACCCGGGTTAGTCGTGTGCTCAATCCAGACGTTGCGCATGACTCCCTGTGTGACGCGCGGCATGTAGAGCGTGGCGTCCCCATAGCCCGACTGGAAGTTAGCATTACACAGCTCAATCGCTGTTGAGTGGTCCCAGTTTCCCTTTGGTGTATTTGACCAGCCGACATCAAACACACGGGAATAGGTACTGGAGCTGTAGATCTGATCGAATTTACTGTCGAGCGTATCCTGCAGTTTAAAGACAGTTCCCCCGGTGCTTTGAGCCTTGAAGCAGAAGATATTGACGATCTGGCCTCCAACAATCGTATTTTCAAAGAATGGCTGAACGTTGCTGCACTGTTCAGGCGTGACGGTGACTTTGAGAGAGGTGTCGACAGTTCCGGCGTTAGCCTGTCCGTGCCAGCAAATGCCTTTAATGACGATTTTGCGCGCATTCACCTTGAATACCGTATTCGCGCTTTTGTCAGAGACAATGGTGGTGCGGGGTGACGATCCGAGTTCGGTATCATCACCGCTGATACCAAAGAACGGCAACTCCGTATCGGTGAGATCGATGGGTGAAATCAGGAAGCGGCCACCCGGAAATCGCACCGGCATCGCTTTCACGTAGGTGTTGTAGGTCTGGGTCCATGCCAGCATCCGCTTGAAAGCATCAGTATCATCGGTGACGCCATCCCCTTTCGCACCGAAGTGCAGAATGTTCACTTCCGTAGGATCGTTGATGGTGCGTTTCCAGTAGAAACCGTTGCCTATCGCCACCGTACCGCCATCATCTTTTAGCGGTGTCGTACTCAGGAAACCGACAAAGTCTGCGCCACCCCGGAAGCTGGAGTCCTTATCGTAATAGCGTTTAAGGCTGGCGACTTCACCTGATTTTGGTGGAACAGTGGTACGCAGTTCAGCAAAAGAGTTAACTTCGATCATAGAATCCTCCTCAGGATCACAGAGATATCGCGCTGAAATCAGCGCACTACTTAGCCGCAGCCGGATGGCCGCAAAGGGAGTCCCACATGTCGTTGTGGGTGTTGATGGCGCGCACCGTACGAACGTCCATTTTTTGCGCGTCATCGCCGTAGGTATAAAGAGGGGAAAAAAGTACGCAGGCAGAGTCGGTAATCGCTACCGGCTCAGGGTTTGTGGTATTTCGACTGTTGCAGCTTGTCACGAGCAGCAGCGTCATCAAGGCTATGGTTGTCGGTCGCCACACGGTTAGCCTCCTCGCGGTTGTATTGTTGCTGTTGCGCCACCGCGCTAACGCGGGACGCCTCCTGTTGCGCGTTATCGACGTCAGAACGTGCTTTTTGCTGCACTTTGCCGATTTTTTTGCCGCCGAAATAACTGGCGCCCAGCGCCGCAATCACGCCAGCGAGTGCGGCCAGCCAGTGCCAGCTGCCGCCCAGTAAGGTGGTAATGAGAGTCATGGTTTCGCTCCTCCCGCCTGCTCCTTCGCGGTGAGCAGGTTTTTCTGACGAACAAACTGGGCAATCACCCCCATCGCCACCATGAATGCGCCTACCAGCCCCAGGTAGTTGTGGGGCAGAATCGATTTCACGTCCTCCGGCAGCACGTTCCAGGCATCAACGGCGGCAGAGGGAAATGACTGCGCCCAGGCGCTGAGCATGGAACCCAACGACGCAAGCCAGACAGACCAGGTTTTGAAGAGCAGGCGGGCATGAGAGACAAACTGCAGGGTGGTAAAGCGCTGCAGCAGCAGCAGAATGATGATTGCCGTCAGCACGGCAATGAGAAACATGAGCCATCTCATAGCAGCCCCCTGTAAATCGCATAGGTGCCGGTGCGCATCATCTCCGCATGACGCCGGGCCCGGCCCGGCGTCTGACGCGCCCAGAGGCTGTTCATCATCGCGTCAGCCGCATCACTAAACTGTTCAGCGATGATGGAGGTGAGCATGTTTTTGAACTGCAGGACGCCCTCCACGCCCAGTTGATACGTCATGCTCAGCAACACATCGGTACGAGCGTCATTGCACTTCGTCAGCGCATTGCGCAGCAGCTCCCTGCCCTGCATCTCCTGAACTTTGTTTTCCAGAATGCACTGCTTCCAGACATCACCGACGCGCCGTGGCACGCGGAAAGTGTAATTACTGAGCGACGCCCCTTTTGGCCCAATGCGTATGCCGCCCGCCACCGTGGGGAAACCCAGCGTGTCGAGATAAGGTATGTCGACATATCCCTCTTCAAAATTCAGTACTGCGATGATCTGGCTCATACGGACTCCTCAATGACGAATTAAGGCCTTCAGCCTTGTGAAAATAAATACATAACGCCCGCTGATCATTAACAAGCCCGGCACAGCAAAGGGCCTTGCTGAAGCTGCAGCAAAACTAAACAGTAATTCAGCAGATTGCGCCCAATGAGAGCTGGAGATAACAAAGCGTTAGCCGGAACGAAAAACGGCGCGCGCTTCCGCTTCAGCTCACGGCGTAGAGATGAACATGCGGAAGACAGCAATTGTCGAAACTGGGTGTTTCCTGACTGGTCACGCGGGGTGTTGTGATTGCGCGATCAACGCGCGGGGCGACCTGACGCTGGCAGATTTGCTCTGCACGCCTCAGGGTTGGTGGTTCAGCTGGAAAGTTCAATGCCTGATCGATGCTCTGTTGCAGGCTGCTGAGAGGCTGGCGCCGCCGATGGCGACGCGTACGTGCGTTGCCAGTGAAAACGCTTTTGCCATAGTGAATAATCGCCATAACTCCTCCTGTGAATGAGTATTTGGCGATGGGGTGGCAGGCGCGAGCTTTCGGGAAACCGAACGGACCCGAATGTCGTATATCGCGGTCGCACGCTCACCGCCCGGCTGCGTAAGCAGCCAGGTGGAAAGTAAGCGAGGGGAAATAAACGGCATCTGACGACGCTGCATTTGCGCATCCACCCCATCCCAAAGTTCACTGACTTTTGGGTGGTATGATTCGCGCTTGTGCAGCGCCTGAATTGTTTAAGAGCGGGTCATCCCTGAAAAGAACGTCTTCGTTCATCCATGTCCAAATTATTAACAGGTTCTTATGCTTTATCAAACACTGTTGGTTAATTTTTTATTTACCGCTGGTTAAATTTATGAATTTATGCCGATTATTTTTTTGCAGCTCTCCGGAGAAAAGCGGCAGAAACGGCTTTAGCCGAGAATTTGATAGTGTCGCGCCTGGCTCATAATCACTTTTGCGAGCACCTTCAGGCTGGTGACCTCATCACGATTGAGATACCACGTTTCATAGCGTTTATTATCTGATATCACTGCAATTTTTTTATGCTGCAGCTGCAGGCGTTTGAGGTAGAGCTGCTCGTCGAGGGTAAAAATATAGATACCATCGCCGTCAAACATCCGCACGCTGATATCCACAAACAGCTGATCGCGCGGTGCAAAGGTGTCAGCCATAGAATCACTGTTGATAGCGATCAACCGAATGTTTTCCGCCGGACGGCCGTTGAACAGAACCCGTGCCTCATCCAGACCATATTCAATCGCCTGGATAGTCTCGACAAACTCATCGCGCGCGGGCAGGCCCGCAGCACTGCGCTGACCAATGTCGAGGCTATCAATACGAAACACACTCTTTTGGCCAGTGAGTGTACTCATCGCTACAGGTTCAGTGGATTGCTCCATGCCGTACTGGAGCCACTCTACCCTGACGCCCAGCAATTGACTGAGTGCCAGTAAATTGCCGCCATCAGGCACTGACTGCGCGTTAAACCACTTCCACACGCCTGGCGTTGAAATTTTACAGCCCTGCTGCTGCAGAGCTCTGGCAACCTGTTTGTTTCGTCCATGTCCGACAATGCCGGCACTCTCACAGGCCGCTATCAGCCTGGCGGTGAAAGCTTGTCTTGTACTTTCTTTTTTAACCATTAGTTAATAATCAGCCATAGAAGAGATACTGGATGTTATTTTCGTTATTGCTACCAGTTCATTTTATATTACCGCTCGTTTACTACCTAACCGCTTTATCAAGCATTGCTAACTATCATTATCCGCTTCAGCCTGCGGCTAAACAAAAAATATTGCCTCAGGCCGCTTGCAGCC
This sequence comes from Pantoea sp. ANP04, assembly GCF_041982285.1. Lineage (NCBI taxonomy): Bacteria > Pseudomonadati > Pseudomonadota > Gammaproteobacteria > Enterobacterales > Erwiniaceae > Pantoea > Pantoea sp. ANP04. The sequence continues at coordinate 46,563 of NZ_JAUTYS010000009.1, read as the reverse complement.
CCGGCTTTCAGGAATGTTCCGTAAGAAATTGCGTGAATATCAGGCAGCATAATTGCCAGGGATGACGAGAACAGAACAGAAAATGATCTGATGCGCAGAAAATCCTATCTTTCACTGGTCCGAAAAATCGGGATAAAAAAAACGGGAGCCTTTGAAAGACTCCCGCTTTGTTAAAAATTATCGTCGTTATGGGCGGAGCGTATCGTCTCCCCACGCTATCCATTTATAGGTGGTCAGCGCCTCTAACCCCATGGGGCCACGGGCATGCAATTTCTGTGTACTGACCGCCACTTCCGCGCCCAGGCCAAATTGACCCCCATCGGTGAAGCGGGTGCTGGCGTTGACATAAACCGCTGACGAGTCGACCTGACGAACAAAACGCGCGGCATTACGCGTATTACGGGTGAGGATAGCATCTGAGTGCTGTGTGCCGTGCGTACGAATGTGATCGATCGCCTCATCCATATCCGCCACCAATTTAACGTTAAGATCCAGCGACAGCCACTCGTCATTGTATTGCTGAGGATTCACGGGTTTCACCGGGGCGGGGCCATGCTGAAGTTGTGCCAGCACGTTGCTGTCAGCATGCAGCGCGATTCCTTCCTGCGCCATTCGCGCGCTGAAAGCTGGCAGAAAACGTTCGGCCATCGCCTGGTCCACCAGCAGCGTTTCCAGTGAGTTACAGGCGCTGGGACGCTGTTTCTTGGCGTTGACGATCACATCAAGTGCCGGTTCAATCTCCATCGTCTCATCAATGTAGATATGGCAGACGCCAATGCCGCCGGTAATCACCGGAATGGTGGAGTTCTCGCGACACAGTTTATGCAGCCCGGCTCCGCCGCGCGGGATCAGCATGTCGACGTAGCGATCCAGCTTCAGCAGCTGATTCACCAGCTCGCGGTCAGGATTTTCAATCGCCTGGACAATGGCTACCGGTAAACCGTGCTGCTTCAGCGCGTTCTGAATGACCCGAACGGTGGCCGCATTGGTGCGCCAGGTCTCTTTGCCGCCACGCAGAATAGCGGCGTTGCCGGTTTTCAGGCACAGACTGGCGACGTCAACCGTCACATTAGGGCGCGCCTCATAAATCACCGCAACGACGCCCAGCGGCACGCGACGGCGTTCAATGCGCAGCCCGCTGTCGAGCTGACCACCGTCGATTAACTGCCCTACCGGATCGGCAAGCTGACAAACCTGGCGCACATCGCTGGCGATGCTGCTGAGGCGTTGCGGATTAAGCGTCAGTCGATCTAATAACGCGGCACTCATGCCGTTCTGACGCGCATCGGCTAAATCCAGCTCGTTAGCCGCCAGAATGTCAGCGCTCTCGGTTTCCAGCCGGTCAGCAATCGTCATCAGAACATCGTTCTTTTCTGCCGTTGACAGATCGGCCACGGTATACGCTGCGGCACGCGCCGCTTTTCCCATCTCTTCAAGCATTGTCCGCTCCTTAACTGACGATCATGTCGTCGCGGTGAACCGCCACCGGGCCATATTCATATCCCAGGATCTCGCTGATCTGCTGACTATGATGACCGGCGATCATTCGCATCGCGTCGCTGTTGTAGCGTGAAACGCCGTGAGCGATATCCCGGCCCTGCAGGCTGCGAATGCGGATCACTTCACCGCGCGAGAAATTTCCCTGGATTGCCCGGATCCCTTTCGGCAGCAGCGAACTGCCACGTTCGATAATGGCTGCCAGTGCACCGTCATCGACGGTAATCTCACCCGCCGGAGGCGCACCGAAAATCCAGCGTTTACGGTTTTCCAGTGGCGATTGCTGCGCATGGAAGCGCGTACCGACCGGCTTACCATCAATCACATCGCTGATCACGCCGCTGCGGCTGCCCGAGGCGATGATCACATCGATACCGGCACGACAGGCAACATCCGCCGCCTGAAGCTTAGTCGACATGCCGCCAGTGCCGAGCCCGGAAACGCTGTCACCTGCCAGGGCGCGCAACGCATCATCAATGATATGCACATCACTGATCAGCTCAGCCTCAGGATTGTTACGGGGATCGGCGGTGAACAGTCCCTGCTGATCGGTCAGCAGCAGCAGCTTGTCGGCGCCGCCGAGCATGGCCGCCAGCGCCGAGAGATTGTCGTTGTCGCCCACTTTGATTTCAGCGGTGGCGACAGCATCGTTCTCATTGATCACCGGCACAATATGGTTATCCAGCAGCGCACGCAGCGTGTCGCGGGCGTTCAGAAAGCGTTCGCGATCTTCCATGTCGGCACGGGTCAGCAGCATCTGACCAATATGAATACCGTAGATAGAAAATAACTGTTCCCACAGCTGAATCAGACGACTCTGCCCCACCGCAGCCAGCAGCTGCTTTGAGGCGATGGTCGGTGGCAGTTCAGGGTAGCCCAGGTGCTCGCGTCCGGCGGCCATTGCGCCAGAAGTCACGATCACAATGCGGTGGCCTGCGGCGTGCTGCTGCGCGCACTGACGAACCAGTTCCACCATGTGCGCCCTGTTCAACCGGCGAGATCCGCCGGTAAGAACGCTGGTACCCAACTTGACCACTAAGGTCTGACTGCCACTCATATTTCCTGCCGTAGAGAAAAATTTTTACGAAAGGACGTTTTAACAGGAGTCGATAAGGAAGCCAACAGCCAGCGGGGGAAAAGCACGAAATTACGCGGACAAGGAGGTAGACCAAAAGTTCATGGTTAACAAGAAATCATGAAAAGTGTCATAAAAAGTTCATCACTGACGGGTAAAAAGTCCGTGTTTTACAAAAACTTTCATTTTTTTACGTTGTTCACATTGGGATTGATAGCAAATGAAGAAAAGCACACTGGCCATGCTCCTCTCCACGCTGACGCTGGCTTCTGCCGCGCAGGCTGCCGAAATCTATAACAAAGATGGCAACAAACTGGATTTGTACGGCAAAGTTAAAGCTGAGCACTACATCAGCGATAATGCCAGCCAGGATGGAGACAAGTCCTATACCCGTATCGGCTTTAAGGGTCAGACACAGATTAACGACCTGATGACCGGTTATGGTCAGTGGGAATATCAGTACAACGTTAACAACTCCGAAGGCAGTGACGCCAACAATGGCAACAAAACCCGCCTCGGGTTTGCTGGTCTGAAATTCTCTCAGTACGGTTCGGTAGATTATGGCCGTAACTACGGTGTGCTGTATGACGTTGAAGCCTGGACTGACGTGTTCCCGGAATTCGGCGGTGACGGTACAGCCCGCTCTGATAACTTTATGACACAGCGCGCCACCGGTGTTGCGACTTATCGTAACAATAACTTCTTTGGTCTGGTCGATGGCCTGAAATTTGCGCTGCAGTACCAGGGCAAAAATGACGCGTCCAGCACCAACACCCGTACTGATATTAACCGTCAGAATGGCGACGGCTACGGTGCGTCTCTCGGCTATGCTCTGGGTGATTCTGGTGTGAGCCTGATGAGTGCCATCACCTCATCTGACCGCACCAACCAGCAACAGGCGCGCGCTTATGGCGGCGGTGACCGTGCGGATTCCTGGGGCGCAGGCGTGAAGTATGATGCTAACAGTGTCTACCTGGCCGCAATCTACACCGATACCCGTAATATGACGCCAATTAGCGGTACCAACCGTGCCACCGGCGCAGCGGTTGCGGGCGCAGCCAACAAAGCGCAGAACATCGAACTGGTGGCGCAGTATCAGTTTGATTTCGGCCTGCGTCCGTCAATCGGTTATGTACAGACCAAAGGCAAAGATATCGAAAACGGTATCGGCGATGCGGATCTGGTGAAATATATCGATGTGGGCGCGACCTATTACTTCAACAAAAATATGTCCGCCTTCGTTGATTACAAAATTAACCAGCTGGATGACGACAATGCGCTTTCGCTTAACAACGACGACATTGTGGCGATGGGTGTAACTTACCAGTTCTGATTTCAGGCTCGCAAACCGGGCAGATTTGGAGCTGGCAGCAACGCATAAATTCAACACGCAGGGAACACGGTCAGAAGAGGAAAGCGTCCCGCGCCAGGACGGCGCGGGCCGAGCGTGCCATGGATGGCGGCTTTTGCGTCTTTCCGATCTGACCGTGTTCTCTGAGAAGGCTCGATCCAACAGCGGGTCAGACTTCAACAAAAATGGCGAGTTTTTAAACTCGCCATTTTTTTCGTCTTTATTTCACTACACTACCCTATCAGGCGCTCAGCTTCACCGGTTTCTCATCGAAATCGCTGGCTGGGATCAGATCCAGCTCGAACTCTTTCAGCATCGCTTTCAGGCGGGTATGGAAATTCCGTAAGGTCTCTTCCACGCGCGCCGTGTTCTCTTTCCCCTTAATGGTTGCCACCGACCAGTCACCCTCTTTATCGAACAGACCGATATGGTAGACATAGGTAAAGTGGTCAGCCTGTGCTTCCAGCTCCATCCACCAGCCCCAGAACTCTCGCAATTCCGGTGCCGGTTTCACATTGACGCAGGCAGCCAGGCAGTCGAAGAAGAAACGGGTTTCGCCACATTTCCCATCGCGAATATAAGGCCCAAGCTCCGTAAAGCGCTTAAGCAGGCGACTGCGGGGATGACCACTTGGTAACGTCATGCTGATTCTCCATAGGTTTTGACCGCTATACAGCCTTGATTTCCGGACGGCCAGCACGACGCTACACCGCATGGGCCCGATGACGTCATATTTCACTTAGCGGCAGCCCGGAAGAATTCCGCTACTAGTTGTAGCAAATACTGTAAATTTTGCCAGTCACCTTTTTAAACGCTTCTCCAGCCAGTCACAAATTTCATTCAGCGCCTTATCAAAACTGGCCATCACCGGCTTCACCGGAATTCGCAACGCTTTGCCGTCTGAGGAAGAGTTTGCGATAAGCCTGCTCTCCTCTTCCGGGCTGAAGAGATCGTTTTGCCAGTAGCCCGACAGCATCGGCGTGGGCGTCCGGCGGCCCAGTAATCCCTGGGTTTTAAGCGAATAGCGGTTGAGTTCAGTGCGCAGCGCACTGTCGGAGGCGGTGGCCATACCCAGCCGGCTCGCCAGCATATCCATATACATATCCGGGATCGCATCCTGCAACGCCGTCTGGGTCAGCAGAGCATGCACAATCGGGCCCAGACAGGCGACCCCACGCAACCGCTGCGATTCCAGATAGGCCAGCCGCACGGCCACGTTAGCGCCAAAGCGATAACCGAATGCCGCCACGCGGGTATGGTCGACCCAGGGCACATTGACTAGATCGCGCAGCACCTGCTGATGCAGAAAACTGGTGTCCTGATTCAGCGTCCATTTCACCGAATTGCCCACTGACGGCACATCAATTGTCAGCATAGCAATGCCACGCGGGGCAAGGTAATCATGGAACAGGCGATAGTGATCGCTCTGTAACGAGTCGAGTGCGCCGCAAAACAGTACGGTGGGATAAGGCGCTTCAACATCCGGCGGCATATGCAGAAAGCCGCTGACCGGACTGCCGCCCGGAATAGCAAACGTCAGGATTTTCAGTTCGCCAGGCAACCGCTGAGTCGCCTCTTCATAGGCACGATTGGCCAGCGTCTGTGCCTGGTCAGCCAGTTCATCGCCTTTTATATAGGGATAAGCCGCAACGCTATAAAGATGGGCCGCATGTAGCCAGTCGTCGCCCGCCTCGCTGTCGTCGGATGCCTCCAGCGCTTTCTGCTGCCAGATGCCCGCCTGCTTAGACCATTCGAAATGCCAGTTGCCGCCGCGAAAACCAATCACGGTGTCGAGCAGCGTCTCATCAGTATGTTCAGCGTTGCTGATGGCAATACGTGCCAGCACTTCACTGATCTCCTGCGGCGTCAGCCCTCGCCATGTCCACATCAGCTTATTCAGCATGCGATACCAGCCGCGCTGGCTGTCACCCTCCAGGGCAGAGTGGACATTCGGGGTAGCGTGATGTTGGCGGCGAACCAGGGAAGAGGTTTCAGGATGTTTAAAGCGCGGCTTGAATAGCTCCTCGCTGAGATTTTTGCTCGACATACTCACTTCTCCTGCAACAGAACGGCGATGGCTAAGTGTACTGTACGGCAATTCGGGGTGCGAGGCTCAGAATGCACAACGCCCGGAAAACCGGGCGTTGTCTGATGTATATCAATCAGTTTTTTACAATCGGCGGGATATAAACGACACCCATATCCCACGGCTGCTCGATCCAGGTATCCTGCGGAATATCGACGATGTAATCATCAACCAGTGAACGACCGGCGGGTTTAGCGAAAATGGTGCAGAAACGCGCTTTCGGATACATTTCGCGAATCGCCTGCGCGGTGCCGCCCGTATCGACCAGGTCGTCGATTACGATAAAGCCTTCACCGTCGCCTTCTGCGCGCTTCAGGACTTTCATTTCACGCTGATGATCGTGGTCATAGCTGGAGATGCAGACGGTATCAACGTAGCGGATACCCAGTTCACGTGCCAGCAGCGAAGCCGGTACCAGACCGCCGCGGCTCACCGCGATAATGCCTGTCCACTGTTCAACAGGGAGCAGACGCTGGGCCAGTTTGCGGGCATGAATCTGAAGCATGTCCCAGGTAACGACGTATTTTTCGCTCATAAATAGAAATCCCAGCCAACCGAGGTGGCGTAAAAATGTGCAACGGGGAAAAGGTTGCGCGAGATTATAAGGAGTTGACGCACTAAAAACCAGCACCCGTGCGCCGGTTGCGGCTTTTTAGCGCGTCTGAGAGCGCACCCGGTAAAAAACAGTGATATTCTCAGGACTGGCTCGTCAGATTCTCTGACGGCGATTTTTCACTGGAAACTCGCGATGTCCGGCCTCGCCGGTACACTGACACAGGAGACCTGTCGTGTCTGAATTGTCTCAACTCTCTCCACAGCCGCTGTGGGATATTTTCGCTAAGATCTGCTCTATTCCCCATCCCTCTTTTCACGAAGAAGCGCTGGCGAACTACATCACTGGCTGGGCTAAAGAGCAGGGCTTCTGGTGTGAGCGCGATCAGGTCGGCAACATCCTGATTCGTAAGCCCGCCACTGCAGGCATGGAAAACCGTACTCCGGTCGCGCTGCAGGCGCATCTGGATATGGTGCCGCAGAAAAATAACGACACCGTTCATGACTTCACCAAAGATCCTATTCAGCCGTGGATTGATGGCGAGTGGGTGAAAGCGCGCGGCACCACGCTGGGCGCCGACAACGGCATCGGCATGGCTTCTGCGCTGGCGGTACTGGCTGATAACAGCCTGACGCATGGTCCGCTGGAAGTGCTGCTGACCATGACCGAAGAGACCGGCATGGATGGCGCTTTCGGTCTGCAACCCAACTGGCTGCAGGCTGAGATCCTGATCAACACCGACTCTGAAGAGGAAGGTGAAATCTATATGGGTTGCGCAGGCGGTATCGATTTCGTCTCCACCCTGCCGCTGACCCGTGAAGCCGTGCCTGCTGAGTTCCAGACCCTGAAACTGACGCTGAAAGGGCTGCGTGGCGGTCACTCCGGTGCCGATATTCATATGGGCCTGGGCAACGCTAACAAACTGCTGGCGCGATTCCTGGCGGCCCATGCGGCTGAACTGGATCTGCGTCTGCTGGCGTTCAGCGGCGGTACGCTGCGTAATGCAATTCCGCGTGAAGCCTTCGCTACCGTCGCGGTAGAAAGCCACAAAGCGGATGCGCTGAAATCAGCGGCAGCGCAGTTCCTGAGCGCCATCAAAAACGAGCACGGCATGAAAGAGCCGAACATTGCACTGGTCACCGAGCCGCTGGCGCATCAGGGCGATGCCCTGAGCACTGACAGCCGCGATCGCTTCCTGAACCTGCTGAACAGCATGCCAAACGGCGTGATCCGCAATTCAGACGTGGCGAAAGGCGTGGTCGAAACCTCACTGAATATCGGTGTAGTAACGATGGAAGCCGATCACGCAGAGATCAACTGCCTGATTCGTTCGCTGATCGACACCGGCCGTGATTATGTGGTGCAGATGCTGACCTCGCTGGGCCAGCTGGCTGGCGCGCAGACGAAAGCGAAAGGCGGCTACCCAGGCTGGCAGCCGGATGCAGACTCCGCCATCATGGCGCTGACCCGTCAGACCTACATAGCGCTGTTTGATAAAACCCCTAACATTCAGGTGATTCACGCCGGTCTGGAGTGTGGTCTGTTCAAAAAGCCGTATCCGGACATGGATATGGTCTCGATTGGGCCGACCATCACCGGGCCGCATTCGCCGGATGAGCAGGTTCACATCGAAAGCGTGGGTCTTTACTGGAAACTGCTGACCACCCTGCTGAATGTGGTGCCAGAAAAGTAATTCTGTCACAAAAAAAGTCAACCAGGCTCCGGCCTGGTTTTTTTATGCCTGTGACTTTTCACCAGCATAATTCGCTACCTTTTTCGCGCTTTCCCCTACTATTCCGCCACGTTCTCACGCTTCGCTGGTCACAGCCGCCATTATGTCCAGATGTCTGGATGGCTAATAAGATTTCGTGCTAGCTTATGCGCTTTCGGCTGTTGCCGCGCCTGAAGGTTCAGGAAAAAATGCGGCCAGTGTTTCTTCAGGAGAATCATCACATGCCAGGGGTAAACTGCCTTGAGATGCGTAATATCTCCATCGCTTTTGGCGGTTTTTCCGCGCTATCGTCGGTGGATTTCCGCAGTGAGGGCCATTCGGTGCATGCGCTGACCGGCGCTAACGGCGCGGGCAAGTCTACGCTGATGGCGATCCTTTCCGGCGCGCACAGTCACTACAGCGGCGAGATCCTGCTGGATGGGGAGCCGGTTTCTATCCGCACCCCGCGTGACGCGAAACAGCTGGGTATCCATCTGGTTCAGCAGGAAGTGGATGTCGCCCTGGTACCGCAGCTCAGCGTGGCGGAAAACATTCTGCTGGATCGGCTGGCAGAGCCAGGCCACCGCTATCGCTGGGGCGAGATTCGCCGTCAGGCCCGGGCCTTACTGGCTCAGCTCGACGTGGCGCTGGACGTTAACCGGCTGGTTGAGCGCTGCACTCTGGCGGAAAAGCAGCAAATACTGCTGGCGCGGGCGCTGTCGCATCACTGCCGCTTCCTGATTCTCGACGAACCCACTGCCCCGCTGGATCAGCACGAAAGCGAGCGGCTATTTGCCGTGGTGCGTCGTCTTAAAGCAAGCGGTATCGGCGTGGTGTTTATCTCTCACCGTATCCATGAACTCAAAGCGATCTGCGACCAGCTGACGGTGCTGCGTGATGGCCGGTTAATCGAAACCGGCTCGATGGCGGCGCTGAGCGGTGAACAGATCGTGGAGAAGATGCTCGGCCATCAGCTGACCGATATCTTCCCGGCCCGCCGTGAACAACAGGCACAGCCGCTGCTGCTGACGGTGGAAGGATTGCACGATGAGCAGCTGCTGCAGGATATCTCGCTGCGGCTGCATAAAGGTGAAATTCTGGGGATTGCCGGACTGGCCGGTGCCGGCAAAACCGAGCTCTGCAAAGCGCTGTTTGGTGCCAGCAAAAGCCGCGTCAGTGGCGGTGAACTGCACGGTCAGCCGTGGCGACCCCGTTCGCCGCACGACTCGGTCAGTCGTCGTATGGCGCTGGTGCCGGAAGAGCGTCGCAAAGAGGGGATCTTTATTGATGAATCCGTCGCAATGAACCTCAGCGTCAGCGCCGACGACAGCTTTTCGCGCTGGAGCCTGTTTGGTCATCGCCAGGCGTGGCGCTGGGCAGAACAGGTTATCCGGCAATTGCAGGTGCGCACCACCGGTCCGGCACAGACACTGCGACGTCTCTCCGGCGGCAACCAGCAAAAGGTGGCCATTGGCAAATGGCTGCGCAATAACGCGGATGTGCTGATCTTCGATGAGCCGACCAAAGGCGTGGACATTAAAGCCAAAACCGAGCTGTTCACCCTGATCGATAACCTGGCGCGCGAAGGGAAAGGCATTATTTACGCGTCGGGTGAATTTTCTGAACTGGTCGGCTTATGCGACCGGATTTGCGTGCTCTGGGATGGACGCATCGTGGCCGAGCTGGCTGCACGCGACGTCACTGAAGAGACGCTTTTGCTCTATTCCACCGGAGGAACCCCTGCGTGAGCAGCAAAGAAACCAGCCTGAACCTGACACCCTCGCCATGGCGTCACCAGTTGTTCGACTTTCTCTACAAATGGGGCATGTTGCTCACGGTAGTGATCCTGATTGCCGCCTTTGGCCTGGCCTCCGACAGCTTCCTTGAACCCAATAACATCATCAATATTCTGCGATCGATTGCCATTGTTACGGTGATTGCAATTGGCGTGTCGATATCACTGACCGTGGGCGGCTTTGATCTGTCGGTCGGCTCGACCGCCTCACTGGCGAATGCGTTAGTGATTTCACTGTTTGTCTGGTACGGCTTCGGCACCACCACCGCGATCCTGATTACCCTGGCGCTCTGCACGCTGGTCGGTCTGTTTAACGCCTTCCTGATTGTGATCCTGCGTATCCCCGACATGCTGGCGACGCTGGCAACGCTGTTTGTGATTCAGGGTGTGGCGATGACCTACAGCTTTGGCGGATCGATTACCGAGAACATGGTGCTGCCGAGCGGTGATATGGCGGAAGGCACTATTCCGGCGACGTTTGGCCTGCTCGGCCAGGTGCCAACCATTGTCATCATTATGCTGGTGGTGACCGTCGCCGCGCAGCTGGCGCTATCACTGACCAAACATGGTCGCCGGATGTACGCGCTGGGTGGCAATCCGGAAGCGGCGCGCCTCTCCGGCATCCGCACCACCCGTTATCGGGTGCTGGCTTATGTGATCGCCTCACTGCTGGCCGGTCTGGGCGGCATCCTGCTCGCCTCGCGTATCGGTTCATCGCAGGTTAACGCCGGAAGCGGCTACCTGATGGACGCTGTCGCGGCGGCATGGATCGGCTTCTCGCTGGCTGGCTCCGGCAAGCCCAATGCGCTGGGCACGCTGGTCGGCGCGGTGATTCTCGGCGTGCTGCAGAACGGTCTGGTGATGCTCTCTGTTCCCTACTACGCCATGGACATTATTAAAGGACTGGTGCTGGCTTTAGCACTGGCGATCACCTATATCCAGCGCCGCTGAGGCGCGTTTACCGGAGTTGATAACAATGCAAAAAATAACACTCTCGCTGCTGGCCCTGAGCCTGCTGAACGCCAGCGCTGCCTTCGCGGAGACCGTCACGCCGGTGCCTGCGGCTATCGCCAGCCATGATGGCCCGATCCGTATTGCGGTGATCCGCAACCTTGGTTCCGATGACAACACCACCCAGTTTGTGGCCGGTGCTATTCAGCAGGGGCGCCAGCTGGGCTTTAAAGTCAGCACCTTCCTGAGCAACGGCGACGATGCGCGCTTCCAGGATTTCGTGAATCAGGCGATCAGCCAGAAATATGACGGCATCGTGCTGTCGCACGGTAAAGCGCCCTACGCCAGCGGCCTGGTGAAGCGCATTGCCGACGCGGGCATCAAGCTGTCAGTATTTGATACGCCGGTAGATAGTCCGATTCCGGGCGTCACCGTCACCGCGCAGGATGACGCTTCACTGGCGCAGCTGTCGCTGGGTCAGCTTATCCATGATTTCAACGGCAAGGCGAATATCGTCAAGCTGTGGGTTGCCGGTTTCCCGCCGATGGAACGCCGCCAGGTGGTGTATGAAAAGCTGCTGAAAGAGAATCCGGGCATTCATCAGCTGGAGTCGATTGGCGCAGTTTCAACGGACGTACAGGGCGACACCGCCAACAAAATTGGTGCGATTCTGGCGAAATACCCGAAAGGCAAAATCGACGCAATCTGGGGTGCCTGGGATGCCTTCAGCCAGGGCGCTTACAAAGCGCTGCAGGAGAATGGCCGGACCGAGATCAAGCTCTACAGTATTGATGTCTCGAATCAGGATTTGCAGCTGATGCGTGAGAAGAACAGCCCGTGGATGCAGACGGTGGCGGTCGACCCTAAAACCATTGGCGCGGTGAATATGCGGCTGGTGGCGAAGAAGATTGCCGGTGAAGAGACGCCTGCGACTTACCAGTTTAAAGCGGCATCGATCTCTCAGCAGCAGCTCGTCAGCCAGCCTGGTGCGGTGAACGTCGCGTCGCTGAACAAAATCATTCCGGGCTGGGGCAGCAATGAGGATTTCGTCGCGCCGTGGTTTGCTACCCTGGCGGCGAAATATAAGAAATAATCCGGCGTCAGCCTTGCCGAACGGTGAGGCTGACCGTTACAGACCCAGCAGAAGTTGACGCTCAAGCTGGGGATCGACCATGGTGACATGCAGTCCCACCAGCCGCACGCCGCGCCCGGCACGACGCTCATCCCAGGTTTTCCGGGCGATGGCAATCATGTCTTCTTTATTCAGTACCGGCCAGATATGCTCCTGGGTCGTCTGCTGAAAATCACTGAACTTGAGTTTAACGCCCTGACGCGCCACCTGCCTGTCGGGTCGGATCTGCGTCAGCCGGCGATCCAGCTCGGCATAGAGAAAATCGATTATCTCCAGGCAGGCATCCCAGTCGCTGATATCTTCTGCCAGCGTGCGTTCCACCCCCAGCGATTTACGCTCGCGCTCCACAATGACGCTGCGGTCATCAATGCCATTGCTGCGCTCCCACAGCACCCGGCCAAACTTACCAAAGCGCTTTAACAGTAGCGCCAGATCGGCCTTCTGCACGTCACCGCAGGTCACCAGCCCCATCTCCTCCAGCTTTTTGGCCGAGACTTTGCCAACACCGGGGATCTTCGCCAGCGGCAGCGTCAGCAAAAAACCGGCCATCTCCGGCGGCGTAATCACGAACTGCCCATCGGGCTTATTCAGGTCAGAGGCAATCTTTGCCAGAAACTTAATCGGCGCGATGCCCGCTGAAGCGGTCAGCCCGGTTTCACGGTAGATGGTGGCGCGGATCGCCTGCGCCATCAGTGTGGCAGAGCCGTGACAGTGCGGGCTGTCGGTGACATCCAGATAGGCTTCATCCAGGGAGAGCGGTTCAATCAGCGGGGTGTAGCGGGTAAAGATGTCGCGAATTTGTGCGGAGGCTTCTTTGTAGGCATCGAAACGTCCTGGCAACAAACGGAGATGCGGGCATAACTTGAGGGCCATGCCAGTTGGCATCGCGCTGCGCACGCCATATTTGCGGGCCGGATAGTTGGCGGTGCTGATGACGCCACGACGTTCACGGCTGCCACCAATCGCGATCGGGATGTCGCGCAGCTGGGGATTATCACGCATCTCCACCGCGGCATAGAAGCAGTCCATATCGACATGAATGATTTTACGCATACCCCCTCCGGCACTGGATAAGTATACAGTTGGCAGGGGTAACTGCAATATTTGTCGCGCCCACAATTAAAGTTTACAAATTTGTGGCCGAATATCCTTCAGTAAATCGCGAATCTGGCTGCCAGCGTCTTGCTAAAAAAACAGACAATGTTTAATGTTGCGCTGCGATAGCGGACAGTTCCGATAATGCAAACAGAGACGCACAATTTGCGTCATGTTCTATTCACCTCAAGGTATACACAGCATGGGCAAAATCGCACTCCTGTTTGCGATGATTTTACTGCCAGCCCTCAGCATGGCAATGACACCCGAACCCGTCCAGACAGCGGCTCCGGTCAGCAAAGAATTAAAGAAACAGTTACTGGGCACCCCGGTCTATATCCAGATCTTCAAGGAAGAACGCACCCTCGAACTCTACGGCAAAATCGGTAATGAATATCGCCTGCTGGATACCTACCGCATCTGTAACTTTTCTGGCGGCCTCGGCCCGAAACGCCGTGAAGGCGATTTCAAAAGCCCGGAAGGTTTTTACAACGTGAAGCTGAATCAGCTGAAGCCGGATAGCCGTTTTTATCGCGCGATCAACATTGGCTTCCCGAATCAGTTCGATCGTAATCAGGGCTACAGCGGCAACTACCTGATGATTCATGGCGACTGTAAGTCAATTGGCTGCTATGCCATGACGAACGCCTATATGGATGAGATTTTTACTTATGTGAACGCGGCGCTGCGTAATGGCCAGCAGGATGTCAGCATCAGCATCTATCCGTTCCGCATGACTGACAGCAACATGCAGCGTCACCGCTACTCCAGCGATGCCAGTTTCTGGCAGCAGCTCCAGCCCGGATACGCTTATTTTGCTAAATATCACCAGCCGCCGACGGTCAACGTCGCCAGCGGTAAATATGTGATGAACAGCAGCCCGGCACCGGTTTTAGCCAGTCCCGAAGCGGCCTCCCGTTCATTCCTGGCGCTCTCCAAGGCAGAATAACGCCCATTCGCCTGGCGCAATCCGCTGCCAGGTTTCATTGGCCGTCAGTGGCTGCGTAGCAATCACCGTCACCACGTCATGCGGCGTGGTGTGCTGCTGAAAATCAACCTCCACATCCTGATCCAGTAACTGCGCCCGGCCAAAAGGTGCACGACGGGTGATCCAGAAGAGGTTGGTGGAGCAAAAGGCCATCAGATATCGCCCGTCTGACAGCAGCATGTTAAACACGCCCTTCTGCCGCAGCGTGCCAGCCAGCTCCCCGATAAAACGAAACACCGCAGGCCAGTTGCCCGGCGTGCGTGGATAGCGCGTCGCCAGCTGATGCAGGATCCAGCAAAACGCCTTCTCGCTGTCCGTTTCGCCTACCGGCCGGAATGTGCCGGTCTCCAGTTGCCGATACCCCTTGAGCTGTCCGTTGTGCGCATAGGTCCAGTGACGGCCCCACAGCTCACGGGTAAACGGATGGGTGTTTTCCAGCGACACCTGACCACGATTCGCCTGGCGGATATGCGCCACCACCGAATGTGATTTTATCGGGTATTCCTGCACCAGACGCGCAATCGGTGAGTTAAAGCTCGGCAGCGGATCTTTAAACGTACGGCAGCCTTTATCTTCGTAAAAGGTAATGCCCCAGCCATCTTTGTGAGGCCCGGTCCCACCGCCACGCTGAACCAGTCCGGTAAAGCTGAAACAGATATCCGTGGGAACATTGGCGCTCATCCCGAGCAATTCGCACATAGCCACCGCCTCTGATTAAGTGGCCTCCTTCTGTGGGAGGCCAGCGCTGTTACTTCACCATCTCTTTTTCGATCAGCAGCATCAGGATGTGGATCACTTTAATGTGGATCTCCTGAATGCGATCGGCATAACCAAAGTGCGGCACCCGGATTTCAATGTCGGCACTGCCTGCCATCTTACCGCCATCTTTACCGGTCAGGGTGATCACTTTCATTCCCTGCGCACGGGCAGCTTCAATCGCTTTAATGATATTGGCAGAGTTACCGGAGGTTGAGAGGCCCAGCAGCACATCGCCCGGACGCCCTACTGCTTCTATGTAGCGCGAAAAGACATAGTCATAACCAAAATCATTACTGACGCAGGAGAGGTGGCTGACATCAGAGATGGCAATCGCCGGATAGCCAGGACGATTTTCACGGTAGCGACCGGTCAGCTCTTCGGCGAAGTGCATCGCATCGCAATGTGAACCGCCGTTACCGCACGAAAGCACCTTTCCGCCAGCCTTAAAGCTGTCAGCCAGCAGTACCGCAGCACGCTGGATCGCATGGATATTGGCATCGTCGCTGAGGAATTTATTCAGCGTATCAGCAGCTTCATTGAGCTCAGAGCGGATGATGTCCTGGTACATAGGGATGTCCTTTTTTAGGAGAGGTTAATCGCAGCAAGTTTAACGGAATGGCCGGTCAGCGCAAAGCGTCATGCCACGTCGGTCCGGACTCTAACGCGGAATATTGTTGCCGAAGGTGCTGCAAAAATGGGCTAAAACAGGTTTTTGTGAGGCAGGTTGTAATTGCGATGTAAACAAATTGATAAATGCTCTCAACTGCTCTAAACCTCTCTGTATAACAGGTCAGACCTCTTACTACTTGGAGCGGTTCATTATGATGGTTGTTTCGATACTTGCCACGGTGGCGCTGATTGGCGCCCTGTTCTACCACCGCCTGTCGTTACGGCTCAGCAGCGCCATTCTGTTGCTGTGGACTGCGGCGATGGCTGTTGCGCATCTCTGGACGCCATGGCTGCTGCTGCCACTGGCGATCATTCTGCTGCCGTTTAACCTGCCGTCGCTGCGCCGCAGCCTCTTTTCAACGCCGATCTTTCAGCGCTTCCAGAAAGTAATGCCGCCGATGTCGCGCACCGAGAAAGAGGCCATCGATGCGGGTACCACCTGGTGGGAAGGCGATCTGTTCCAGGGCAAACCGGACTGGCAGAAGCTGCACAACTATCCTCAGCCACGCCTGACTGCCGAGGAGCAGGCCTTTCTTGATGGCCCGGTCGAAGAAGCGTGCCGCATGGCCAACGATTTCCAGATCACCCATGAGCTGGCCGATATGCCGCCGGAACTCTGGGCATATCTGAAAGAGCATCGTTTCTTCGCGATGATCATTAAAAAAGAGTATGGCGGCCTCGATTTCTCTGCCTATGCACAAGCCTGTGTGCTGCAAAAGCTGTCGGGCGTCTCCGGGATTCTGGCGATTACTGTGGGTGTGCCTAACTCACTGGGTCCGGGCGAACTGCTGCAGCACTACGGCACCGAAGAGCAGAAAAATCATTACCTGCCCCGGCTGGCACGCGGCGATGAGATCCCCTGCTTTGCGCTGACCAGCCCGGAAGCAGGTTCAGATGCCGGCGCGATCCCCGATACTGGCGTCGTCTGCATGGGCGAATGGAAAGGTCAGCAGGTGCTGGGTATGCGCCTGACCTGGAACAAGCGCTACATTACACTGGCACCGATCGCCACCGTGCTGGGCCTGGCGTTTAAACTTTCCGACCCGGATCATCTGCTCAGCGACAACGAAAATCCTGGTATTACCTGTGCGCTGATTCCGACCAACACGCCCGGTGTGGAAATTGGCCATCGCCACTTCCCGCTTAACGTGCCGTTCCAGAACGGGCCGACACGCGGCAACGATATCTTTGTGCCGATTGACTATATTATCGGCGGTCCGGAAATGGCCGGCCAGGGCTGGCGGATGCTGGTGGAGTGTCTGTCAGTGGGTCGCGGCATTACGCTGCCATCGAACTCAACCGGCAGCCTGAAAAGTGTGGCGCTGGCAACAGGTGCTTATGCCCATATCCGCCGCCAGTTCCGCGTCTCAATCGGTAAGATGGAAGGGATTGAAGAGCCGCTGGCACGCATTGCGGGTAATGCTTATGTGATGGATGCGGCCGCTACGCTGATCACAGCCGGCATTATGCAGGGTGAAAAACCGGCGGTGCTGTCGGCGATTGTGAAATATCACTGCACCCATCGCGGTCAGCGCGCCATTATCGACGCTATGGATATTGCCGGCGGTAAAGGCATTATGCTCGGGAACAGTAACTTCCTGGCCCGTGCCTATCAGGGTGCGCCGATCGCTATCACCGTGGAAGGCGCGAACATTCTGACGCGCAGCATGATTATCTTTGGTCAGGGCGCGATTCGCTGCCATCCTTATGTACTGCAGGAGATGGCGGCGGCAGCCAGCAACGATGTGAATGCGTTCGATCAGGCGCTGTTCAGCCATATCGGTCATGTGGGCAGCAGCACGATGCGCAGCCTGTGGCTGGGCTTAACTGCCGGACGCACCAGCGCCAGCCCGACCCGCGATGGCACCCGCCGTTATTACCAGCACCTGAACCGCATCAGTGCCAACCTGGCGTTGCTCTCTGATGTGTCGATGGCGGTGCTGGGTGGCAGCCTGAAACGTCGCGAGCGTATCTCGGCGCGTCTGGGCGATGTGTTGAGTCAGCTCTATCTGGCCTCCGCAACCCTGAAACGTTATGACGATGAAGGTCGCAACGAAGCCGATCTGCCGCTGGTTCACTGGGGCGTACAGGATGCGCTGCATCAGGCAGAAGTGGCTATTGACGATCTGCTGCGTAACTTCCCGAACCGTCTGGTGGCGGGCGCCTTGCGGATGACGATTTTCGCTGGCGGTCATCACTGCCCTGCTCCGTCTGACCGTCTGGATCATCAGCTGGCAAAAATGCTGCAGCAGCCGTCAGCCACCCGCAGCCGACTGGGCCGTGGCATGTACCTGACGCCGAGTAAACATAACCCTGCCGGTCAGCTGGAACAGGCGCTGCAGGATGTGATGGCGGCAGAAGTGATTCATGACAGGCTGTGCAAACAGACGAAGCAGCACCTCTCCTTTACCCGTCTGGACGCGCTGGCGAAGCGTGCGCTGGATCAGGGCTGGATTGATGCCAAAGAGGCGGAAGTGTTGCAGCGTGCCGAAGTCAGCCGTCTGCGTTCGATTAACGTCGATGAGTTTGAGCCGGAGGCACTGGCAGTACCGGTGCCAGAGAAAGCCCCTCAGCCTGCATCACGGACGAGTGAGGCAGCATAAGGTTAGCGTTAGCCTGCAGCACCGGCTCAGGGAGCAGACGCCTTCCGTAAAGACGCAAAAACGCCATCCATGGCATGCTCAGCGCGGGCCATCCATGGCCCGCGATGCTTTATTCCAGGCGTATGGTCCCATCGCTTGAAGTTCAGCGCTCTTCATCAGTAGGGCGGCACTATGCCAAATCAGGGGAAATCTGGCCGCAATAATTAAGCCCAAAGCGCAGGGAACAGGGTCAGAAGAGGAAAGCGTCCCGCGTCAGGACGACGCGGGCCGAGCGAGCCAGGGATGGCTTTAGCGACTTTCCGATCTGTCCCTGTTACCGGCGCGGGCACACTCTTATAGCCAGCTTTTGATTTACCTGAAAGCCGACATCATGTCGGCTTTTTTTATCCTGCCTGACGGATGCGGGCAATCAGCGCATCCACATCTTCGACGTGATCGGCTGCCAGAATCAGCGTGCGACCCAGGTTAATCGCATTACGGATGCAGTCAGTGCGCATCGCCGGATCGGCAATCAGCTTCATATCTGCCACATGTGACATTCCCACCGTGCGGCGAATCAGCTCAGTGCCGCAGTAACCGATGGTATCAGCCCATACTTTACGCAGAAACGCTTCCGCATAGCCTGGATAAGCCAGCGCCTCATCGCGGGTTTTCTCTGCCGCAAGCGCCAGGAAGCCTGAAGCAAACGTCGTCCAGAGTTTATGGACATCGCTGAGGCGCTGCTCGCGGGCATCGGCGGCTTCGCGCGGAGGCAGCAGACCTGGCAGGCCGCAGTAGTTAATCAGCAGGTTGCCTGCCGCAGTACCAACATCAAAACCGATGGGACCAAAATAGCCAAATTCCGCATCAATCGCTTTCAGGCTGCCGTCAGCAACGAAAATCGAGCCGCTGTGAATATCCCCATGCAGCAGTGCTTCGGCGTGAGCAAAGAAACGATGCTTAAGACCGCCCACCGCGATGCGCAGGGCATCATCATTACGCAGGCTGGCGACCAGCGGTTCAAGCGCTTCAGGATAGCTGTTGCGCTCATGATTGGTGTAAGGATCGTTGAAGAAAAGATCTTCAGTGATTTCACACATTTCCGGATTGATGAAACGCGCCACTTCCGCTTTTTTCTGATGCGGATGCAGGATGAAATCGGATGTATGAAACAGGGTTTGCGCCAGATAGTTGCCTAACTGCTGAGCCGCTTCCGGGTAGTAAGCGCCCTTCACCAGCTCGCTACGCCAGATGCGATGGCTGGAGAGATCTTCCATCACCATCACCGCCAGCTCCGCATCGTAATGGGTGATCTTCACCGTGTGCTGCGGACAATATTTGTAGTGCTCGACCAGCGTCTGCGCTTCCAGCCGCGCCCGATCCAGCGTCAGCGGCCAGGACTCCCCCACGCAGCGCACATAAGGCAGTGCCTGCTTGACGATAACGCGACTGATGCCCTGATCGTCATAAATCTTAAACACCAGGTTGAGGTTGCCATCACCAATCTCTTCTGCGCTGCTCAGCGCGGCAGGATTGTCCACGCCGCCAAATTGTCGGGCATATTCCACAGCATCAGCAGCAGTAAAGGTACGGTATTGCGACATTGCCTGTTCCTCATCATTCGAAGGGGGTCACTCAGGTGTAATAAGCCGTTCAGACGTCTATACATCCGTTCAGCATGTTGGCACAATACGCATCATTAACGCAACATGGATTTCACCCACAATGCAGACACTTCAAACCACCAGCTTACAGGTTCGTGACAATCAGCTCTGGATTCTGGATCAGCAGGCATTGCCGCAGCAGAAGAACTGGCTGCCCGCACACAGCGTGCCTCAACTGATTGAACATATTCATGCACTGCGGGTGCGCGGTGCGCCGCTAATCGGCCTCTCTGCCTCGCTGCTGCTGGCGCTGCTGGCAGAACAGGGGCAGCCGCGCGCTGAACTGGCTCAGGCGCTGGAGACCCTGCGCGCCGCCCGCCCTACCGCCGTCAACCTGATGAACAATCTTGACCGGATGAAAGGGGCACTGGCCCAGCCGGACTTTGCCCCTGCGCTGGCTCAGGAAGCCTGGCGGCTGGTGCAGGAGGATAAGCAACTGTGTGATGCCATCGCTGATGCGGGTTGCACGCTGGTGAAACCTAATAGCCAGCTGCTGACTCACTGTAATACCGGCGGGCTGGCAACGGCGGGTGTGGGTACCGCGCTGGGCGTCATTGCCCGTGCCCATCAGCAGGGCCTGATTAAGAATGTGTGGGTTGATGAGACCCGTCCGCTGTTACAGGGCGGCCGCTTAACCGCCTGGGAACTGGGCGAGCTGGCGGTTCCCTACACCCTGATTACCGACTCCATGGCCGCCAGCCTGATGGCCCGTGGCGACGTAGATGCGGTGTGGGTCGGCGCTGACCGCATTGCCGCCAATGGCGATGTCGCCAATAAGATCGGCACCTACAGCCTGGCGGTGCTGGCGCATTATCATCAGATTCCGTTCTACGTGGCGGCTCCGCATACCACGCTGGATCGCAGCTGCCCTGACGGCGCAGCGATTCCCATTGAGCAGCGCGCCGCCAGTGAAGTGACGGGCGTTGCCGGCAGTTTTGGCAGCGTGCAGTGGGCGCCAGAAGCAGCCTGGGTTTATAACCCGGCGTTTGACGTGACGCCAGCGGCGCTGATCAGCGGCTGGGTGCTGGACACCGGCGTGGTGACGCCTGACCAGGTGCAGGACGGCATCTTCCAGCCGCAGTAATGGTCTGCGAGGCGTTTGCCGCTATGGAGACGCCTCGCATAACAGGCTGACAGATTACGCCAGACGCGGATAGGCATCCGCTATCTTATCGCCGGTAAAGTTCGCCACCCAGCCTTCCTGATTGTCGAAAATACGGATAGCCGTGAAGTGGGGTGACGACCCCATATCAAACCAGTGCGGCGTTCCCGCTGGCACTGAGATCAGATCGTTTTTTTCGCAGAGGATCTGCAGGATCTCGCCATCCAGATGCAGGCAGAACAGCCCGGCACCCTCGACAAAGAAACGCACTTCATCTTCGCCGTGCGTATGTTCATTGAGAAATTTCTCCCGCAGCACGGTTTTCTGCGGGTTATCAGCACGCATGCTGATCACATCCCAGCTCTGATATCCCTTTTCCGCCACCAGCCGATCAATCGCATGCTGATAGGCGTTGATCACCGTTTCGGGATCCGGATTTTCACCCAAATCACGATCGGCTTCCCAGCGCTCAAAACGGACACCTTTTGCATTCAGGCGGTCACGAATCGCTTCCGCGTCAGTGCTGTGCCACACCGGCTGGCTGGCTTCACGGTCGGTAAAAATAGTCAGTGCGCTCATGCTAAATCGACTCCGGGTTAATCTGAGAAAAATCCGTCACCTGACGATGGCGGCTCTCATTGTCCGCATCGCCACGCAGTAATTGCAATGTCTGCCAGCCCGCCTCTGCGGCGGCATCCAGCTCCTGATGAATATCAGAGAGAAACAGCAGCTGCTCCGCTGGCTGGCCAATGTCAGCGGCAATAGTGCGATAAGCCGCGACGTCGCGTTTGGCGCCGACGTGGGTGTCAAAATAGCCACTGAACAGGCCAGTAATATCACCTTCGTCGCTGTAGCCAAATAACAATTTCTGCGCCGCAACCGAGCCGGAGGAATATACATAAAGTTCAATGCCCTGCGCCTTCCAGCGGCTGAGCGCAGGCACGACGTCGGGATAGAGATGACCGGTAAAACTGCCGTTCACGTAGCCATCGCGCCAGATCATGCCCTGCAGCGCCTTCAGGCCGGTCGATTTGCGATCCTGGTCCATAAAGCCCAGCAGAATATCTGTGACGCCAGCCAGATCGGCCTGCAGCTGACCAGCTTCTTCGCGCACCGACTGCAGTGCGGCCGCCACGTCCGGCTGGTGCGCATTTTCACGCAGGAAATCCGGCAGATGCTTGCGGGCATAGGGAAACAGGATGTTATGTACAAAGCGGATATCGCTGGTAGTGCCTTCGATATCAGTAACAATGGCGCGAATCATGCTTTCTCCAGCAGGCGACGTTGACGTTCACATTCAAATAAAAATTCCAGACCTTCCAGATGACGGCGGGCTTCGCTGACATCCCGGCCCCAGCAGGTTAAGCCGTGGCCGCGCAGCAGAAAGCCGTAATGCAGCGGAAAACGTGCGGCGTAATCTTCAATTTCTGACGCCAGCGCCGCGATATCCTGGCTATTGTCGAACACGGGAATCGCCAGCGTATCCAGATGAGTATGCTGACCACTTAACGATTTTTGCATCTCATAGCCGTGCAGCAATAGCGCCGCCCCCTGCTCCACCCGCGACAGCACGGTCGAATTCACCGTGTGGGTGTGCAGCACCGCGCCCGCCTCAGGAAAGAGGCGATAGATCATCGTGTGCAGGCCGGTTTCTGCCGACGGCTTACGGCCAGAGAGCGACTGGCTGGTGGCGATATCGACCTCAATAAAGTCATCCCGCGTCAGCGTGCCTTTATCTTTGCCCGATTCACTCAGCAGGCAGACATGTTCATCGCGGCGCACGGACATATTTCCGCCGGTGGCCGGTGCCCAGCCTTTTTCGCCAATCCAGTGACAGGCGGCGACCAGCTGATCTAACGGAAGACTCTGCGACATAAAGGTTCCTTACGGTGAAATGTAATTCCCGGTAACTCAGATAATCGTAACGGCGATGAAATTTCAACAGGTTGCATCATCATCTCCAGGTCCTGCCAAATGATCCGTGTGTCAGCAAGGCGGCAAGCGCGCTTATCCCCGGGAGCTGACACTCGTCAGTGACCGGGGTAAGCAAGCGCAGCCAACGCCGCTGCCGCGCGGAGCATGTCGGCAGGACAAGGCGGCAAGTGCGCGCATCCCCGAGAGCTGACACTCGTCAGTGACCGGGGTAAGCAAGCGCAGCCAACGCAGAAGAGATGTGGAGCATGACGCATTTAGCCGTCTAAGCGTCTTGATTGCCAAATACTACCATCCTGTTTATAGTGGCACAAACACCGGGTGACACCGCATCAATTTTCGCGCTTAAGGCCTGACACCATGACGCAGCACAACCTGATCCCCGAGAGTAAACTTCCCTTACTCGGCACCACGATTTTCAGCCAGATGAGTGCGCTGGCGCAGCAGCATAACGCCATCAATCTCTCTCAGGGCTTTCCCGATTTCAGCGGCCCGGACTATCTACAGCAGCGGCTGGCGTATCACGTCAGCCAGGGCGCGAATCAGTATGCGCCGATGACCGGTGCGCTGCCGTTACGCGAGGCGATAGCTGAAAAAACCGCGCGACTTTATGATTACCGCCCGGATGTTGACGTGGAGATTACGGTGACAGCGGGTGCAACTGAAGCGCTCTATGCGGCGATTACCGCACTGGTGCGGCCGGGCGATGAGGTGATCTGCTTTGATCCCAGCTACGACAGCTATGCGCCAGCGGTGGAGTTGTCTGGCGGCGTGATGAAACGCATTACGCTGCAGCCGCCCGCTTTTCGGGTGGACTGGCAGGCGTTTGCTGCACTGCTGAGTGACAAAACCCGGCTGGTGATTCTGAATACGCCGCACAACCCTACCGCTACCGTCTGGCAGCAATCCGATTTCGCCGCGCTGTGGCAGGCGATTTCGGCGCACCCGGTTTATGTGCTGAGCGACGAAGTTTATGAGCACATCTGCTTCGATGAGGTGGGCCACGCCAGTGTGCTGGCCCATCCTGATTTGCGTCAGCGCGCCATCGCGGTGTCGTCGTTTGGCAAGACGTTCCATATGACCGGCTGGAAAGTGGGCTATTGCATTGCCCCTGCGGCGATCAGCGCTGAACTGCGCAAAGTGCATCAATACCTGACCTTCTCGGTGAATACCCCGGCGCAGCTGGCAATCGCCGATATGCTGCGTGAGCATCCGGAACACTATTTTGAACTGCCAGCGTTCTATCGCGATCGCCGCGATAGGCTGGCCACGGCGCTGAGCAACAGCCGCTTTAAGGTTCTGCCCTGCGAAGGGACCTACTTTTTACTGGTCGATTACAGCGCCATCTCCGATCGGGATGATGTCAGTTTCTGCCAGTGGCTGACCCGTGAAGTCGGCGTCGCCGCGATACCCCTGTCGGTGTTCTGCGCCGATGCTTTCCCCCATAAACTGATCCGCCTCTGTTTTGCCAAACAGCCGGCGACATTAGATGCCGCCGCGGAGCGCTTATGTCAGCTTTGAAAATCACGCTATTGCAGGAGACGCTGAGCTGGATGGATGGCGAGGCCAACCTGCGCCATTTTGACGCGCAACTGGCCGGACTTACCGGACGCGATCTGATTATCCTGCCAGAGATGTTTACGACCGGCTTTGCGATGGAGGCGGCGAAAAGCTCGCTGCCAGAGGCGCAGGTGGTTGAGTGGCTGCACCAGCATGCCCGCAGCACCGATGCCCTGGTCGGCGGCAGCGCGGCAATTCAGACAGAACACGGCGCGGTAAACCGCTTCCTGCTGGTCGAACCGGACGGCACGCTGCATCAGTATGACAAGCGTCACCTGTTCCGTATGGCGGACGAGCATCACCACTATCAGCCCGGCGAACAGCGGCAGGTGTTTGAGTGGCGCGGCTGGCGCATTCTGCCGCAAATCTGTTACGACCTGCGCTTCCCGGTCTTCTCGCGCAACCGCAATGATTACGATCTGGCGCTCTATGTCGCCAACTGGCCTGCGCCACGTGCGCTGCACTGGCAGGCGCTACTGTTAGCGCGGGCGATTGAAAATCAGGCTTACGTGGCAGGCTGTAACCGCGTTGGCAGCGATGGCAATCAGCATCACTACAGTGGCGACAGCCAGATTATTTCACCGCAGGGGGAGATCCTCAGCGCGGCCGAGCAGCATCAGCGCGCCCGGCTGGATGCCGAGCTGTCACTGGACGCGCTTCAGGCTTACCGCGAGCGCTTCCCGGCCTGGCAGGATGCAGACCGGTTTTCGCTGTAAACCACCGCCGGTTAACTGCCGCGATAAGTTGACCAGGACCAGGGCGAAATCAGAAATGGCAGATGAAAATGGCTGCCCGCCTCAGCGATCATAAAATCGATCTGTGCACTGACGTAGAGCGCATCCCGACCGGCGACGGCAAAATAGTCGCCGATTTCCGCCGTTAAACGGTAGTGGCCCGGCGTCAGCGGCTCAGGCGTCAGATCTTTCAGACGCCCGTCGCTGTCCGTTTCACCCTGTGAAATCGGAAACCAGCCTTCCGGGCTGTTCTGCTCCAGTGAAATCGCCACGCCGCTGGCCGGTTTACCCAGCGCCGTGTCGAGAATATGGGTGGTCACAGTGCTCATTGAATCGTCTCCTTAAGGCGTAACAGGGTAATTTCACGCAGTTGATCCAGCGCCTCCTGCTGCTCGGTAACATCGCTATTCTGCAACCGACGCTGCAACTCTGCGAGCATCTGTTCGCCGCTGCGCCCTTTGGCACGAATCAGAAACACCCGGCCAAAACGCGCTTCATACGCCTTATTCCCCTGCTGCATCGCCTGTTGCAGAGCATAATCGGCCTGCTGCATCGCGGACTGCTCCCCACGCGACAGTACAGACTCTTTGTCCGCGCCGTTCGCGCGTTCGCCAATGCGGGGATGGGCCGACAAGGCCGCTTCCAGCTCGGGCTGCTGCCACTGGCGAGCCAGCGCATCGGCAGTGGCCAGTAGCGCCTCAATGGTGGCAAAAGGCCGGCCCGCCACCATCGACTGCTGCCAGTGCGGGATCGCCACACAGTGCCGGATGGCCGACTGCGCCTCGTCAGCTGACAGCTGATTAAATGTGGCTAACTCCATATTTTAACTCCGTCCGGCAATCAGCGAGACCGCTTCCAGATAAGCCTGCAGCGCAGGAGCCACATCGTCAACCGCCACCGACTCTGCCGGATGATGACTGATGCCGCGATGGTTACGCACAAATAACATGCCGACCGGCCAGCGTTCAGCGATAGCGATAGCGTCATGCCCGGCCCCGCTCGGCAGTGACAGACTGCGACCCTGCACCGTTTCCACCGCATGGCTCAGCGCCTGTTGCAGCGCGGAGTCACAGGCGGTAGCACCGATGCGATAATATTCGTTCGACTCGAAGCGAAGTCCACGACGCAGCGCAATCGCCTCAGCCTGCGTTAGCAGGCTGGAGAGCAGCGTCTCCAGCGGATTATCCAGCGGACCGCGCACGTCCAGCGACAGCGATACCTCGCCGGGGATCACATTCACTGCACCCGGCGCGCAGTTAATCGTGCCCACAGTCGCGACCAGCTGCGGATCCTGCTCACGGGTGGCCTGCTCGATAAACACCATCCACTCGGCGGCGGCGGCCAGCGCATCTTTGCGATGCGTCATCGGCACCGTTCCCGCATGGCCCGCTTCGCCGGTGAAACGACAGTTGAGGCGGCGCGCACCGTTAATCGCCGTGACCACACCCAGCGCCAGATCTTCCTGCTCCAGACAGGGGCCTTGTTCGATGTGCAGCTCAAGATATCCGACGATATCCTCAACCCGCCGCGCCGCAGATGCGATCCTGTCGCTGTCGAGACCAACATCGGCCATCGCCTGCGCGACAGTAATGCCATTGCCGTCGGGATGTGTCACCCAGCTTTGCGGCCAGCTGCCGGTAATCCCGCGACTGCCAAGCAGCGTAATGCCAAAACGGGTGCCCTCTTCGTCGCCAAAGCCAATCACCTCAATGGCCAGCGGCAGGCGGCGCTGATGTTCATTTAGCCACTGTACGGTTTCAATGGCGCTGAGCACGCCCAGCATCCCGTCGTAGCGGCCGGCGTTGCGCACCGTATCGAGATGGGAGCCGAGCAGCAGCGCAGGCGCACCCGCTTCTGCCGCCTCATAGCGCCCACAGATATTGCCGACTTCATCCTGCCACACCTGCATCCCCGCTGCCTGCATCCACTCACCGACGCAGGCGTTGGCGCGCAGATGTTCCGCCGACAGGTAGACGCGGGTCAGGCCCTCAGCCGTTTCGCTGATCGCTGCCAGCGCATCACAGCGCGCCATCACGCGCTGTGCAGCGGCCTGAGCTTCGCTGGCACTCATCATCATGCCTGGCTCCCGTAGTGATCCCAGGCGGCCTGCGCACCCGCGCCCTGCGGCGTGCGATAACCAACATGAGTCAGCACTGTTTCCAGCGCCGATAGCGTCTGCATCACGCAATCTTTGCGCGCGTTGTAACCCATGGTGCCGATGCGCCACACCTTGCCATGCAGCGGACCAAATGAGGTGCCAATCTCAATGCCGAAATCCTCCAGCATCAGTTTGCGCACCTGATCGCCGTTGACACCTGACGGGATCATCACGCCCAGCACGTTGTTCATCTTGTTTTTCAGATCGCCAAAAGTCTCCAGCCCCATTCCCTGAATGCCTTTCAGCATCGCTTCACCATGCAGTTTGTGACGGGCGATGCCGTTATCCAGCCCTTCCTGCAGGATCAGACGGGCACACTCGCGGGCGCCAAACAGCGCACTGGTCGCTTCGGTGTGATGGTTAAGCCGCTCCGGCCCCCAGTAATCCATGATCATGCCGAGATCAAAATAGTTGGAGTAGATCATTTCATCATCTCCATCCTGATGCGCCTCGGTGCGGATCCCCTGCTCCACGCATTTGCGTTTGCGGATCACCGCTTCCATCTCTGCGCTCAGGGTGATCGGTGACGTGCCCGATGGGCCGCCCAGGCATTTCTGCATCCCCGCCGATACGGCATCCAGTCCCCAGGCATCCGTTTCCAGCGGGTTGCCCGCCAGCGACGCGGTGGCATCGGTGTAGAACAGCACGCCGTACTGTTTACAGATCGCCCCCAGCTGCTCAAGTGGCTGCAGCATGGTGGTCGAGGTATCGCCCTGCACGGTCAGCAGCAGGCGTGGCCGCACTTTTTTGATCGCATCTTCAATCTGGTCCGGGGTAAAGACTTCGCCCCACGGCACTTCGATGGTGTGAACGTCCGCACGACAGCGGCGGGCAATTTCGCACAGCAGATGACCGAAGCGGCCAAACACCGGGACCAGCACTTTGTCGCCAGGGCGGATAGCGGAGAGCAGTATCGATTCGATGCCGGCACGAGAGGTGCCATCAATCAGCAGCGTCCAGCGGTTCTCTGTGCGGAACACGCCGCGATAGAGCGCCATCACTTCGTTCATGTAGTGGGTCATCGCGGGATCGTACTGACCCAGCAGCTGGCTCGACATGGCGCGCAGCACGCGGGGATCGGCGTTGATCGGTCCCGGTCCCATCAGCAGACGCTGTGGCGGATTGAGTTGCGGGTATTGTGTTATATCCATCATCATTTCCTTTTCTGATGCCCGACAGGCTATTTTATTTGCCATTCTGGCCCCGGGCAGTGCTCACACAGGCTGCTTTAGCAACCTGAACGCCCGTAAGGGCGGCCCTGAAGGGGCGAGCACAGCGAGTCATCCTCACGTACTTCGTGTACGCTCCGGTTGTTCCGCGCTGTCCGTGGTCAGACTGTCTGCAACAATAAACGCCTGTCAAACTAAACATTTAGAGACGAACCGAAGAGATAAACTGCTTCAGCTCCGGCGTCTGCGGCTGGGCGAACAGCGTTTTACTGTCGCCCTGCTCCCAGACGCGCCCCTGATGCATAAAGACCACACGATCGCCCACGTCGCGGGCGAAGCTCATTTCATGGGTGACGAGGATCAGCGTCATTCCCTCTGCCGCCAGCTGCTCCAGAACTTTAAGCACTTCGCCCACCAGTTCAGGATCGAGCGCGGAGGTGATCTCATCACAGAGTAAAACTTTCGGCGTCATCGCCAGCGCACGGGCGATCGCCACGCGCTGCTGCTGACCGCCAGAGAGGCTGGCAGGATAGTAGTCAAGACGTTCACCCAGCCCGACTTTCTCCAGCATCTGCGCCGCCAGCGCCCGGCACTCGGCCTCGCTTTTCTTCAGCACCCGGCGCGGCGCCAGCATCACGTTCTCCAGCGCCGTCATGTGCGGGAACAGATTGAAGCTCTGAAATACCATTCCGACCGAGCGGCTGATTTCACGCGCCTGCGAATCACGGTCAGTAATCGTCATCCCGCCGAGCTTGATGCTGCCCTCCTGATAGCCTTCCAGCCCGTTCATACAGCGCAGCAACGTGCTTTTGCCGGATCCACTGCGACCAATGATCGAGATCACCTCGCCCATGTCGATATCCAGATCCACGCCTTTCAACACATGGTTGTCGCCGTAATATTTTTGCACCTGATTAATGGTGATGAGCGGCATTGAATTTTTTCTCCAGATACTGGCTGTAGCGAGACAGCGGATAACACATCAGGAAGTAGCCCAGCGCCACCAGCCCAAAGACTTTAAACGGCTGATAGGTCACGTTGTTCAGAATGGTGCCCGCCTTAGTCAGCTCAATGAAGCCGATTATTGAGGCCAGCGCGGTGCCCTTGATCACCTGCACGGCAAAGCCCACGGTCGGCGCGATACCGATGCGGATCGCCTGGGGTGCCACCACCCGCCATAGCGTCTGACCAAAGGTCAGGCCGAGGCAGCGCGACGCTTCCCACTGCCCTTTCGGCAGGGCGCGAATGCTGCCGTACCAGATGTCCACCAGAAAGGCGCTGGTGTAGAAGGTCAATGCCAGCGAAGCTGCGGTCCAGGGCGCGACATCAATGCCGAATAGCCCGACGCCGAAAAATGCCAGGAACAGCTGCATCAGCAGCGGCGTGCCCTGAAACAGCGCGGTGTAACCGCGTATCACGCGCGTCAGCCACTTGCGTTGCAGCAGACGCAGAAACAGCAGTGGCAGCGTTACCAGCGTTCCGCCGGCAAAGGCCACCAGCGACAGTAACAGGGTCCAGCGCGCCGCCAGCAGCAGGTTGCGCAGGATGTCCCAGTCAGTAAAGGTCGTCATCATGATGGCTGCACTCCAAACCATTTACGGCCAATTGCCAGCAGCAGATGGCGCATCGCAATCGACAACGCCAGGTAGATCAGCGTGGTCACCAGATAGACCTCAAAACTTAAGAAGGTGCGCGACTGAATCAGGTTAGCGGCGAAGGTCAGCTCCTCATAAGAAACCTGGGACACCACCGACGACCCCAGCATCACGATGATGCACTGACTGACCAGCGCCGGGTAAATGCGCTGCAGCGCAGGTGGCAACACCACCCGCAAAAATGTCTGGCTGCGGGTTAATCCCAGCACCCGGCCTGCTTCCCACTGCCCTTTGGGCGTTACCTGAATTCCGGCACGGATGATCTCGGTACTGTAAGCGCCAAGGTTGATCAGCATCGCCAGCAGCGCCGCCTCGCCAGCGGTAAGTTTCAGCCCCAGCGCAGGCAGACCGAAAACAATAAAGAACAGTTGCACCACAAACGGCGTATTGCGGATCAGCTCGACATAGATGCCCCACAGGCGGCTCATCCAGCTGGGTTTGCCACTGCGCAGCGCCGCGCCCGCAATGCCCAGCGCCACACCACCGGTCGTCGCCAGCACCGTCAGCTGGAGGGTGACCCACAGACCGGAGAGCAGCTCCGGCCAGTAGGGCCACAGGGCGGGAAAGTTAAGTTGCCCGGTCATGAATCCGTCCTCAGGCGCCGAGGTTGGCGGGCAGCGGCGCTTTGAGCCACTCTTCTGACAGTTTATTCAGAGTGCCATCTTTGATGCCCTGCTCAATCAGCGCATTGACTTTCGCTTTCAGCGCAGGCTCATCTTTCTTCAGGCCGATAAAGCAGGGTGAATCTTTCAGCATAAACTGCGCGACAGGCGCTTTAGCCGGATTCTGGCGTGCAATCGCGGCGACCACCAGGTTACCGGTGGCGACATATTGCACCTGACCGGAGAGATAGGCAGACAACGTGGTATTGTTATCTTCATAGCGTTTTATCTGCGCATCTTTCGGCGCAACGTCGCTGAGCACCATGTCTTCTACCGCACCGCGCGTGACGCCAATCGACTTGCCGCTCAGCGCCGACGCCGCTTTGATCTCATCACCTTTCGGACCAAATACGCCCAGGAAGAACGGCGCATAGGCACGTGTAAAGTCGATCACTTTCTCACGCTCGGCATTTTTACCCATGCTGGAGATAACCAGATCGACCTTGTCAGTTTGCAGATAAGGCACGCGGTTGGCACTGCTGACCGGCACCAGCTGCAACTTAAGTTTCATCTGCTTTGCCAGATATTTCGCCGTGTCGATGTCATACCCCTGCGGCTGCAGGTCAGTGCCGACCGAGCCAAAGGGTGGGAAATCCTGCGGCACAGCGACGCGGATGACACCGCGCTTCTGGATGTCCTGCAGTTGATCGGCCAGCGCACTTCCCGCCTGAGCCATCAGTAATGCTGCAGCTGCTACCGCCATTAAAACTTTTTTCATTATGCACCCCGGTGAGATTAACGTGAAACAAAAGATTCTTTGACATGCAATCTGCAACTAATGTGCCAATCCGGGCGGCAACAAAAAAAGGGTTAAGCGGCAGAGAGTTCAGCAGAATGCGGGCGTAATCGGAGCGATTACGCCGGGAAAGATGTGTTCTGAAATGGGGCAAAGCACCAAAACGGTGCCTGTTAACGGTGCTCCAGTTCGTCAAACTGCTGATACAGGTCAGCGATCTGATGAATCCGCTGACGTCCCTGAGCCAGCATTTCATGCAGCAGGGCATTAGCAATCAGGTTAACCAGACTCATGGCCGCGCTGTAACTGTCAAAAGCGGAGACGCTATCCAGCGGCGTACAAAGCTGCCACCGCGCCAGGGTAATCACCGTCTGCGCCTGCGGCTCACACAGCGCCAGCAGCGGGATACCGGCTGCCTGCAACTGCTGCATCAGCGGGCGAATAATGCGTGGACGACGACGAAAGGCCATCACGATGACCATGTCGTCCGGTGTGATATCCACCAGCTCCTCAGCCAGCGTCTGGCCCGGCTGCGGCAGAATATGCACCTGAGAACGCGCCTGTACCAGTTGCTGGCGCAGGTGCAGCGCCACCGGGTAGGCATTGCGCATACCGATGATAAAGACGCGTTTTGCCTGCGACAGCTGCTGAATAACCTCGTTAAAGTGCTGTGCATCCAGGCTGTTAACCCACTGCGTCAGATTCGCCATTTCCTGCTTATAGTGGCGTGCCAGCAAGGTATTACCCTGCACGGCATCACGATTATCTGTCAGCGGCATGCCGCTCTGACGCAGGATGCGTAACTCATCACGCATATCTTTGTATTTCTCGTAGCCCAGACGCTTAAACAGCCTGCTGACCGTGGCTTTCGACACACCACTGAGCCGCGCCAGCTCGGCGCTGTTGTAGCTGATCAGGTCATCGAAATGGTCAAACACGAAGTCAGCAATGCGCTGTTCCTGTGGCGAGAGCTGGGGATAGTGACTTCTGAGTCGTTCATCAAGCTGTTGCATAAGGCGTCCTGTAACTTTTGTTTCAGCACTTTTGTTTAGCAAAACCTAGCACAATTTACGCCAGGTTAACCGGCGCATTGTCATCGCAGGGTGAAAACTGGAACAGCTCTTGCTTTGTTATGGGTTCTGTCACCCGAAGAATGAGAAAACGATGATTCAAAGCAATATGGCCCCGCAGGGGATGGCGGTGACGCCGCACCATCTGGCGAGTGAAAGCGCACTCGCGGTACTGCGTGATGGCGGTAATGCCATTGAAGCGATGGTGGCCGCCGCCGCAACTATCGCGGTGGTCTATCCACACATGAATGGACTGGGCGGCGACGGTTTCTGGCTGATTCTGCCGCCCGGTGGTGATCCTGTCGCTATCGACGCCAGCGGCGCAGCAGGTTCACTGGCTCACCGCGATTTTTACGCCGATCACCCGAAAATTCCACATCGCGGACCGAAAGCGGCGCTGACCGTAGCCGGTACAGTCAGTGGCTGGCAGGAGGCACTGATGCTCTCTAAGGAGATGGGCACCCCGCCGCTGCCGCTGGCTCGTCTGCTGCGTGATGCCATTCGCTACGCCGCCGACGGCATTCCGGTGACCGCTTCACAGAGCGCCGCCACCGCGACGTTTCGCAGTGAGTTGCAGCATCAGCCCGGCTTCAGCGCCACGTTTATGCCTGACGGCGAGGTGCCGCAGCCCGGCAGCCGTTTTACCCAGCCCGCACTGGCGAACACCCTGAGTCAGCTCACCGAAGAGGGACTCGACAGTTTTTATCGCGGCCCGCTGGCTCATCATCTGGCCGACGAGATGGCGACACTGGGCATGCCGGTGACGCTGAACGATCTGCAGCAGCATCGCGCCCGCCGCACAACGCCACTGCACCTCGCACACAGTGAAGGCGACATCTGGAATATCGCCCCGCCGACGCAGGGCATGGTGTCGCTGGCAATCCTCGGCATCACCGACCGGCTGGCGATGGCGGAGGCTGATGACGCGCAGACGGTGCACCGCATCGTTGAAGCCACCAAGAAAGCCTTTGCGCTGCGGGACAAACACATCACCGATCCGCGTCACGTCACCGAAGATCTGCAGGCGCTGCTGGATAGCGATCACCTTGCCACACTCGCCAGCCAGATCACCGATGGTGAGGCGGCAGCCTGGGGAAGCGGACGCGGCCCGGGCGATACCGTCTGGATGGGCGTGATGGACAGCAGCGGCCTGGCGGTCTCCTTTATTCAAAGCATCTATCACGAGTTTGGCAGTGGTGTGGTGCTGCCCGGCACCGGTATTACCTGGCAGAACCGTGGCGCGGCGTTTAGCCTGGATCCTGACCACTTACTCGCCCTTGCGCCCGGCAAGCAGCCGTTTCATACCCTGAATCCCGCCGCTGCACGCCTGAAAGATGGCCGGACAATGGTGTATGGCGCCATGGGCGGAGATGGTCAGCCGCAGACCCAGGCGGCGATTTTTACCCGCCATGTCATTCAGGGCCTGCCGTTACAGCAGGCGGTCAGTGCGCCGCGCTGGCTGCTGGGCCGGACCTGGGGGCAATCATCAGACTCATTAAAACTGGAAGGCCGCTTTGACGACGAAACGGTATTGATGCTGCGTCTGTGGGGACATGAGGTGGAGCTGCTGCCGGACTTCAGTGAATCCGTTGGCCATGCGGGCGCCATCGTGCGTCACAGCAACGGCATGTTTGAGGGCGCAAGCGATCCGCGCAGTAACGGCAGCGCTGCCGGTTTTTAACAGGAGCGAATCATGAATCAACACGACTGGGCCAGCTACATCGGCCATATGGAGCAGATACTGCAACTGGAACTGGATGACGCCCGCCGCGCTGAACTGCTGATCCAGCTGTCGCGTATCGCGGAGATGGCGGCACCGCTGATGGCGTTTCCGCTGGACGATCGGCTGGAAGTGGCAGGAGTATACCAGGCATGAGATTAGGTGATGTTTCGATTCAGAGCCTGCAACGGGCGATCCAGCAGGGTGAGATCAGCGCGGTGGAGGTAGCGAAGAGCACGCTGCAGGCCGTTGAGCACCATAATCCGGCGCTGAATGCCTGGACGGAAGTGACCGGGCCGCGCATGTTAAAAGAGGCCAGCGCGATTGATGCGCAGCGGCAGCGCGGCGAAACCCTGCCACCGCTGGCGGGCATCCCGTATGCGGTGAAAAACCTGTTTGATGTGGCGGGTCACAGCACACTGGCCGGTGCCAGCCTGTTCCGCGATCGCCCTGCGGCCCAGGCAGATGCGTTTGCCGTGGAGAAACTGCGTCACGCAGGCGCACTGCTGTCGGGCATGCTGAACATGGATGCTTATGCCTATGGTTTTACCACCGAAAACAGCCACTATGGTGCGACGCACAATCCGCGCGATCTGAGCCGCGTGGCGGGCGGCTCTTCAGGCGGTTCAGCCGCCGCCGTGGCCGCCGGGCTGGTCCACTTTTCACTGGGCACCGACACCAACGGCTCGATTCGGGTGCCCGCGTCGCTGTGCGGTATTTTTGGTCTTAAGCCAACTTTTGGTCGTCTGTCACGCAGCGGCAGCCATCCGTTTGTCGCCAGCCTTGATCACATCGGCCCACTGGCGCGCCGGGTTGAGGACCTGGCACTGGTGTATGACCTGTTGCAGGGTGCAGACCACGCTGACGCGTTTCAGGCTGACCGTCCACTGGCCGAGACGCTGCCAGGGCTGTCACAGGGCAGCGAAGGATTGCGCTGTGGCGTACTGGGTGGTTTTTTTGCCCGCTGGTGCGATGAGGATGCCCGCGCGGCCGTCGCGGCAGTTGCAGCCGCGCTTGAGGCTCAGGAAGAGGTGCTGATGCCGGAGGCGGAGCTGGCCCGCTCGGCGGCGTTTATCATGACCGCCGCCGAGGGCGGCAATCACTATTTGCCTGCCCTGCGCCAGATGCCGGAGCAGTTTGAACCGAACTCACGTGAGCGTCTGCTGGCCGGTGCCATGATGCCTGGTGCCTGGTATGTGCAGGCACAGCGTTTCCGTCGCCATTTTCAGCAGCAGGTGTTACCGCTGTTTGATCGGTTCGATGTGCTGATCGCCCCAGCGACGCCCTGCAGCGCGATTACTATCGGTCAGCAAACCCTGACGATTCAGGGTGAGTCGCTGCCCGCCAAGGCGAGCATGGGAATGCTAACGCAGCCGATCTCCTTCCTGGGATTGCCGGTCTGTACCGTGCCGCTGGCGACCCAAAGTGGCCTGCCGATTGGATTACAGCTTATCGCCCGTCCGTTTAATGAAGAGGCAGTACTACGCGCCGCCTGGGCACTGGAACAACAGGGCATTACGATGCCGCAAATGAATATGGCAGGAGCGTGATGAACAGAGAGATTAATTTACCGCAGGTGCTCACCGAGGTAACGGCGCAGTTTTATCGCTACGAGCAGGCGCTGGTCAGCAATGACGTGGAAGAACTGGATGCGCTCTTCTGGCATGACCCGCGAACCGTGCGTCTTGGGGCGGGTGAGAATCTGTATGGCATTGATGAAATTCGGGCCTTCCGTGCCGCGCGTCCTTCAGCCGGTCTGAACCGGACGCTACGGAACACCGTGATTACGACTTTTGGCGAGGATTATGCGGTCTGCAGCACCGAATTTACCCGCCCTGGTAGCGATAAGATTGGTCGTCAGCAGCAGACCTGGGTACGAATGCCCCACGGCTGGTGCATCGTGGCGGCGCAGGTCAGTCTGATGAGCTGACGGCATCCGGCGCTGCTCCCGTTCAGAACGGGGCAAGCGCCGGAACTGGCTTAAGGTGCCGGGTGAGTTGCGATCCAGTGGTCAGCAATCTGCTGGCGGGTACAGATCCAGACGTCGTCGTGCTGCTGGATGTGATCGAGGAAGTTCTGCAACGCGCGGAATTTGCCAGGGCGACCCAGCAGGCGGCAATGCATGCCGACCGACATCATCTTCGGCGCCGTCTCTCCCTCTTCATACAGCACATCGAAGGTGTCGCGCAGATAGGTGAAGAACTGTTCGGCGGTGTTAAACCCCTGCGGCGAGGCAAAGCGCATATCGTTGCACTCAAGGGTGTAAGGAATAACCAGGTGCGGTTTTACCGTGCCATCCTGGCAGGTAACCTGCGTCCAGAACGGCAGATCATCGCCGTAGTAGTCACTGTCGTAGCTGAACCCACCCTGCTCCACCACCAGCCGACGGGTGTTCGGGCTGTCGCGCCCGGTGTACCAGCCTGTTGGCGCTTTCCCAAACAGATCCACCAGCACATCCACTGCCTGCTGCATATGCTGACGTTCAGTTTTTGCATCCATGCCCTGATAGTGGATCCAGCGCCAGCCGTGGCTGACCACATCGTAGTCCGCCTGTTTAATCGCCTCGACAATTTCCGGATGACGCGCCAGCGCCATCGCCACACCAAACACGGTTAGCGGCAGACCACGTTTCTGAAATTCATTGTGGATGCGCCAGAAGCCGGCGCGGGAGCCGTACTCATACAGCGACTCCATCGACATGTGACGATCGGTATAGCTGGCTGCACCGATGATGTCGGAGAGGAACTGCTCTGAGCCCGCATCGCCATGCAGCACACTGTTTTCTGCACCCTCTTCGTAATTCAGGACAAACTGCACTGCCACACGGGCGTTATTGGGCCAGGCGGCGTGCGGCGGATTGGCGCCATAACCGATTAAATCGCGCGGATAGTTTTTGTTAAAGCTGTACTCTTTCTTCTCTGCAGCGTCAGTCATTACTCCACCTGTTTTGATTCGGGAAAGTTCCGTTAGTTTAGATGTTGAAACGCACCTGAGAGAGGTTTCTGCAAAGGCCAGGCCAGATCGCCATGTTTGCTGGTGCCAAAACCAAGCGCCACCAGCGACTCGACCATTTTCACCGCTGCGCTGACGCCATCAATCACCGGCAGGCCCAGCTCCTGGGTCAGCGAAGCCGCCAGCGTCGCCATTCCGCCACAACCCAGCACAATCGCCCCGCTGCCATCTTCCCGTTTCGCCTGAATACAGCGCTGCCGCACTTTTTCCTGCGCCAGACCGCTGCCATCCTCCAGCGCCAGTACCGGCAGATCGATGGCATGCAGCGCGGCACAGTGATGGGTAAAGCCATACTGCTGCAACAGATGACGCGCAATCACCAGCGTGCGCGGCAGCGTGGTGACAATGGAGAAGCGTGTCGCCAGCAGCGTGGCGGTATGCATCGCCGCCTCCGCAATGCCGATTACCGGCCCGCTGGCCAGCTCGCGTGCGGCCAGTAAACCCGGATCGCCGAAGCAGGCAATGACATGTCCGCTGACACCCTGCTCCCTGCCCAGCTTGATCTGCTCCAGCACGCCGATGGCGGCGATCGCCTCATCGAAGTGCCCTTCAATGGAGGGCACACCCTGCGACGGCGAAACCGCCAGAATTTCGGTGCCCGGCGCGGCGACCGCACGCGCGGCCTGAGCGATAGTTTCGGTCATCGCCAGACTGGTGTTGGGATTAATGACCTGAATCAGACTCATGAAGCGACTCCAGAGACTGAGGCAAACAGTCGGGAGAAATCGGGCAGGGTTTCTCCGCTGCGCTCAAAGTGCAGGCTGGAAACGATGTGCTCAAAGTGATGCTGAAGCGCGAGAGTCAGCGGTTCCAGCGCACGAGCGCGCAGTAACGCCAGAAGATTTGCGTGATCGTCACAGCGACAGCCGCGCTGCCAGGGCGCGCCCCAGGCGGCAATTACCAGTGAGGAGCGCTGAGTCAGGCTGGTCACCATGCCGGTGAGCACCTGATTACCGGAGATCGCCTGTAGCTGAATATGAAACGCGGCGGAAAGCCGGATGGCTGCCGGACCATCATGATCGGCGTGCGCCTGGTTTTCCTGTGCAATGAGCTGCTCCAGTGCCGCCAGATGCGGAGGCTGCAGATGCGCCAGTACCGCAGGCAGATTGGCGCACTCCATTAAACTGCGGGTTGAGAAGATGTCACGTGCCTCTTCAACGCCGGGTGTCGCCACCTGCGCACCACGTTTGGGCGTCAGGGTGACCATCTGCACCGCCGCGAGGCGCTGCAGCACTTTGCGGATGCCGGTGCGACTCACCCCAAAGACCGCGGAAAGTGCCTCTTCCGGCAATTTACTGCCCGGCGGCAGCTGGTGCTCAACAATAGCGTTCATCAACGCCTGGTAAATCCCTTCATCTTTGTCCTGCAGATGAGTGGCGTCTCGCTGGCCTGTTTTACTCGTCATTACCTGCTCCGGTCGCTCGCTGTGTGCCACTATCGTATACGTGAAAAATAAATATTGTATACAACAAAACAGATCTGGCCTGAATCCTGCAATACCGTCTTACCAGATTATTCATTCCACTTTCAGGTACAGGAGCAGGTTTCATGCCAAAACAATCAACGGTGGCCAGCGCGGCCTCTGAAGCCAGTGCACGTTACAGCCCACGGCTTTGTAACGAAGACCTGGCACCGACTCGCAATCAGAACTGGTCGTGGTACAACATCTTCTCTTTCTGGATGTCCGATGTGCACAGCATGGGCGGCTATGTGGTAGCCGCCAGTTTCTTCACGCTGGGATTAGCCAGCTGGCAGGTGCTGCTCTGCCTGCTGGCCGGGATTTGCATCGTGCAAATCTGTGCCAACCTGGTGGCGAAACCGAGCCAGATGGCGGGTGTCCCTTATGCGGTGATCTGCCGTCAGGCGTTTGGCGTGTTTGGCGCCAATATTCCGGCGGTGATTCGCGGGCTGATCGCGTTCGCCTGGTATGGCATTCAGACCTATCTGGCGGCGAATGCCCTGATGCTGGTGCTGCTGAAGTTTGCGCCGTCGCTGACATCAATGACCGTGCCACACTGGCTGGGCCTGTCGCTGCTGGGCTGGTGCTGTTTCGGCATTATGTGGTTACTGCAGGCGATGGTGTTCTGGCACGGCATGAACGCCATTAAGCGGTTTATTGATGTCGCTGGACCGGCGGTCTATGTGGTGATGGTGGCACTGGCGGGCTGGATTGTATACAAGACCGGCTTCGATGGCATCTCCTTTACCCTCGCCAGCAAATCGCTGACCGCAGGCGAACAGACCTGGCAGATGATTACGGCCACGGCGCTGGTGGTCTCTTACTTCTCCGGGCCGCTGTTAAACTTCGGTGATTTTTCACGCTACGGCAAGAATATGTCCGAGATTCGTCGCGGCAACCGCTGGGGCCTGCCGTTTAACTTCCTGCTGTTCTCTGTGGTGACGGTGGTGATTGTCTCGGGCACCCAGTCGCTGTTTGGCAAAATGATTACCGATCCTATCGAAACCGTGAGCATGGTCGGCAACGATCTGGCGGTCGCGATTGGTCTGCTGACCATGATTACCGCCACCATCGGCATCAACATCGTGGCGAACTTCGTTTCACCCGCGTTTGACTTCTCGAACTGTTCCCCACAGAAAATCAGCTTCCGCACCGGTGGGATGATCGCCGCCGTTGGTTCAGTGCTGTTAACGCCGTGGAACCTGTTCCAGTCGCCTGAGCTGATTCACTACACCCTGGATGTGCTGGGATCCTTTATCGGGCCGCTGTTCGGGATTCTGTTAACCGATTTCTATCTGATTAAGCGTGGCCGTATCTCAGTCGACGATCTGTTTAATGACACGCCATCTGGTCGTTACTGG
Organism: Pantoea sp. ANP04; assembly: GCF_041982285.1. Taxonomy (NCBI): domain Bacteria; kingdom Pseudomonadati; phylum Pseudomonadota; class Gammaproteobacteria; order Enterobacterales; family Erwiniaceae; genus Pantoea; species Pantoea sp. ANP04. The sequence goes on along the minus strand of NZ_JAUTYS010000009.1, from coordinate 6,325 downwards.
TATCGCGGTGGCTTTAACCCCAAAGCGATTGGCGCGCTGCTGCCGTCGGTAGCGATTTGCCTGGTGATTAGTTTTATCCCTTCCCTGCATCAGGTGGCGAACTTCAGCTGGTTCATTGGTGCTGGTCTGGCGGCGGGCTGCTATCGCTTTATCGCCCGTGAAGATCGTGAAGCTGAAGATGTGACCCGCGCGCATGGCGAGGTAGTGGCGCAGAAGAACCAGGCCGTCGCTGAATAGCAGACAGCAAAAAGCCGATTCATTTCTGAATCGGCTTTTTAAAAGAGATTGGCGGAACGGACGGGGCTCGAACCCGCGACCCCCTGCGTGACAGGCAGGTATTCTAACCAACTGAACTACCGCTCCGCGCTTTGTTCCCCGTCGAGAACGAGGCGCATAGTAATGGCAGGTTGTTACGGCGTCAACGCTTTTTCCAGGTGAATAAATCGTTTGCTGTTTTTTTCAGCTTGGCGTTGATTTTATCCACAAAAACAGGCCATTCAGCCACGCCACAGACAGCTGCCACCCTTTTTCATCACCAGATCCAGACGGGACTCATGGGCAACCACTTCCTCTTCGCTGGCCGTGACCACGCGCAGTGCAGAGGCGGGACGGACGATGCGCTGAATGCTCTCTCCCTGAGCCTCACGGGCACTTTCACTTTCCGATAAGAACGAGAGCGACGTCTGACCACCGGTCATGGTCAGGAAGACTTCCGCCAGAATCTCGGCATCGAGCAGTGCGCCGTGCAGAGTACGCTTGGTGTTGTCTATTTCATAACGCGAGCAGAGCGCATCAAGGCTGTTACGCTTGCCGGGAAACATACGACGCGCCAGCGCCAGGCTATCGGTAATTTTGCAGAAGGTTTCGGTTTTCTCAATGCCACGGTTCAGCTTTGAGAACTCGTAGTCCATAAAGCCGATATCAAACGGTGCGTTGTGAATGACTAATTCAGCACCGCGAATGTAGTCGAGAAACTCATCAGCGATTTCGCTGAACGCGGGCTTGTCGGCAAGAAATTCATCTGCAATCCCGTGGACACCAAAGGCTTCAGGATCGACCAGCCGATCGGGCTTGAGATACATATGAAAATTGTTGCCGGTCAGGCGACGGTTAATCACCTCCACCGCACCAATCTCAATGATGCGGTGCCCCTCATAATGTACCCCGATCATGTTCATGCCGGTGGTTTCAGTATCGAGAACGATCTGGCGGTTATTTGCAGTGCTCATAAGACCCGTTTTATGTCAGACTTAGCGTTTTTGAGAGGAAGTCTACCAGAGATGCGCAAACAGGTAGAAATATTCACCGATGGATCCTGCCTCGGAAATCCCGGTCCCGGCGGTTATGGTGCGATTTTACGCTACGGTCAGCATGAAAAGACGTTCAGCGCGGGCTATCACCTTACCACCAATAACCGGATGGAGTTGATGGCGGCGATTGTTTCGCTTGAAGCGCTGACTCAACCCTGCGATGTGGTGCTCAGCACCGACAGTCAGTATGTGCGCCAGGGAATCACCAGCTGGATTCATAACTGGAAAAAGCGTGGCTGGAAAACCGCCGATAAAAAGCCAGTAAAGAATGTCGATCTCTGGCAGCGTCTCGACTTAGCACTCAGCACCCACAAAATTCAGTGGGAGTGGGTTAAAGGGCATGCCGGACATCCGGAAAATGAACGCTGCGACGTGCTGGCCCGCACTGCAGCTGAAAACCCTGCCTTTGAAGATATCGGTTATAAAGCCGAGTCCTGATCCTCTGCCTTGCGGAACTGACGCGTCGCGTTGACCGTCTGGCGGATCTTGCTGGTACTCAGGCTCTTCTTTGCCCGTGTCGGCAGCAGCGGGAAGGTGCGTTTACGTGCCACAACAATATTCAGGCAGCCCAGGGCCGGTAAGTGGGCGCTGATCAGTTTCCCGCCCTGTCGATGCCATGGCAGCACCTGAAACCGGGTGCGATAAACCACTTCATAATTCAGCAGCCCCAGCCAGTCGAGCAACCGCATCTGGCTGAACATCCGTCCGCTCCACGGCGCCTTGCGAGTTAATCCCGGCACCATTTTGCTCACGCCAAGCAGGCTGAAGGGATTAAAACCGCTGATGATCATCCAGCCATCATCGATTAACACCCTGTCCACTTCGCGCAATACCCGATGAGGATCCTGGCTCCAGGCGAGCGTATGGGCCATCAGACAGGCATCCACCGACTTCGACTCAAACGGCAACTGCATCGGGTCGGCCAGCACCTGCAACTGCTCACCTTTACTGCCCACATTGACCTGATGTGAAATAGCACAATTTTCTGTGTTGATTTCTGCGCTGAGATTGCCAAGCTTAAGCATATGAAAGCCATATAGCTTTCCGAGGTAAGGCTGAAGCTGCTGCGTTAACGCGTCGCGGAAATACTCTCCCCACGGCATATCGCGCCATGACAGCGGAGCGTTCAGAATCTGGCGTGATTTAGCGGGCTTCATGCTTTACGCTCTTCCTTTTACTACGACCTGCGAGAGGTGATGATGAATCTTACCAGTATTCCTGCGTTGCAGGACAACTACATCTGGGCACTGACGGATGATCAAGGTAAATGCCTGATTGTCGATCCCGGCGAAGCCCAACCGGTGTTAGAAAAAATGGCGTCCAACGGCTGGGAGCCGGTCGCCATCCTGCTGACTCACCACCATAACGATCATACCGGTGGAGTGAAAACCCTGTGTGAGCATTTCCCGCAACTGGAGGTGTACGGCCCTCAGGAAACCGAGGCCAAAGGAGCCAGAACGATCGTCAGCGAAGGGGATAAAGTCACGGTTCTGGGGCTGACTTTCGACGTGATCCACACTCCTGGTCACACTTTAGGACATATCTCATATTACAGTGCGCCTTATCTTTTCTGCGGCGACACCCTCTTTTCGGGTGGCTGTGGACGCCTTTTTGAGGGCACAGCAGAGCAAATGTATGATTCGTTTCAAAAGCTTAATCAGCTACCAGGAGAAACCTTAGTCTGTTGCGCGCATGAATATACTTTATCCAATTTGAAGTTTGCTGCGGCTATTCTGCCTCATGACCCGCAAATAATGGCCGAATATCAGAAAATTAAGGACTTACGCGCTGAAAATGGCATTAGTCTGCCTGTAAAACTGGCGCACGAACGGTCAATTAATTTATTTCTCCGTTCGCAAGACGTTGATTTACAACGCGCTTTAAACGTTAATGTTTCTGATGAACCGCTATGGCATACATTTGCTGTTCTACGCGAGAAGAAAGACGCTTTTTGATTTTTCGGGTTGTGTTGTGAAAAGTCGTCACGTATAGTTGCTCGTCTTTTAAGCGAACTATTGACACACATATGAAGGCTAAAGCGATATTACTCGCCTCAGTCTTGCTGGTGGGATGTCAGGCGTCCAGGAACGATGCCAATATTCCCGAACAGCATGCACAGAGTCTGTCTTCAGCTGGTCAAGGTGAAAATGGAAAGTACGGAGACGAGTTTTTGTCGCCGCGATGGCAGGAAGATGGAACTGGCCTCGCAGCAGACGCAGATCTCTGGAGTTTCATTAGTGACGAGTTGAAGATGGGGATTCCGGAAAACCCGGCAATCCGCGAACAAAAAAGAAAATTTTTAAAAAATAAGAGCTATCTCCACGATGTAACATTACGGGCAGAGCCGTACATGTACTGGATAGTCGAGCAGATACAGAAACGTAAAATGCCGATGGAACTGGTACTGCTACCCATAGTGGAGAGCGCTTTTGACCCCCGGGCAACGTCATCCGCCAATGCCGCTGGCATCTGGCAGATTGTTGCAGCTACGGGTCGAAACTATGGTTTGAAACAAAACCAGTATTACGATGGGCGACGTGATGTGGTCGCATCCACGAAAGTTGCGCTGGATATGATGCAGCGTCTTAACACTATGTTTGACGGTGACTGGTTATTAACCATCGCCGCCTATAACAGTGGTGAAGGACGTGTGCTTAAAGCGATTAAGCAGAACAAGGCGCGCGGTAAGCCGACTGACTTCTGGCATTTATCGCTGCCACGCGAAACAACCGTGTATGTGCCTAAAATGTTAGCTCTGAGTGAACTGCTCAAAAATAACAAGCGTTACGGTATCAAACTGCCGACACCTAATGAAAGTCGTGCTCTGGCGCGAGTGGAAGTGGGTCAGCAGATACAGCTGACGCAGGCTGCCGAAATGGCAGGTATGTCGCTCACGAAACTGAAGAGCTTCAATACCGGCTACAAAGGCGGTGCAACAGCGCCAAACGGCCCGCACTATATTATGGTGCCGAAGTCGAACGTCGCTAAACTGCGTAACTCACTGGCTTCCGGTGACATCGCAGCAGTACAGCCGACGCAGCTTGCAAAAGCCAGCGCGAGTGGCGGGTATAAAGTGCGACGTGGGGATACGCTTTCTGGTATCGCCGCTAAACTTGGCGTCAGCGTCTCGACACTGAAGCAGGAAAACAACCTGCGCGGTGCTGATATCCGACCGGGTCAGACTCTGACTATCGGTTCGAATGGCACCCGACTGGCTGATAACGGCAACAGCATCACCTACCGTGTTCGCAAGGGTGATTCTCTTGACAGTATTGCCCGTCATCACGGCGTCAATATTAAAGACGTGATGCGCTGGAACAGTGTGCTGGACAATGCGAAAGATATTCAACCCGGCGATAACTTAACGCTGTTTGTGAATAATAACGCAACCCCTGATACCTGATACGTTGAAAAGGCTGACAATTGTCAGCCTTTTTCTTTTATGCATCTGCCGCCGTCTACGCATTCCCCTCCCCTTCCCTTGCCTTCTGCTGGCAGCCTTAATGTCTCTTACTCACGTCCTGAACTGAACTCCACCAGTAGCGGATTATGGTCGGACGCGCGCGTGACCAGTACGGATGCTTCGCTCACTCTGAGATCGCGATAGAAGACGAAATCCAGCGGGCGGCCAAACGCTTTACGACGATGGTCGGCAGTAAACATGACTTCTTCCAGTTTCATCCGCTGTGCAAACCGGTAGAGCGCATTGATGCGCTGACGGCTCCATGCATTAAAATCACCGGCCATAATTACCGGTCCCTGGTGGTGCATAATCTGCTCACCAATAGGTCCCAGCTGTTTACTGTAAACGTCCACACCGAGGCTGAAGTTAACCGCATGGATGTTGACGACCATCAGCATATCACCGGCCGGCAGAGGGTAAGCCGTGACCAGTGCCGATTTTGACAGCCTCAGCAGAGGTTCTCGCTCACGTAACGGACAACAATAGACCGGGTGCGCAGAGGCAAGTGTCATCACTCCAGAGGGGTGCTGAGGCAGCACAAAGGCGGGCACCTGATCGGCAGCCAGATAGTTACTGGTCGCAAACTCCACCAGTTCAGGTGTGGTCTGCGCCTCCTGCAGTAATACAAGATGTGCATCCTTACCAAATCCTTCCAGTACTGACATCCAATCCGCGCGTTGCTGCTTAAAGATGTTCCATACCAGGACCTTGAGGTTTGGATGCGCTGGCAACGGGGCGCCGGGAGGCAGTGCCTGACCGAGATGGAGCATCGCGCCAGGTGGAAAGATCTGTTCCACTGGTTGTCCTGCTACATATCGCATTGCATAAGTTTTTTTGCGCACTTTCCCGCCTGGCTGATGATTCAAAAATACAGTTAACACCTGTCTGTTATAGGGATTCTAGACCGGGGTTTCAATGGATGCAGGTGAATGTCGGAATTCATCACGCATTTCCAGCATAAAGCAGCCCTTTTACGCTCGCTAAGCAAATCGAGGCAGATCGGGAGGCGATGTTGTCTTTATCATCATTGAGCCCTGTCAGTGGGCAGACAATTAATCAGCTCTGTCTTTGGGGTAAGGAGATTACCTCTCTTTCGGACTTATGATCGATTGTGAAGTGGCGGAGGGAGCACCGGTGCAGTCACTACGTCTGCCGGTCGGGATGCGCCATAATACGGTTGACTGCTACGACACTGGGGTGAGCCAGCCTGGGTGCGGGCTTTTATCGTTTTCTTACTGAGTGGACAGCTGAGCAGCGACAGCGTATGTGAACGCTTAAGAGGCTGGCATTGTCGGCGTTTAACCGAACACATTCGTAATGGTGGAATCGACAACGGGATTATTGCTTTATGTTCAGATTATCAGTTGTCGTTAACATGATCCTGCAGATCGATGGGAATCAGTGCGCGAACTTCCCGGGCTGATTTAGCTGCAATGGAAAAAGCCCTGACCGTTAAGTCAGGGCTTTCCAATTAAGTGGCGGAACGGACGGGGCTCGAACCCGCGACCCCCTGCGTGACAGGCAGGTATTCTAACCAACTGAACTACCGCTC
>NZ_JAUTYS010000008.1:0-209875 GCF_041982285.1 Pantoea sp. ANP04 | reverse complement strand
AGCGATGCGTTGAGCTAACCGGTACTAATGACCCGTGAGGCTTAACCTTACAACGCCAGAGGCGTTTTTGAGAGACATGATTTTCAGCCTGTACCGGATAATAATCTGCGCGGCCTTCACGGGCGGCGCGGAGAACAGAATCTGCCTGGCGGCTTTAGCGCGGTGGTCCCACCTGACCCCATGCCGAACTCAGAAGTGAAACGCCGTAGCGCCGATGGTAGTGTGGGGTCTCCCCATGCGAGAGTAGGGAACTGCCAGGCATTATATAAGTGAAGAAGCCCCGCACGAGAGTGCGGGGCTTTTTTACGTCTGAATTACGCTGTATTTAGCAAAATTGTTAATGATTTTCCCGCTTCCTGCAGCGCTATCACCGGCCGGCTTTCCCTCATAATTGCCAGCAACTCGCTGATTTTTCGATAATTAGCGACATGGCTCACAAATATAATCTCGGATTACCCCGCCTTTACCTTCGGTAGACTTAAATGCTTTACTCACTCCTTTAAACGCTGTTGATCAGCAAGGAACAGAGGTAAGGCATGACACCCACCAATAATAAAACTCAGCCGGATGATACAAAGAAGCGTATCTGGGCAATCGTCGGCGCGTCATCGGGCAACCTGGTTGAATGGTTCGACTTCTATGTCTATTCATTCTTCTCGCTCTACTTTGCGCACATCTTCTTCCCAAAGGGTGACACCACAACGCAGTTATTGCAGACAGCGGGCGTTTTTGCAGCAGGATTTTTAATGCGTCCGATTGGCGGCTGGTTATTTGGCTATATTGGCGACAAGCACGGCCGAAAAAATTCGATGCTGGTTTCGGTCTGCATGATGTGTTTTGGTTCGCTGGTGATCGCCTGCCTGCCCGGTTATGCAACGATTGGCGTAGCCGCTCCCGTCATTCTGCTGCTGGCGCGTATGTTTCAGGGATTATCGGTGGGTGGGGAGTATGGGACCAGCGCAACCTACATGAGTGAAGTCGCCCTGGAAGGACGCAAGGGATTCTATGCCTCTTTCCAGTACGTCACGCTGATTGGCGGTCAGTTAGCGGCGGTGCTGACCGTGGTGGTCCTGCAATTTGTGCTCACTGATGCAGAGCTGCGCAGCTGGGGCTGGCGCATTCCGTTCTTCCTCGGCGCACTGCTCGCCGTTGTCGCATTATGGCTACGACGCTCTCTGGAAGAAACGTCAGATAAAGCCAGCCGCGAACATCGTGATGCGGGTAGCGTCATCGGGTTACTGCGCAATCATACCCGTCCCTTCCTGATGGTGCTGGGTTTCACCGCCGGCGGCTCCCTGAGTTTTTACACCTTCACCACCTACATGCAAAAGTATCTGGTTAACACATCAGGCATGGATCCAAAAACGGCCAGCGGGCTGATGACCGGGGCACTGCTGGTCTTCATGCTGATTCAGCCAATAATCGGTGCGCTGTCAGATAAAATCGGTCGTCGCACTTCGATGATGATCTTTGGTGCGGGGGCGGCAATCTGTACAGTACCCATTCTGACCCTGCTGCAAAACGTGCAGAGCCCTGGCGTAGCTTTCCTGTTAATCATGCTGGCCTTGTTGATTACCAGCTTCTACACCGCCATCAGCGGCATTCTTAAAGCCGAAATGTTTCCGCCGCAGGTGCGTGCTCTGGGGGTCGGGCTATCATACGCAGTCGCGAATGCGCTGTTCGGTGGGTCGGCGGAGTATGTGGCGTTGCTGATGAAGCAGCAGGGGATTGAGACCACCTTCTTCTGGTATGTTTCAGCCATGGGTGCTGTAGCATTTCTGGTGTCGCTGTTGCTGCACAGACGCGGCAAAGGGATTACGCTTTAACAAGGCGACTGACTCAGATTTCACAGGGCAATGCCGCGGGTTGCATCCGCGGCATCCCACACGAACGCTTTCCAGCGCCAGCCGCTGCCATTCGGGCGGCTGTCATATCACTCTTTTCCCGCCCCAATACTTAATGAAAACAGGATGCCGATAGTCTGGTTTTGACGGCCAGAAAGAGGCTGGCACTGCCCATATTCATTGCCTGCAGCAGCCAGCGCGGCAGAAGCGAAAACATGTTCCGCTTTATCCCGTCATGCTCGCTGATCTTCCGCCATATCGACGCATCCACTGCACAACAGCACAGCAACAGGATACTTCGCGTAATGAATGCCTCTATGGCCGCAGCGATTAAAGAATACGGCTGATCAGGCGATCGATACGTATCCGGCGCAGACGGCGAATCAGTTTCCGCACTTTAGCCGGGTAATCGGCAATACTTTCAAGCTCACGGAAATGCGTCACTATCGTCGTGTTCTGACGGATTAACGTAAGCTCTTTCTCACGCTGAGCCGCTAACTCCTGATGAGGATCGTGAATCAGCACCGCATTTTCCAGATCAAGCCGCCATGCACGCGGGTTGAGGTTATTACCGGTAATCAGCTGCCATTCGTCATCAACCCACATCCCTTTAAGGTGATAACTGTTTTCACCATCCTTCCAGAGTCTCACGACCAGTTGATCGGTCGTAACATAGTAGTGCAGACGGCTCATGAAGCGACGCAGATTGATTTCATACAGGTAAGGCAGCGCGCCGATAATTTTGAATGGCTCATCAGGCGCAATGTAGAAATCATTGGCGGTTTTATCACCGACGATGATCTCGACTTTTTTCCCCTGGCGCAGCAGATGAATGATATTACGCACCAGCAGGGCTGGCATGTTGAAGTAAGGGGTACAGATGATCAGCTTCTGTTCCGCACAGGGCATCAGATGGAAAATGGTTTTATTGAGCAGGCTATGCTTGCCCAGACCGACCAGTGGCGTGACCGTCAGTTCATCATTGCCGGCATTGCCTTCAAACTGGTAATTGAAACCCCGGAGATCCTGACGGAACTGGCGTGTCTCATTTTTGATTTCAGGACTTGAGGGGCGTTCTGCAAAATCGAGCCGGTTGACGGCTTCTGCAGGTTTAAGATTCAGTGTGATCCACTCATACATGGTATCGGTCAGTTGGGGATTCTGGATAACCTGATAGCGATCATACCGATACTTATCATGCTGATGCAGGTAGACATCATTGATGCTGGCACCGCTATAGAGCAGCATATCATCAATAATGAAGCCTTTTAGATGAAGCACACCCAGCGCTTCACGCGTATTAACCGGAATGCCATAAACCGGGATGGCAATATCCGGATAGCGTGTGGCCATTTCGCAATACCAGTCAGCATTGGTTACGCCTCGTGCTGCGCCAATTCGGCCACGTTGCGCGCGGTGCCAGTCGACCAGAATGGAGATATCCAGCGTTGGCCGCGCCTGCTTCGCACTATAGAGCGCATCCATAACGGCACGTCCGGCGTCATCATTTTCCAGATAAAGCGCAACAATACAGATGCGTGTCTGTGCGGTCGCTATTTTCTCCAGCAACGTCTGGCGAAACTCAGCAGGCGAATAAAGTGTCGACACATCCGCAACGGATTGTGACAGTTTAGGCAGCTGTGCGAGGTGTTGTTGGTGTTTGTTACGTTTGAATTTAGACAACATCACAGTGCACTTCTTCTCTGTTCATTGCATGGCCTTTTGCCATCAAATCAGGGTTATAACCACAAATAATAACATCAACTCCGTCAATTCGAACGTTTTTTACCTTTCTCTACAAGGTGGGTTGATCTCATTCTGTAAGGACAATTTCAGGCTGACAATACCGTCATCCAGTTGAATATCAACATGAAAGTTAAGTTTACGGGCCAGCGTAATCATGCCGCGATTATGGGGCATGGTGATACCGTTCAATTGTTGCAAGCCGTGATGTCGGGTGTAGCGGATCATCTTTTCCAGCAGACGGCGGCCCATGCCTAACCCTTTCAGGTCAGAACGGACCAGCACCGAAAACTCCGCATCAATGTTATCCGCATCAGAAATAGCGCGGGTTACGCCGATGATCTCAGGTCGTCCCTGATGCTGACGCACCGCTACGATCGCCATCTCACGGTCATAATCGATCTGGGTCATATTGGCGAGGTCATCATGGGTGAATTCATTGATTTCACTGAAGTAGCGGTAGTAAAGGTCTTCTTTGGTCACCTGGCTGATGAAGTCGCGCAGCAAAGGTTCATCTTCTGGCAGGATCGGCCGGAACAGGCAGAATTGCCCATTCTTCAATTCTACCTGCTCCTCAAGATGCTGAGGATAAGGACGAATTGCCAGCCGCGCTTCGTTATCGCCATCGAACGGAGCCAGCGTCAGGGTGACATCCAGCAGGGTAAAATCATTACCCGCTGCCAGTAGCGGATGAATATCCAGTCGCTGGATCTCCGGGCAATCCACCACCAGGTTAGAGACCTGCACCAGCAACTGGCTCAAACCGGGGATATCCAGCGGATTCAGGGCGCTACGGCTGCGGATTTTTCCGCTCTTGATTGCCTGAATCACCAGATAGCGTGCCAGTGTCATATTCAGCGGAGGCAAGGCAACCGCAGCCTGTTTATCGGCCTGCCATTCAACGCCGCCTTCGCCCAGCATAATGATTGGACCAAACAGGGCATCCTGTTCGACCACGACCCGCAACTCCTGCGCGCCCGCACGGCTGGCCATGCTCTGAACCAGCAGCCCTTCAATACGCGCCTGCGGCAGCGTCTGTCTGACCCGATCAAAAATGGCCTCAGCGGCATGCTCTACTTCGCTGGCATTGCGCAGATAGAGCATTACACCCTGAACCTCCGACTTATGGGCGATATCGGGTGAACGCAGTTTCAGCGCCACCGGATAGCCAATCTGATCGGCAATCGCCACAGCCGATGTGCTGTCGCTGGCGATCCAGGTCGGCAGTGTCGCCAGCCCGTATGCCTGCAATACTGGCTGCACTTCGTGAGTATCCAGCGCGGTAACGCCGCGCGACAGCGCCTGTGACAGCAACTGGTGAGCCTGAGCGCTATCCTGCTTCAGTGTTGTGGGCAGGGCAGGGGTTTCACGCAGCTGCTTCTGGTTACGGCGATACTCAACCTGATGCATAAAGGCGGTGACGGTGCCTTCCGGCGTGCGCCAGGTCGGGATGCCTGCCTGCGTGAAGGCACGACGTGCAGCCTGTGAAGAGAACTCGCCGCTCCAGTTGGTCAGCAGCGTCACCAGCTTACCGCGCGGGTGACGGGCAATGGTGTCGATCAGATGTGCGGCCGTTTCAGTTGCGGGCGCGACCGCGCTTGGCGCATGAATAATCATTAATGCATCAAGTTCATGACTGTTGAGCAGAATCTCCACACAGGCGGCATAACGTTCCGCTGTGGCGTCATCTTTTAAATCCAGCGGATTACCGCGACCTGCACCCGCGGGTAGCAGCGCCTCCAGTTGCTGACATGTCTCATCGCTGAGCTGCGCCAGTTTTCCGTTACGGGCATAGAGTTCATCCAGCGCCAGCGCGGCAGGTGCGGCTCCATTGCTGATGATCATCAGTCTGTCGCCTCGCAGCGGGCGCATATGGCTTAGCGACTCAACGGCGGAGAACAGCTCATGGGTATCCTGGACCCGCAGCAACCCGGCGCGCTGAATGGCCGCATCCCAGGCGGCGTCAAGGCCGCTGTGGGTGCCAAGCAGCGCCTGGGCTTCGCGGCTGCGACCACTCTTGATGATCAATATCGGTTTATTCCGCGAGGCACTGCGGGAAGCGGAAACAAAACGACGCGCATCGCTGAGGTGCTCAAGATAGAGCAGGATGGCGCTGGTCTTGCCGTCACGAGCCAGGAAGTCGAGCAGGTCATCGACATCGGTATCCAGACTGTCACCCAGCGCAATAAACCAGGAGAAACCGAGATTACGCTGCTGCGCCCAGTCGAGAATGGTATTAGAGACGGCGGCGGACTGAGAGATAAACGCGATGCGGCCTTTCTCAATTGGCACCGGCGAGAAGCTGGCATTCAATCCCTGCCAGGGCGCCAGCAAGCCCAGACTGTTTGGTCCCAGCAGACGTATCTGCCATTTACCTGCGCAGGCTTTGAGCTCGGCCGACTGGCTGGCGGGCGCGGAGAGGATAATGCAGGCCTTGCAGCCTTTTTCGCCGAGCTGTTGCAGCAACTCGAGGTTACGTTTCGAGTGGGTACAGATCACCGCCAGGTCGGGCGCGAAAGGTAGGCTGTCGATGGTGGGCCAGGCCAGCACGCCGCTGACTGCTTTATATTTTGGCGTCACCGGCAAAACCGGCCCGCTAAAACCGCCCGCCAGCAGGTTACGCATCATAAAGTATCCGGCACGCCCGGGCGTGACCGAGGCACCAATCACCGCAATTGATTTAGGTCGTAACAGCGCTTCCAGTCCGCGTTGGCTCATCTCGCCCTCCAGAGATCGGGATTTGCGTGATTGTAAACGCTTTTTGCTGGCAGTGCTTCCGGGCAGATCGCAGGCTGAAGATCCGGATCTTCGGATCGGTCAGCCCAGGCGCTCGCCTGCCGGAAGAAGAGGGATGCGGTTAAGCCTGTCCCGCGTGATGCGGTTTCCCTGCCAGGTAGGCCGCACGGAACTGATCAAAATGGTGAGATAGTGCTTCTGCCGCCAGCCGATCGCCCGCCTGCGCCAGCAGCGCCGCGGCCACTTCAGCGGTACAGTGCTGACCTTCGCCGTGCGCCTCCCGCAGTGTATAGCGCGAAGGGGTACTCACATTCAGCGACATCACCGGCAGGGCGTCGAGCCAGGGGCTTTTGCGGAACATCTTGCGAGCTTCGGTCCAGGTGCCATCCAGCATGATAAACAGCGGCGGCTTGCCGCTGGTGGGTGGCGTTGTCAGCACCTCGCGACCGGGATCCGCATAGGCGGCCGGAAAGACGACAAGCGGCTGATAATCAGGATTGCGCACGGCCGCCAGCAGCAGCGGATCCGGCTCGGTGCGTGACCAGCCAAACGCCTGGGTATCCGGCAGAATATCGGCAATCAGACGCCCGGTGTTGCTCGGTTTCATCGGCTCGGTATCAAACATCACCAGGCAGAAGCGGCTACGGGCAGACGCAGGCACGATCTGACTGCAAAGACAGTTGGCTTCTGGCAGCAGACAACCCTGGCAGCGAATGACACGATTTCCACGCGCAAGGAAAGGACGGGTGGCACGCGCCAGGCGTTGGGTGCGCAAGCGCAAAACAGCATTATCAGACATGAGGTTTCAGGGCAGGAAAAAACGTCAGTGTAATCGAAGCGCAGGTGAAAAGGAAAAGGCCAGACTGGCTGGCCTCTGAATATTACAGTGATTCATCCAGCCATTCGTTGAAAGGTGCCTTAGGCATGGCACCATTCAGCATGTCCACCCGCTCGCCGTTCTTGAACAGCATGATGGTAGGAATACTGCGAATGTTGAAACGGGCGCTCAGGGCCGGTTCCGCTTCGGTGTTTACTTTAATAAAGCGGACTTTCCCGCTGCGCTCGCTGGCGACATCTTTAAACACGGGCGCAAAATTGACGCAGGGACCGCACCAGGGCGCCCAGAAATCGATCACCACCGGCAGATCGTCCTGCAGATATTTGTCAAAGTTAGCGCTGGTGGCATTGACCACCTCGCCATCAAACAACGCATTTCCACAGCGGCCGCATTTCGCCGCATCGGCAAGGCGTTCTTCAGGAACGCGATTGGTTGCCTGGCAGGAAGCGCATACCGTATTCATAGGAACCTCTGAGGTTTAAAAGTGTCAGTCTGGTAATTGTTGTCCATTATGAAAGAGGGCGGATTCCTGCTCAATCTGGATTGCTCTATAGGTTCAATAGTTGATAGCTAAGCGCCAGCACATCAGGTAATCTGCGCGCTCTCAATGCAGGAGGAAGATATGAACGACGAATTTAAAGGCAAGAGCGGCAAGGTTAAGGTGATGTACGTGCGTGGCGAGGACGATAAAAGTGCGCGTGCGCCGAATCCTCGTACAGGCAAAGGTGGTCACGCTGCTGCCCGCCAGGATGATAATCGTCGTTCATCTGGCCCCCGTACAGAACGCAGTCAGGAAGGTGGTCGCTCCGCGGGGCGTCGCAGCGACGACACTGGTCGCAGCAGTTCACCGCGCCGTGACGAAGGCGGACGTGGTGCGCCACGCCGTTCAGACGAGGGTGCAGGTCGCCGCAACGATCGTGGCGATGATAGCCGTGGCGCCTATGGCAGCAGCGACTCCCCATGGCGCACCGTATCACGCGCGCCATCAGCAGACCGTGCTGCATCGCCTGAGAGTGATAAGCCCGATCATGGCGGCATCAGCGGCAAGAGCTTTGTTGATCCTGAGCAGATCCGTCGTCAGCGTAACGAAGAAACCCGCGTTTATGGTGAGAACGCCTGTCAGGCACTGTTCCAGAGTCGTCCGGAAGCGATTGTTCGCGCCTGGTTCATTCAGGAAGTGACTCCGCGTTTCCGTGAATCGCTGCGCTGGCTGGCGGCGAACCGCAAAGCCTATCACGTGGTAGAAGATGCAGAGATCACCAAAGCATCAGGCACTGAGCATCACGGTGGCGTCTGCTTCCTGATCAAAAAGCGTATGGGTATGGCGGTTTCGGAATGGCTGAGCCAGGCAACAACCAAAGATTGCGTACTGGCACTGGAAGATGTCAGTAACCCGCATAACCTGGGCGCGATTATGCGCAGCTGCGCGCACTTTGGCGTAAAAGGTTTGCTGGTAAACGATGCCTCACTGCTGGAGTCGGGTGCAGCAGTGCGCACCGCAGAAGGCGGTGCCGAGCATGTTCAGGCCATCAGCGGCGCAACTTTCAGCGAAGGTCTGGAAGCGTTCCGTAAAGCGGGTTACACCATCGTGACCACCTCCAGCCATCAGGGCACGCCGCTGGCGCAGGCTAAGCTGCCGGAGAAAATGGTGCTGGTGTTAGGTCAGGAACGTGAAGGTCTTTCTGACACCGCGTTCAAACAGGGTGACATGAGCCTGTCGATTGGCGGCACCGGCAACGTAGAAAGTCTCAACGTTTCGGTCGCAACCGGCGTACTGCTCGCAGAATGGTGGCGTCAGAACGCATAAAAAAACGGGCCGAAAGGCCCGTTTTGCTTTGTCACGTCAGTGTGCGCCACCGCCGCCACCGCCTGCACCAAACGGCGGACGGGCAAACCAGATCAGCACCAGCAGGATCAGGAATACCCCCGCCGATGCCCAGAAAATTTCATTCGCTGAAATGATCAGTCCCTGATTGGTAATCTGCTGCGCGATATACGCAGACGCCTGCTGCTGCGTCATTCCCAGGCTCTCCAGCTGGCTATACATCTGCTGCGAATTAACGTTGTACGGGGTAATCGACTCGGTCATATAGCTATGATGCATCGACTCGCGATTCGTCCACATCGTGGTTGTAATCGACGTGCCTACCGAGCCAGCAAACGTACGCATAAAGTTCGACAGGCTGGATGCTGCGGCCATGCGCTCCGGCGGCAGTCCCGACAGCGTAATAGTCGTCAGTGGCATAAAGAAGCAGGCTACGGCAAAGCCCTGGATAAACTGCGGCCAGGCTGAGGCGCCAAAGTCCATCCCCGGTTCAAACGTATACGCGCGCCAGTAGAAGCAGATGGCATACATAATGAAGCTGAATGTGACCAGCCGTCGCATATCGAGCTTATGCGCAAAGCGACCAATAATCGGCGACAGGATCACCGGTATGATGCCTACCGGTGCCGACGCCAGGCCTGCCCAGGTTGCGGTATAACCGTAAACCTCCTGCAGCAGCTGCGGTAACAGGACTATCGAGCCGAAGTAGAGCATGTACGCCAGACTGATCGACAGACAGCCAATGGTAAAATTGCGCGACTTAAACAGGGAGAGGTCGATGATCGGGTGATCGTCCGTCAGCTCCCAGACCAGCAGGACTGTGAGCGCAATCAATGCCACGACCCCTAACACGATAATCTCGGCCGAGTTAAACCAGTCGAGCTCCTTCCCGCGATCCAGCATGACCTGTAAACAGCCGATCCCCACGACCAGCAGCACCAGCCCGACCATGTCGATCCGCCGGATTTCGGTTTTAGTTTCCCGGCCACGCAGCGTTTGCAGCGTCAGTATGACCACGGCCACACCAATCGGCACGTTGATAAAAAAGATCCAGCCCCAGTGATAGTTATCGCTGATCCAGCCGCCCAGTATCGGGCCACAGATCGGCGCGACGATCACCGTCATCGCCCACAGCGACAGTGCCAGACTGCGCTTAGCGGGCGGATAGTTGTTGAGCAGCAGACTTTGCGACAGCGGGATCAATGGACCCGCAACAATCCCCTGAATGACACGGAAAAAGATCAGCATCTCCAGGCTATCTGACATACCACACGCCCAGGAGGCGATGGCAAACAGAATGGTCGACCAGGTGAACAACTTCACTTCACCAATGCGCTTTGCCAGCCAGCCGGTCAGCGGGATCGAGATCGCATTCGCGACACCAAACGAGGTGATTACCCATGTACCCTGAGAGTTCGACGCGCCCAGGTTCCCGGCAATCGTAGGGATGGCCACGTTGGCGATGGTCGAGTCCAGCACCTGCATGAACGTCGCCAGCGACAGCGCTACGGTCATCAGGACCAGCGGCATCCCTTCAAGCGGTTTTTGTGCCATTACAGCCTCCGCGTCATCATCCGGCGTTGGCGCGGACAATATCGGTGATCAGCTGATTGACCGGCGCAAGGTCAATCGCCAGGGCATTGCTGCTGTAAGCGGCCTGCTGGCGGACGCTGGTAGCCAGCACACTGCCTTCGTTACTGGTGGTATCGATTTTAACCAGCGTGGAGAGGCCGATGCGCAGTGGATGTCTGGCGATATCTTCCTGATTCAGTTCGATACGAACCGGCAGGCGCTGAACCACTTTGATCCAGTTACCGGTAGCATTCTGTGCAGGCAGCAGAGAGAAGGCGCTGCCGGTGCCCATATCCAGTCCTGCGACTTTGCCATGATAAACGACGTCGTCACCGTAGATGTCGGCAACCACGGTGGCAGGCTGACCAATGCGTACGCCAGCCAGCTGGGTCTCTTTGAAGTTGGCATCGACCCACAGATTCGTTGCAGGCACGACAGCCAGCAGCGGGGTGCTGGTGGAGATTTGTGAACCGACCTGCACGCTGCGACGTGAGACAAAACCATCCATCGGGCTGCGGATCTCAGTGCGCTGCAGTGCCAGCCAGGCATCACGCAACTCAGCTGCGCTCTGTTGCACAGCTGGCTGATTCTCCAGCGAGGTATTAAGGATCATCGCCTGATTAGCATTATATTGCTGAATCGCGACATCCAGCTGCGCTTTAGCCGTCGCGACAGCGTCCCGGGCGTGCTGCAACTCTTCACGGCCAATCAGGTTAGCTGCACCCAATGGCTCACGACGTTTCAGGTCGGCCTGTGCCTGCGCCAGCGCAGTTTGCTGCAAAGTAATGCTGGCCTGGTACTGTATGCCATTGATCATCAGCTGATGCGTCTGACGCACGCTGGTGGCCAGTGCCGTCTGCGCTTTTTCAAACGCCTGTTCAGCATCCGTCTTATCGAGTGAAACCAGCACATCGCCCTTTTTGACGAAATCGGTATCTTCAAACCAGACTTTGTTCACGCTACCGGAAACCTGTGCCATCACCTGCACCTGATTACCTGCAACGTAGGCATCATCGGTTTCCTGAAAATGGCGCAGGACCAGGAACCAGTAAACCCCCCAGGCAATACCAATCAGCACAAAGATCAGCGCCAGCACAATGAGCACACTTTTGCGCTTCTTCTTTTTACTGGCTGACGGTTGCGGACTTTGTGCTTCTGCCGTTGCACTCATGACTTTCTCCACGTTTTCCATTTAGACGGGCAGCAGAAATCCATTTCTGCCAGCGCCCGAGTCGAAAAAGCCAGCGACTAGGCGCTGGCCAGATAAAAAAGGAAGTTAAAATAACGATTTCGACGGGTGATTGTGTCGCACTTATTGCTATTAGCGGGACAGCGAGGCGATCAGCTGATCTTCATCCATTTTATCAAGACGATTAAGCAGCTTACGGGTAATACCTTCCAGCTGGGATTTCTCATCGACTGACAGCGACGACCAGAGATACTGCAGGCTCTGATGCTGAGGGGGCAGCAACTGACGCAGGAACTCCATGCCTTTATCGGTCAGATGCAGGTGCAGGCAGCGACGGTCGTGATCGCTTTCGCGACGCTCAATCCAGCCGCGCTTTTCCAGCTCATCGGCAATGCGCGTCGCATTGGTGCGTGAAGAGCCAAGGGCTGAACTGAGTTCAGAAGGCTGAATGCTGTGGTTTTCCTGCGCATCCAGCGTAATCAACGCCATGAACAGGGTTTCATTAATCCCCTGTGCTTTCAGCATCTTATTACGGTTGTCCAGCAGTTTACCCTGCATATGCATACAGAGACGCGTCAGAATAATTTCCTGTAACGGAAAATCCTTATGGCGATTGGCACGGATGTTTAGCATCTGCTCAATGGGAGTAAACGAACTTTCCATTAAAAAAAACCTCACTAATTGCAACTTGTATAATAACTATGGTGACAGGGTAAGCGTAGTCACTTTTTGGCAGGTGATCGCTCTCAGACCCGCACTCTGTACCATCAAAGGTATTCCAGGCCACTCCCTGGCCCTGGGTCAAAAACCCGTACACCCGGCGGCAGCGCTGAGCCGGGACGTTTTCAAAAGAGGGCAAATTTAATAATATCGCGAGGAAAAATAACCGAAGTGAATAGCTTTGTTACTAACCATAACAAACCTAACCATTTGTGACCAGACCCTTGCACTGTCGGGCCAGGATTCAGTTGATTATTTCCGGCTCAAAGCGCGATCCCTTTGCCCAGATCAGCAGATTAGTCAGCGTAAGCAGTGCGCCAGCGCCACAGACGCCATGCCAGCCCCAAAGATGATAAGCGGTGGCGGAGAGCAGCGAACCCGCCGCACCACCTATAAAGTAGCTGGTCATGTAACCTGCATTGAGACGGTTACGCGCCTCCGGCATCTGCGCATAGATCACGCTTTGATTGGTGATATGGACAGCCTGCACCGCCAGATCCAGCAGCAGAATGCCAATAATAAGCGGCACCAGCTGCGCTGCGCCCCATGCAATAGCGGCCCAGGAGAGCAACATGAGCAGCAGGCCGAGTCGGGTCGTCAGCTTCGCTTTACCCCTGTCAGCCAGTGAGCCCGCCTGACGAGCGGCCAGCGCCCCTGCGGCACCGACCAGCCCCAGCAGGCCGATCTCACCTTCTGAGAAGTGATAAGGCGCGCCAGAAAGCAGAAACGCCATTGAGGTCCACAGCAGGCTGAAATTGGCAAACGCGAGACAGCCGGTCCACGCGCGGGTGCGGATCACGCGATTACCTGCATACAGGCGAAAGATAGAGGCCAGCAGTTGTGGATAGCTCATTGGCACGGACTGCTTAACACGTGGCAGCGCTCGCCACAGCGCCAGCGCCATCACGACCATCAGCAAACTGGCAGTCCAGTAGACCGTACGCCAGCCGCCAAGCTGTGCGAGGCCGCCTGCCACGGTGCGCGCCAGCAGAATCCCCAGCAGCAAACCGCTCATGACGGTACCAACGATTTTGCCGCGCCGCTCCGGCTCGGCCAGTGTGGCAGCCAGCGGCACCAGGATTTGCGCAGCGACCGAAAACAGGCCAGTCATGACTGTGCCCAGCAGTAAAAAGAGAAATGAGTGCGAAAGGGCGATGATGACCATGCCCGCCGCAGCCAGCAGGATCATCGTTACAATCAGGCTGCGTCGTTCAAAGCGATCGCCTAACGGCACCAGCAACAGCAATCCGCAGGCATAGCCGAGTTGCGCCGTGGTGACAATAAACCCGGCGAGGCTAACAGAGAGATCAAACTGTTGAGCGATGGTATTAAGCAGTGGCTGAACGTAGTAGTTACTGGCTACACAGAGGCCGGTTGCCACCGACATCAGAACCACTAAAGCAGGCGTCAGACCCTGGCGAGTCGCATTCATAAACAGCATCGGTCGCTAATAATCATTTAAGGTTAATAATAACTCAAAAAACTATTTCACACGCATGTTTATTAACAGGCCATACCAGTCGGGATAGCAGGCATAAAAAAGGGCAGAAATGTTTCCGCCCTTAATCACTGTCCGACTTAAGGCGTATGCTCCCTGAGCCAGCACTTTTACCAACCACCCTGGGGTGGACATGTTTTCATGTTATTGCGCGGCGGCCTGAGCCTCGCTGATCCATTTATCGAACTCAGCCTGATGCGCTTTAATCCAGCCATCAACATGACGGTTAATCGCCTCTTCTGAGTTTTGTCCGGCATGCATCGCTGAGTTTTCAGCATTGATATCGGTAATAGGCAGCTTCATGACCGCAAACAGATGGGCCGCCGCCGGATTTTTCGCCGCCCAGGCTTTGTTGGCGACGATGTGCATGGTATTAACCGGGAAACCGTAGTTCGCGCCGTTTGGCAGTTTAGTATCCACATCCTTCTGTTCGCCAGGCAGCGACGAGAACGGCACCTGCAGCCAGACTACATCGCGGCCCGGCTTCAGCACATCGCTCAGCCAGTAGGGCGTCCAGGTATAATAAAGGATCGGCTTACCCTGTTTGTAGCGTGCCAGCGTATCCGCCACCATCGCCGAATAGTTACCCATATTAGCGGTCACGGTATCACTGAGACCAAAGGCGCTGTTCTGATGATTAATTACCGCTTCACAGCCCCAGCCTGGCGTACAGCCGGTCATATCCGCCTTGCCATCGCCGTTGGCGTCAAACAGTCTGGCGATCTTAGGATCTTTCAGCTGTTCGATATTGGTGATGTGATATTTCTCGGCGGTCTTCTTATCAATCAGATAACCCTGGGCGGCACCGGTAACGTAGGTTCCCTGTCGATACAGCTTCTGATCGCCACCGGCAGCTTTATACATGTCGTCATGCAGCGGCTGCCAGTTCACCGCGGTAAAGGTCGCGTCGCCAGCGGCGATAGAGGTGTAGCCAACGTTGTAATCCACTTCACTCGGCTTGCTGACCTGATAGCCGAGTTTTTCCAGCGCGCGGCTGACAATCAGGGTCTGAAAAGTCTCTTCAGCGATAGTACTCTGTATAGGTTGCACCGTAATACCTTTGCCCGGCAGATCGGCAGCGGAGACGTGTGAAACGGCCAGCGTGGTTACCACGGCGGCGAGCAGAGAGGCTCTGTTGCGCATAGTCATTCCTTATTTAAGATGTCGCGTCAGGATGGGCGGCGCGCAGGCACCGCCCGACAGATTATTTTTTACGCGAAGGAGAGAAGATCAGGCCCAGCGGACCGGTGTGATACCAGTGACGATTACCGCGGCTGCGGCTATCGCGACCAAACGATTGGGTCAGGCGATCAAGGATAATGGCAAGAATCACAATTCCCACGCCACCCACCGTAGCCAGCCCCATATCAAGACGGCCAATACCGCGCAGGACCATCTGACCGAGTCCGCCGACGGCGATCATCGAGGCGATCACCACCATTGACAGCGCCAGCATCAGGGTCTGATTGACGCCCGCCATAATGGTGGGCATCGCCAGCGGCAACTGCACTTTGAATAGCAGCTGTCTCGGACTGGCACCAAAGGATTCGCTCGCTTCGATCAGATCGGCGGGTACCTGCTTAATGCCGAGAATAGTCAGACGCACAATCGGTGGCAGGGCGAAGATAATCGTTACCACCACGCCCGGCACGTTGCCGATACCAAACAGCATCACAATCGGCACCAGGTAGACAAAGGCGGGTGTGGTCTGCATTGCATCCAGCAGAGGTCGTACAATACGCGCTGCCCGTTCGCTACGGGCCAGCCAGATCCCCAGCGGCAGGCCGATGAGAATGCAGAACATCAGCGCGGTAAGCACCAGCGCCAGCGTCACCATCGCCTGCGACCAGGCGCCAATGGCCCCTATGGCGATCAGCGATACCAGCGTGGCAATGCCCATGGCGGGGGTTGCGATCTGCCAGGCAATCAGCGCAAACACCAGAATTGCCACTGGCGCTGGCATTCCCAGCAACAGCTGCTGAAAGGCGCTGAGGATATAGTCAACCGGCACCCGGATACCCTGAAACAGCGGGCGGAAATGGTTGACCACCCAGTCGATACCGGTGGTCACCCAGTGATCAAGCGGGATCCAGGTTTTGTGGAACGGATCCATGATACTGAAATGTTCCGGTGCGGGTGCAGGGGCGCTGTTGAGCCAGTCACTGCTACTGGCTGCATGGGTTGTCGCGCTACCATCGGGCGTGCCCCAGGCATCGGCACCGCCGCTGCTGGTGGGCGCAGCCTGAGTGCTGGCAGCGGTGCCGCTATCCCACGGATTGGTGGTGTCCTGACTCATGGCTGGGCTCCTTCACGATCTAACGCGCGCAACAGCGTGCTTTTGGAAATGAGACCGACATAGTGATTTTCTTCGCCGACCACGGGCACCGCACAGGGTGCCTGCGCGACGTGAGAGAGCAAATCGCTCAATGAGGTATCGGCGGGAACCGCCGCCGGGGTGTCGAGCAGGGCGCTGTCGATACCTTCGCCTGCTGCCAGCGCCGCTTTCAGAGAATCGGTGGAAACCACGCCGATAAATTTCTGCTTTTCCAGCACGTAGCCGTAATCGCGGTCTTCATCCTGCAGCAGTTTCATGGCGGAGCGCGGACCGAAACCAGGCGCTTTGCGGATCAATGCTCCCGCGCTACGACGGGCTATATCTTTGGCGCTGAATACGTGACTGATATCGACGCCACGGAAAAAGGTGCGGACATAGTCGTTGGCTGGGTTATTCAGGATCTCATCCGGCGTACCAACCTGTATCACTTCGCCGCCCTGCATAATGGCAATGCGATCGCCAATACGCATCGCTTCATCCAGATCGTGGGAAATAAAGACGATGGTGCGCTGATGCCTGGCTTGTAAATTAACCAGCTCATCCTGCATCTCAGTACGAATCAACGGATCCAGTGCGGAGAAGGCCTCATCCATTAATAAGATGTCGGGATTGATTGCCAGCGCGCGGGCTAATCCGACGCGCTGTCGCATTCCCCCGGAAAGTTCATCCGGGTAAGCGTGCGCATAATTCTCCAGCCCGACCTGACGTAACGCTTCCAGGGCTTTTTCCTGTCGTTCAGCCAGTGCGACGCCCGCTAATTCCATGCCAAATGCCGTGTTATTTAATACATTCATGTGCGGCATCAAAGCAAATGACTGGAATACCATGCTGATTTTATTTCTGCGCACGTCACGCAGTTCGCTGGCCGATATTTTGGCAATATCGACACCATCAATAATCACCTGGCCGCGCGTCGGCTCTATCAGACGATTGAGAAGGCGAACCATGGTCGATTTTCCTGAACCAGATAACCCCATGATGACGAATATCTCGCCTTCTTCAATAGCCAGACTGGCGTTCTTTACGCCAAGAGAGAGACCGGTCTTCTCCAGAATGACATCTTTGGTCGCACCCTTTTCAATATATTTAAACGCGCGATCCGGATTGTCGCCAAATATTTTATAGAGATTTTTTACTTCGAGCTTAATAGCCATGCAGTCATTAAATCCTGGTTGAAATATCTGATATTAACCTGTCGTTCCCGCTGAAATTTAAGCAGGCCATACCGTAGCACACTGACGTTATCTGACAACCCTGAGTTGGGATGTTTGCCGGGCACGGGGCATTCAGATGTAGATTATCTTCAGTGCTCACAAGGGATAAGCGCGGATTAATTTTTTGTGAAATAATCAGGGATTTATTGGCATTTAGGTCGATTTGCTGCGTGAAAGGGAGAAAAACAGACGTCACCAACGTGAAATATTACGGAAATAATGGGGACCGATGCAGGAAAATAATCACGCCTGAAACGACCATGTTCAGTGAAATAATTGGCCGAAAAAAAGAAAATACGGGGCGGATGAATATCAATAAACAATGAAATAGTCAGGCGGTATTGCAGTAATATTTTTTTCTTATGATGAGTCGCGGTGGCGCGGCTGCTATGCCATTGCCAGTGAAAACCGGATGCTGATAAAACAGCACCCGGTAACCCTCAGAAATTCCAGTCTTCATCTTCGGTTTCGACCGCTTTACCCATCACATAGGAGGAGCCTGAACCGGAGAAGAAGTCGTGGTTCTCGTCAGCATTGGGTGACAGCGCCGACAGAATGGCCGGATTTACCGCCGTCAGCTCCGCCGGGAACAGCGCCTCGTAGCCCAGATTCATCAGCGCTTTGTTGGCGTTGTAGTGCAGGAAGGTTTTCACCTCTTCCACCCAGCCGACATCGGCATAGAGCGCCTCGGTGTAAGCCACTTCATTCTCATACAGCGCCAGCAGCAGATCATAGGCGAACTGCTGCAGCTCTTCGCGACGCAGATCGTCAGCCGTGGCCAGCGCCTGCTGATATTTGTAGCCGATGTAGTAACCGTGCACCGCTTCATCGCGAATAATCAGGCGAATCAGATCGGCAGTGTTGGTCAGCTTGCCCCGGCTCGACCAGTACATCGGCAGCCAGAAGCCGGAATAGAACAGGAACGACTCCAGAAAAACGCTGGCGATCTTCTTCTTCAGCGGATCATCCGCCTGGTAGTTTTCAAGGATGATGCGCGCCTTGTTCTGCAACGGCACATTCTCTTCGCTCCACTGATAGGCGGCATCCACATCCTGCGTATTACACAGAGTTGAGAAGATAGAACTGTAAGAGCGCGCATGGACGGCTTCCATAAAGCTGATGTTCGACAGCACCGCCTCTTCGTGTGGCGTAATAGCATCGTCCATCAGTCCCGGCGCGCCGATCACGTTCTGGATGGTATCCAGCAGCGTCAGGCCGGTGAAGACCCGGATGGTCAGTTGCTGCTGCTGTTTATCCAGCGTCTGCCAGGCGGGCAGATCGTTAGAGAGCGGCACCTTTTCTGGCAGCCAGAAGTTGCTGGTGAGACGGTTCCACACCTCAAGATCTTTCTCATCCTGAATGCGATTCCAGTTAATGGCCTGAATTTGTTTAAGTTTCATCGTTTTCATTACAGGGAGCATGAGACGCAGCCCTGAACCTCCGTGCCCTGAAGCGCCATCTGACGCAGTCGAATGTAATAAAGCGTTTTGATCCCTTTTTTCCACGCATAAATCTGCGCTTTGTTGATGTCGCGGGTCGTGACGTCATCGCGGAAAAACAACGTCAGTGACAGGCCCTGATCGACATGCTGAGTCGCTTCTGCGTAAGTATCAATAATCGCTTCCGGCCCAATCTGATACGCATCCTGATAGAGGTGGAGATTCTCATTGGTCATAAACGGCGCGGGATAGTAGACGCGACCGGTTTTACCCTCTTTGCGGATCTCAATAGGGGAGACAATCGGATGGATGCTGGAGGTGGCATGATTGATGTAGGAGATCGAACCGGTCGGCGGGATCGCCTGCAGGTTCTGATTAAACAGCCCGTGCTGCATCACTGCATCACGCAGCGCCTGCCAGTCCGCCTGGGTCGGCAGTGTCAGTCCGGCATCGGCAAACAGCGTCGTTACCCGTTCAGTGCGCGGCAGCCATTCCCGCTGCAGATATTTATCGAAGTAAACGCCGCTGGCGTATTGCGAATCCGCAAAGCCGTCGAACGTCTTCTGATGCTCCTGCGCCAGTTGATTAGAGGTGCGTAGCGCATAGTAGGTAATGCAATAGAAGTAGAGATTGGTGAAATCCAGCGCTTCCGGTGAGCCGTAGGCGATGCCTTCCCGCGCCAGATAGCCGTGCAGGTTCATCTGACCCAGCCCGATGGCGTGCGAACGGCGATTGCCTTCGGCGACCGACGGCACCGAGCCAATCTCGCTCATCATCGACACCGAGGTCAGGGCGCGAACCGCCACATCCACGGTGCGCGCCAGATCGCGCGAATCCATGGCATGCGCAATATTCAGGGAGCCAAGATTACAGGAGATATCTTTGCCGATGCGGCGATAGCTCAGGTCATCATGGTACTCGCTGGCGCTGTTCACCTGCAGAATCTCAGAGCAGAGATTACTCATATTGATGCGACCGGCAATCGGGTTGCTGCGGTTCACGCTGTCCTCATACATGATATAGGGATAGCCCGACTCAAACTGAATCTCGGCCAGCGTCTGGAAGAAGTCGCGTGGCTGAATATACGTTTTACGGATGCGATCATCCGCCAGCATCTCGTCATACTTCTCGCTGATACTGATATCGCCAAAGGCCTGACCGTAAATCCGCTCAACATCATAGGGCGAGAACAGCGCCATGGGTCTGTTCTCTTTTGCCAGCTGAAAAGTGATATCAGGAATAACCACGCCCAGCGACAGCGTTTTGATGCGGATCTTCTCGTCGGCATTTTCGCGTTTGGTATCCAGAAAGCGGAAAATATCGGGATGATGCGCATTAAGCCAGACTGCGCCGGCGCCCTGACGCGCACCAAGCTGATTCGCATAGGAGAAGGCATCTTCCAGCATTTTCATTACGGGGATAACGCCCGACGATTGATTTTCAATACGTTTAATCGGCGCACCAGACTCACGCAGGTTCGACAGTAAAAAGGCGACGCCGCCGCCGCGCTTTGACAGCTGCAATGCCGAATTCACTGCGCGGCCAATCGACTCCATATTGTCTTCGATGCGTAGCAGGAAGCAGGAGACCAGCTCACCGCGCTGCTGTTTGCCGCAGTTCAGAAAGGTCGGCGTAGCGGGCTGGAAACGGCCGCTGAGGATCTCCTCCAGCAGCGCTCGCGCCAGCGTTTCATCGCCCTGAGCCAGTGTCAGTGCCACCATGCAGGCGCGCTGTTCGAAGGTTTCCAGATAGCGTTTGCCGTCAAAGGTCTTCAGGGTATAGCTGGTGTAGTACTTCCAGGCGCCCAGAAAAGTTTTGAACTCAAATCCCCACGTCTCCGCCACCTCATGCAGCTCAAGCAGGAAATCAAAATCGTACTGATTCAGCACATCCGCTTCGTAATAGCTCTCCGCCACCAGATAGCGTAAACGCTCGGCGTTGCTGGAGAAGGGGACGGTATTGGGTTGCACATGCTGCAGATAAAACTGACGTGTCGCTTCGCGATCCTTGTCGAACTGGATACGGCCGTCAGCATCGTAGAGGTTCAGCATGGCATTGAGGGCGTGATAATCGAGCGTCACGCCGTTGAGGGTATCTGTTGTTGCCAAAATTGGGTTACTCCCGCTTTAACTTTCGCAATATCGTCAGGCGTTCCCATTAGCTCGAAGCGATAAAGACAAGGAACCTGACATTTTTTTGCAATGATGCTGCCCGCCAGGCAGTAACCGGCACCGAAGTTACGGTTGCCTGCTGCGATCACGCCACGAATACCACGGCGGTTCGTCTCATCATTAAGAAACTGAATCACCTGACCGGGCACTGCACCGCGACTGCTGCCACCGCCATAGCTGGGTACCACCAGAATATAGGGCTGGTCGATATGCAACTGATCACGGGCATCAAGCGGGATGCGCCAGGCGGGCAGGCCGAGGCGCGTGACAAACCGGTGGGTGTTTTCCGACTGGCTGGAAAAATAGACCAGCGGGAACATGCGCTTAGCCCCCGACGGCAGAAAGCGATCGCAGAGTGGCGATCTTGTCCGGGCGGAAGCCGCTCCAGTGATCGTTATCTGCCATCACCACCGGCACCTGGCGGTAACCCAGTGATTTCAGGTTGTCGATCGCTTCCGGCTGGCTGTCGAGATTGATTAACTGATAGGCGAGACCCTGACGGTCCATCGCATTTTTGGTCGCCGTGCACTGGACACAGTTATCTTTAGTGTAAATAATAATGCGCATGATTCGTATTTCCCTCTATATGCGGTTCTGATGCCCGAAAACAAAGCTGACGCGACAGGTTGCGGGCTTCATTGTGACGAACAGCAGGTGTCGTGCTGATGAGCTAAATACTAGATGTAGTGGTTTTGGTGGTCAAGCCCACCAGATATAGGGTTTTATGATTTGTATTTGCGCAACAGAGGAAAAGCCAGCAGGGATGCGCCCTGCAGCCTGGAAAAATCTTTTGTAAATGTCGCTGGCCGCAAAAAAGGCAAAAAAAAGCCCCGCACAGGGCAGGGCTCAGGGGATTTCTCAGCGCTTAGCTTAGCGGCGTGAAGCCAGCAGTACGCCCACGACGATACCGAATGCGGCACCGATACCTACACCGTGCCATGGCTTGTCATGGACATAGGTATCAACCTGAGCGGAAGCATCACGCGCAACCTGTGAAACACGGTTGCTGCCGCCGTTCAGTTTAGAGCGTGTCTGTTTCAGCAGCTTCTCTGCCTGACTGCGGGCTGAGTCCACTTCGTCTTTGGCGTCACTGCCGTAAGATTTCAACAGCGCTTCCAGTGAATCGGCCAGTTCGTTAACGTCCTGATTGATATCAATGTCATCGTTTTTTACAGTGCGATTAAACATTTTTTAGCTCCCTTTGATTTAAAAACGTAATACTAGTGTAGACGACCTTGAGATTAACGAGACGCGGGAGTGTTCTTTAGGGAAAATTCCGAATGCCCACTCTGTCATGCTGTTGTAAGGTTGCGAAGCTTTTGAAAGAGGAGAGGATCGAGCATGTATTTACGACCGGATGAGGTAGCGCGCGTACTGGAAAAAGCGGGTTTCGAAGTCGATGAAATTACCCCACGGGCCTATGGCTATCGCCGTGGAGAGAACTACGTTTATGTGAATCGCGAAGCGCGCATGGGGCGCATGGCTTTAGTGATTCACCCGACACTGAAAGAGAAGAGCCAGCCGTTCGCTGAACCCGCTTCAGAAATGAAGACCTGCGATCACTACACCCAATTCCCTCTCTACCTGGCGGGTGATTCACAGGAACATTACGGCATCCCGCACGGATTCAGTTCCCGCATGGCGCTGGAACGCTATATTCAAAGCGTTTTCGGCTGACGCATCAGGCCCCGCCGCGACGGGGCTCTGAACGGCCTTTCCATCCTCCCTGTTTCCTGCCGTTGCAATTACCCGCTGTGACGCGTATAAAATTGTCCACTATAGATGTTTAGACGTCCATACGGATAAAAAAGATGAGCGAACAGCCAACTCCCTCGCAGGAACAATTTAAACGCACCATGAAAGTGCGCCATCTGGTGATGTTATCGCTGGGCGGCGTGATCGGTACTGGCCTGTTTTTTAACACCGGCTATATCATTTCTACTACCGGAGCGGCGGGTACGCTGCTTGCCTATCTGATTGGCGCGCTGGTGGTCTGGCTGGTGATGGTCTGTCTGGGTGAACTCTCTGTGGCGATGCCGGAAACCGGCGCGTTCCACGTTTACGCTGCGCGCTATCTCAGTCCGGCAACCGGCTATACCGTGGCATGGCTCTACTGGCTGACCTGGACGGTAGCCCTGGGCTCCAGCCTGACGGCGGCGGGCTTCTGTATGCAGTACTGGTTCCCGCAGATTCCGGTATGGATATGGTGCCTGGTCTTCTGCTGCGCCATCTATCTGCTGAACGTCATCTCAACCCGCTTCTTCGCCGAAGGGGAGTTCTGGTTCTCGCTGATTAAGGTGGTCACGATCGTCGCCTTTATCGTGCTGGGCGGCGCAGCGATGTTTGGCTTTATCCCGATGAAAGATGGCACGCCCGCGCCTGGTCTGAGCAATCTTACTGCGCACGGCTGGCTGCCCAACGGCGTACTGCCGATTCTGATGACGATGGTGGCGGTGAACTTCGCCTTCTCTGGCACCGAGCTGATCGGGATTGCGGCCGGTGAAACCCAGCAGCCGGAGAAAGTGCTGCCGCTGGCGATCCGCACCACCGTGGCCAGGCTGATCATCTTCTTCATCGGCACAGTCTTTGTGCTGGCGGCGCTGATTCCGATGGATCAGGCTGGCATCATAAAAAGTCCGTTTGTGCTGGTGTTCGAAAAGATCGGCATCCCGTATGCGGCTGACATCATTAACTTTGTGATCCTGACTGCAATCCTGTCAGCGGCCAACTCCGGCCTTTACGCATCGGGCCGTATGCTCTGGTCGCTGGCCAACGAAAATACGCTGCCGCGTGCCTTTTCCCGGGTGAACAAGCGCGGCGTACCCATGCTGGCAATTACTGTCAGCATGGTGGGCGGTTTGCTGGCGCTGGTTTCCAGCGTGGTTGCTCCAGACACGGTGTTTGTGGCGCTGTCGGCTATCTCTGGCTTTGCGGTGGTTGCGGTCTGGCTCAGCATCTGCGCCTCGCATTTTGTTTTCCGTCGCCGTCACCTTCAGCAGGGCAAATCGCTGGCCGATCTGGCTTACCGCGCGCCGCTCTATCCGCTGACGCCGATTCTGGGCTTTCTGCTCTGTCTGCTGGCCTGTGTTGGTCTGGCATTCGATCCAACTCAGCGTATCGCGCTATGGTGTGGCATCCCATTTGTCCTGTTCTGCTACGCCGCATACCATCTGACCCACAAATCATCCCCGAAGCCTGAGGAGGCCAAAGATGTCGCATAACCCTGTCGCGCAGGCTTTAACAGAGTCACCATTGCTGATTCTGGATGGCGCGCTGGCCACCGAACTGGAAGCCCGCGGCTGCCATCTGGCCGATGCGCTCTGGTCAGCAAAGGTGCTGATGGAAAATCCTGAGCTCATCTATCAGGTGCACTACGACTATTTTGTCGCCGGTGCGCGTTGTGCCATTACCGCCAGC
Organism: Pantoea sp. ANP04; assembly: GCF_041982285.1. Lineage (NCBI taxonomy): Bacteria > Pseudomonadati > Pseudomonadota > Gammaproteobacteria > Enterobacterales > Erwiniaceae > Pantoea > Pantoea sp. ANP04. The sequence goes on along the minus strand of NZ_JAUTYS010000008.1, from coordinate 185,334 downwards.
TATCAGGCGACGCCGCAGGGCTTTGCCACACGTGGTCTTGATGAAGCACAGTCACTGGCGTTGATCGCCCAGAGCGTCGAGCTGGCGCGCCGCGCACGTCAGGACTATCTGGCGGTCCGGCCCGATGCGAAAACGCTGCTGGTGGCGGGATCGGTGGGGCCATACGGTGCTTTCCTGGCGGATGGTTCGGAATATCGCGGTGACTATGCACTGCCGGAAGCGGAAATGATGGCGTTTCACCGTCCGCGCGTGCAGGCGCTGCTGGCGGCGGGTGCCGATCTGCTGGCCTGTGAAACCCTGCCTTCGTTTGCGGAAGCGCAGGCACTGGTGAAGCTGCTGGCTGAATTCCCGGAAGGCCGCGCGTGGTTCACGTTTACGCTGCGTGATGCCGGGCATATCAGCGACGGCACGCCGCTGTCAGAGGTGGTGAGCTGGCTGAATCAGCAGCCGCAGGTGATAGCGCTGGGGATCAACTGCGTAGCGCTGGAGAGCGTAACGCCTGCGCTGCAGCAGTTGCAGAGGCTGACCGACAAACCGCTGGTGGTCTATCCCAACTCCGGCGAGCAGTATGATGCCAGCAGCAAAACCTGGCATTCCGCGCCGTCGGGCTGCACGCTGCACGACAAGCTGGATGAGTGGCAGCAGGCGGGCGCGAAGCTGATTGGCGGCTGCTGTCGCACCTCACCCAACGACATCGCGGCTATCGCCCGCGCTTGTCAACCGCAATAAGCTGGCTGAATCGGGCGATGATAGCCCGATTGAGACAAAGAAGGCGGTCTACACTTTGAGCACTGATCACTCTGTGGACCCCTTCATGAAACAGCGAATTCTGGCTCTGGCCGCCGCGCTGCTGCTTAGCGGCTGTGCCACCATTGTCGGCACTGAAACCCAAATGGTGCGCATCGACTCTCTGCCGCAGGGCGCGCGCTTTACCGTGCAGGATGAGCGTGGCTACGCAGTTGCGCAGGGTTTCACGCCGCAGACCGTTGAGCTGGCAAAATCCACCGGCCGCTACTTCGGCAAAAAGCACTATCTGCTGATGCTGGAAAGCCCGGGCTACGTGCCGGTTACAGTGCCTATCGAGGCTCGCGCTAACCTCTGGTATCTGCTGGGCAATATCCCATTAGGTGGATTCCCCGGCTGGTTGCTGGTCGATCCTTTCTATGGCGGCATGTACGACCTCAAGCCGGAACATCCACGTCCCTTCATGAATCCGGTTGGCGCGCGCGGCTGATCACTGCGCGGTCGGCTTCACCATCCCGCCTGGCGTTTTATGGCGTTCCAGATACTGATGCTGGAAAATGCACATGCGGATGGTGTTGCGGTACTCCCCATTGATGAAAAATTCATGTTTAAGCACGCCTTCGATCTCGAAGCCGAGCTTGGTATAGATATGGATCGCTTTCTCGTTTTCCTGATCGACAATCAGGTAGAGCTTATAGAGATTGAGAACCGAAAAGCCGTAATCCATCGCCAGCTTTGCCGCCTGGGTTGCCAGCCCTTTGCCCTGATGCGCCGGATCGATAATGATCTGAAACTCGGCGCGGCGGTGCACATGGTTAATCTCCACCAGTTCCACTAATCCCGCTTTCTGCCCGCTATGCTCCACCACAAAGCGGCGTTCCGTCTGATCATGAATGTGCTTGTTGTAGAGATCGGACAGCTCCACAAACGCTTCATAGGGCTCCTCAAACCAGTAGCGCATCACGCTGGCGTTGTTATCCAGCTGATGGACAAAGTGCAGGTCTTCCCGCTCCAGTGGACGCAGTTTTACCGTCATCGCTTTTTCCTCTCATGAAATAGTTGCCGCGAGTATACCGCATCAGCCTGGTGCTGCGTTTTGTGCAGTCGTATAGGGGCGCTGCTTTATCGTACAACCGACAATAGCGTAGCGTGGCAATCAAGATGGCTGTGAGAGAACCACACACCGTCCGGCAGGAGAGAAGAGGGGTTAATGCCGATTAAGAGGCGAGTTACGAAATGCGCGACGAGTGAAACAGCGCCGGACGGCAGATTAACGCCGTCCGGCCGGGTTTCAGGCAGAGATCTGTTCGATGATGCGGCCCTGTGCCATACGCACTGCGCGATCGCACATATGATCGATAACATCGGGATCGTGGCTGACCAGCACCATTGTCAGACCATCCTGCTGTTTCAGATCGTTGAGCAGGTTAAGGATCTCCGCCTGCACTGACATATCCAGTGCCGATGTCGGCTCATCCAGCAGCAGGATCTTTGGCTGCAGCAGCAGGGCGCGCACGATGGCGACGCGCTGACGCTGACCGCCAGAGAGCTGATGTGGATAGCGATCTGCCAGTGCAGGATCGAGTCCGACGTGACGGAAACCCTGATCGATACGATCGTTGATATTCTCGCGTTTCAGCAGCTTCAGCGGCTCCGACAGGGTGCGACGCAGCCGGTGACGCGGATGCAGCGAGGCATAAGGGTCCTGGAACACCATCTGCACTTCCTGACGCAGCGCACCGGTAAAGGCTTTGCCCGGCTGAACAGTATGACCGGCAAGCTGCATCTGGCCCTGCCAGTGTGGGTTCAGACCTGCCAGCACCCACAGCAGTGACGATTTGCCGCAGCCCGAAGGACCCACCAGACCAAAACACTCGCCCGCGTTAACCTCAAGATTAACCTCATGCACCACGGTGCGAAGGTCATAACCCTGTTTGTGGGCGACGCTGAGATTGTGTAACTCAATCATAATTCGCCTCCAGCGCAGCGCGATCCAGCACCGGTAAAGTCTGTCCGTGGGTCGCTTTACCCGGACGGCAGGCCCACAGTGTGCGGGTGTAAGGATGGGTCGCGTGAGGCAGTTCAGCGGCGGGCAGCGTATCCAGCAACCGGCCTTTGTACATCACCATCACCCGCTCGCAATGTTCCGAAACCTGCTGCAAATCGTGGCTGATCAGCAGCAGACCCATGTTACGCGCTTCCACCAGACCGCGAATCAGCGCCAGCACCTGATCGCGCATGGCATGATCCAGTGCAGAGGTGGGTTCATCAGCGATCAGGAAGTCAGGATCGGTGATCAGTGCGATTGCCAGCATCACACGCTGGCCCATGCCGCCCGAGAGCTGATGCGGATACTGCTGCATCAGACGACGCGGATCGGGCAGGCCGACCGCATCCAGCATCTCACACACTTTCTCTTTACGCTCGGCACGGCTCAGGCGGCGATGCAGGATCAGCGGTTCTTCCACCTGCCAGCCAATGGTGCGCGTCGGATTAAGGGCATATTTCGGGTCCTGCATCACCATCGCCACGCGGTTACCGCGCAGCTGGTTCCAGTGACGCTCACTCAGCGTCAGCGCATTCTCACCGGCCACCTGAAGCTGGCTGGCCTGCAGATGCAGCCCGGGCGAGAGCAGTCCCATCAGGCTGCGGGCGGTCAGCGACTTCCCGGAGCCGGACTCACCGACCAGCGCCACACGTTCGCGGCCCACGGAAAAGCTGATGTTATCGACCAGCAGTGCTTCATCACTGCGAATGGTCAGCCCTTCGGCAAGGAGCAGATTATTTTGCATGACGGGTATCCAGTCGGTCGCGCAGGCCATCGCCTGTCAGGTTAAAGGCCAGGCTGGCAAACAGAATCGCCGCACCCGGTGCAGCCGCAACCCACCACTGATCGAAGATCACTTTACTGCCTTCGGCGACCATTGAGCCCCATTCAGCCGTCGGCGGCTGAACGCCCATACCGAGGAAACCGAGTCCGGCAGCAGCCAGGATAATCCCGCCCAGGCTTAGCGCAGCGCGGACCACCGCCGTCGGCATGCAGAGCGGCAGGATATGACCGAACATCAGGCGAAAGCCCGTAATGCCCTGCATCCGCGCGGCGGCGAGGTAATCGCTGCGGCGCAGTGCCAGCGTTTCAGCGCGTGCCTGACGGGCAAACGGCGGCCAGCTGGTCAGCGCCAGTGCCAGCGCGCCGTTCATCAGGCCAGGGCCGAGAATCGCCACCAGCGCCAGCGCGATTACCAGGTTGGGCAGCGACAGGAAAATATCGGTGATGCGCATCAGCAGGCGTTCGGTCCAGCCGCCCACGTAACCGGCGGTGATGCCGATCAGCAGTCCGGCCGGAATAGTCAGCACCAGAATCAGCGATACCAGCAGCAGCGTAGGGCGTGTGCCGTAAATCACGCGCGACAGCAGATCGCGGCCAAAGCCATCGGTGCCAAACCAGTGCTGTGCTGACGGCGCCAGCAGTCGGCTCGACATGGTCTGCACATTCGGGTCGAAAGGTGCAATCAGCGGTGCCAGCAGCGCCATCAGGATAAGAATCGCGACCAGCGTCAGGCCAACGGTTAACGAGGTCACGCGTTGACGGCGACGGCGTGGCCGTAGCGTTTCGGGTTCAGAGAGTTGTTGCGTCATCGGGTTCTCGGATCGGTTAACCAGGTTAAAACATCTGCCAGGGTGTTAATCAGGATAAAGCAGCTGCCAATCAACAGGGTTGAGCCCAGAATCGCCGGCACATCGCCGGAGAACAGCGCATTGGTCATATAGCGACCCACACCCGGCCAGGCGAAGACGGTTTCGGTTAGCACCGAGCCTTCCAGCAGCGTAGCGTAGGAGAGGGCGATCACCGTAACCAGCGTGCCCAGCACGTTAGGGAATATATGGCGCAGCAGGATGCGCACCCGACCGGCACCTTTGGCACGCGCCAGCACCACATACTCTTTACTGCTCTCTTCCAGCAGCGCCGCACGCAGCAGGCGGGTAATGCCCGCCATCGCCAGCAGACCGAGAATCACCACCGGCAGCCAGAGGTGCGCAATCGCGTTGCGGAACATCTCCGGTTCACCTGAGAGCCAGCTGTCGATCAGCACAAAGCCGGTTTTCGGCTCAAGGGTATAGACCCAGATATCATCCAGTCGTCCCGGTCCGGCGGACCAGTGCAGCACCGCATAAAAGAGCAGCAGACCCAGCAGGCCGAGCCAGAACACTGGCACCGAGTAGCCCAGCAGCGAGACAAAGCGGGCGAGGTTATCGATCCAGCTGCCCGGTTTCCAGGCCGCCAGCAGCGCCAGCGCGACGCCGAATACCACCGCGAAGATCATCGCGCAGGTCGCCAGCTCAATGGTGGCCGGGAACGTGGACATCAGATCGCCACTCACCGACTGATTGGTCAGACGGGAGACACCCAGATCGCCGTGCGCCAGATGTTCGACATAGCGCCAGAACTGCATCAGCACCGGCTCGTCGAGACCCAGGTCATGACGCACCTGCGCGTAAGTCGCTTCACTGGCGTGATCGCCGGCAATCTGCTGCACCGGATCAATCGGCGACAGATGCGACAGCATAAAGGTGAAGGCAAGCAGGCCAAGCAACGTGACCAGCAGCGACAATACGCTACCGATCAGCCGTCCGCCACGCTGCCAAAAAAGCCGGGCGAACCCGGCTGAAGGGACAGACTGTGCCATTACTTAGTAACCTGCGAGTAATACACCATGTCAGGGTTGATACCCTGCACGTAGCCTTTCAGGTTGTCGCGCAGGGCGATCAGGTTCTTCGCCTGCATCCCAATCACGTAAGGTGAGTTTTTCATCACTTCACGCTGCATCGCTTCATATAGCGCCACGCGTTTTTTCGGATCGCTTTCTGCTGTCGCCGCAATCACCTGCTTGTTCAGCTCAGGAATATGCCAGTCTGAACGGTAAGCGATAGTTTTGCTGCCATCTTCCGGGTTGTAAGCAAACGAGGCAGCATTGGTATTGGGATCGAAGTAGTCAGAACCCCAGGCGTTCAGCGTCGCTTCATATTTATGCGCTTTCACATTGGTCGACACTTCTGAGCTCAGGCCCGGTACCACTTCCACTTTCACGCCTGCTTTGGCGAAGCTGCCCTGCAGCGCCTGTGCGATATCCAGATAAGGCGGCTGGTTGCTGGTAGAGAGCTTGAAGGTCACGTTGCTCAGGCCCGCTTTCTTCAGAATCGCTTTGGCTTTTTCCGGATCGTAGCTGTATGGCGTGTCGTTGATTGCGCCCAGGAAGCCCTTCGGCAGGAAGCTCTGATGCACGTCGAACTGACCTTTCAGCAGCTCGTTAGCGATACCTTTGTAATCCCACAGGTAGCGTGCTGCTTCCCAGAAGGCCGGATTCTTCATCGTCTCGTTTGCGCCGATGTTGAACTGGATGTAGTAGAGCGACGCCATGGGAATCGCTTCCGTCTTCACGCCTGTTTTGCCATTCAGCGCGGCAATCTGATCGGCACCCAGGTTTCGGGCAATATCGGCATCGCCCTGTTCCAGCAGCAGACGACGCGCCGCCGGTTCCGGTACGTTTTTGATCAGGATGTTCTTCATTTTTGGCGCGCCCGCCGGTGAGGTCGGGTTAGCGCTGAGCAGTACCACCTGATGCATCACCACTTTACGGATCTGATACGGACCGCTGCCCGCAGAGTGAGTTGCCAGCCAGGCGTTACCAAAATCGCCGTTCTTCGCGTTCGCCATCGCGGTTTTTTCATCAATGATGGAAGAAACCGGGGCAGAGAGCAGGCTCAGCACGTAGGTCGGGCTGACGTTAGCCGTCCAGCTAATCTGCACGTGATTGTCGTCGACCTTCTTCAGGAAGCCGTCGACGTTATCTTTAGTCCAGCCAAGCTGTGTCAGGATGAAAGAGGGATCGAGGTTCAGCTTTACCACGCGGCCCAGCGAGAAGATCACATCTTCCGGACGCAGTGGGTTGCCGGTAGAGAATTTCGCATCTTTGCGCAGTTCAAAGGTCAGGCTGCGGTTGTCGCTGCCGGGCTGCCATGAGGTCGCCAGAGTAGGCTTCAGGTCCACCGGGTTCTGCGGATCGGACTGGACCAGACGCTGATAGATGTTTGTAAAAGCCTGAACGCTGGTCAGTTCAAACCCTTTGGCCGGATCGAAGCTGTCGGCGTCGTCAGTAGATTGTGCAATTACCAGCGTATCTTTTGGTGTTGCGGCCTGTGCTGTGAAGGCGCCAGCCAGCGTCAGCGCCAGCAGTGATGGAATTATAGTTTTCATGAAATTTCCTTGCCTCTAAAAAGTTACGCGAGTTTACGAAAGGGCCGGTGTGAAGAATAGTCGAATATGGGCTAATCATATGCCAAAAGGTTATAAGGGTTACCTGCTGGTTATAAGAAGATCGCCACTCTGTTAACGAAGCGGTAAGCTGAGCAGAAACAAAACCTCAACGAAACCATTATTCAGGTTATTATTGCTTTACCGCAGCCAGACGCTCTTTATAATGGCTGCAGATAATTTCAGGAGAATTCAGTTGGACAGTGATACCCGATTAACTTTAATTCTGGCAAGCTGAATTTTCTTTGCTGCTTGCCAACCGGCGAGCAGCGATCCCCGCTTTAATTAACGATCGCGCTCCTTTTTTAAATCCTGTCATTCACAGGAGTGCGCGTTATGCTGCTGTTTATATTCGCTCTTTTTCCTCCGCCCCGATTGGCGTAGCGCAGGCTACGCCCGATTGACGATCTCAGACTTTCAACATGCTGCGTTTAACCGACGTCGGCTAATCCTGTGCGCGTCATTATTTTGCGTGCAGGCGGAATAACGTGATTATTCCTGAAGGTCACCGCATTAAATAACCCGGCTTCGCCAGGTTTTATCCATGCACCTTATTTTGCGTGCAGGACAACTATTGCTTTAAATCAGGGAGATGTCGAAATGAGCGACATGAAACTGGAGCAGGTTGCGATCACTTCATCCGGCAACCGTAACGATAAAAAAAGTAAAAAAATGTTTGCTGTAGCACAGCAGGCAGGCCAGCACGTTGAGACGACGCTGGCAAACCTGCGCAGCCACCATCAGGGCCTGACTCAGGCTGAAGCGGCAAAGCGCCTGAGCCTGTACGGCCGCAATGAAGTCGCGCATGAGAAAGCGCCACCGGCGCTGATTCAGCTGCTGATGGCGTTTAATAACCCGTTTATCTACGTATTGCTGGTCCTGGCGCTGGTGAGTTTTGTAACGGACTATTGGCTGCCGCTACGCGCTGGTCAGGAGACCGATCTTTCCGGGGTGATCATCATCTGCACCATGGTGATGCTCAGCGGGTTGCTGCGCTTCTGGCAGGAATTTCGCACCAACCGTGCGGCGCAGGCGCTGCAGTCACTGGTTCGTAGCCAGGTTACCGTGCTGCGGCGTGAGGCGGACAGCGAAACCGCACAGCGCCAGGATGTGGATATGAGTGAACTGGTGCCGGGCGATATCATTCTGCTCAGCACCGGCGACCAGGTGCCAGCCGATGTGCGCCTCCTGAGTTCACGTAACCTGTTTATCAGTGAAGCGGTGCTGACCGGCGAGTCGCTGCCGGTTGAGAAACACAGCAGTGATGCGGGTATTGACGGCACAGGCCAGACTGCTAAAGAGCTGCTGGCGTCAGCGAATATCTGCCTGATGGGTACCAGCGTAGCCAGCGGTACAGCCAGCGCCGTCGTCGTCGCGACCGGTGGCGAAACCTGGTTTGGCTCGCTGGCCTCATCGCTGACCGGAAGCCGTCCGCAAACTGCATTTGATCGCGGGGTGAATAGCGTCAGCAAACTGCTGATCCGCTTTATGCTGGTGATGGTGCCGGTGGTGCTGCTGATAAATGGCTTCACCAAAGGTGACTGGATGGATGCCACGCTATTTGCACTGGCGGTTGCGGTCGGGCTGACCCCGGAAATGCTGCCGATGATTGTCAGCGCCAACCTGGCCAAAGGCGCAATTGCGATGTCTCGTCGCAAAGTCATCGTTAAAAAGCTCAATGCCATTCAGAACCTTGGGGCAATGGACGTGCTCTGTACGGATAAAACCGGCACGCTGACTCAGGACACCATTCTGCTGGCGCATCATCTGGATGCACAGGGCAATGAAGATGCTCAGGTCCTGCTGCTGGCATGGCTGAACGGCAGCAGCCAGAGTGGCGCGAAAAACCTGATGGACCGCGCCGTACTCAGCGCGGGCGATAAAATCATTTCGCAGTCTCTGCGCAGCCAGTTTCAACTGGTGGATGAGTTGCCGTTTGATTTTGATCGCCGCCGGGTTTCAGTGCTGGTGGAAGATCTGGCTCAGCATCGTTCACAGCTGATCTGCAAAGGCGCAGTCAAAGAGATGCTGGCGGTAAGTATCGCCGTGCGCAAGGGCGATGCGGTCGTTGCACTGGATGCGGCGCAGCGAGCGGCGCTGCTGACACAGACCGAACACTATCATCAGCAGGGTTATCGTGTGCTGCTCGTGGCAACCCGTGATGAGGAGCTGCGCGCGCCGCTCAACGACAGTGACGAGCGCGATCTGGTTATTCAGGGCATGCTGACCTTCCGCGATCCGCCAAAAGCCAGCGCGGGTAAAGCGATTAAAGCCCTGCGCGACAGTGGTGTGGCGGTGAAAGTGCTGACCGGCGACAACCCATTGGTGACGCTGCGTGTCTGTGCCGATGTCGGACTGACCGATCCGGCGATGCTGACCGGCGATCAGATTGAGGCGATGAACGATGACGAACTGGCGCAGGAAGTGGAACGTTGCACGCTGTTTGCCCAGCTTACGCCGCTGCAGAAATCACGTCTGGTGCGGCTGATGCAGCAGAATGGTCACACCGTCGGTTTCCTGGGAGATGGCATTAATGACGCGCCTGCACTCCGGGCGGCGGATACCGGGATTTCCGTGGACAGCGCGGCAGATGTGGCGAAAGCCTCCTCGGACATCATCCTGCTGGAGAAAGATTTACAGGTGCTGAATGAAGGTGTCCTCAAAGGACGCGAGACCTTTGGCAACATCATCAAGTACCTGAACATGACCGCCAGTTCCAACTTCGGCAATGTTTTCTCGCTGCTGGTGGCCAGTGCCTTTATTCCGTTTCTGCCGATGCTCTCCATTCATCTGCTGATTCAGAACCTGATGTATGACATTTCCCAGCTGGCACTGCCGTGGGACAAGGTTGACCGTGAGTTTCTGAATAAGCCGCGTAAATGGGATGCCGGCAACATTAAACGCTTCATGCTGTGGATGGGGCCGACGTCGTCAATTTTTGACGTCACGACCTTTGCGCTGATGTGGTTCGTTTTTGGCGCGAATCATGCGGGCGTGCAGTCGCTGTTCCAGTCCGGCTGGTTTATCGAGGGATTGCTGTCACAGACGCTGGTAGTGCATATGCTGCGTACCCGGAAGATTCCGTTTATCCAGAGTCGCGCCACCTTACCGGTGATGCTGACCACGCTGACGATTATGGCGCTGGGCATCCTGATTCCGTTCTCACCGCTGGGCGCGATGGTCGGTCTGGTGCCACTGCCATGGCAATACTTCCCGTGGCTGGTGCTGACGCTGTTCAGCTACTGCCTGGTGGCGCAGGGAATGAAACATGTCTACATCCGCAGGTTTGGTCAGTGGTTCTAGGGAGGAGAAGATGAAAAAAGGCAGGCTCGATAAAGTTTTTGTCGGCGTAATGATTATCGGCTTAACTCTGATTGCGCTGACGGTCGTGGTGCGATGATAGCGTTGTAAAACTGCGAACATTAAAAGGCAGCGAGGCGACTCACTGCCTTTTTTATTAATGGGCGATTACTCTTCGTCGCGCTCACGGCTGGCGCGCTGGCGTTCGTAATATTCATCCTCTGCAGTAATGATCTCATCCATCAGCGAATCCATATCAACCACGCGCTCCTCTTCCACAAACTCTCCGGTAAGCGGCGTTTCTGGTGTGAGCTTGCCATCCTCATACAGCAGCCAGATCTCTTTGGCATAGCGCGTCTTAAGCAGCTGCGGAGCGAACTGACCATAGTATGAAGTGATGTTGTTTACGTCACGTTCGAACATCGACTCGGCATGGTTATTGGCCGCCGCATCAACCGCCTGGGGCAGGTCAATAATCACCGGTCCCTGATCGTCCAGCAGCACGTTGAACTCGGATAAGTCACCATGCACGATACCTGCACAGAGCATGCGGACGATGTTACGGATCATGGTGTTGAAATCGGTGATTGCCTGCTCTTCGGAGAGCATGACATCGCTGAGGCGAGGCGCAACCGCACCGTTGGCGTCAGTTACCAGCTCCATCAGTAACACACCGTCGATGCAGAGATAAGGCTGCGGCACACGAACACCGGCGTTAGCCAGGCGGAACAATGCGTCTACTTCGGCAGTCTGCCAGGACTCTTCCTGCTGCTTACGGCCAAATTTCGTGCCTTTCTGCATGGCGCGGGCGTTACGGCTGTTGCGGGTTTTACGTCCTTCCTGATACTGCACCGCCTGCTTGAAGCTACGCTGAGTCGCTTCTTTATAGACTTTGGCGCACTGCACCTTGCCGCCGCAAAGCACGGTATAGACGTCTGCTTCTTTGCCGCTTTTCAGCCGCTGCAGGACATCGTCAATCAGGCCGTCATCGACCAGTGGCTGGATTCTGTTTGGGATTTTCATGCGGCTTTATACCTTATTTCACCCACTTTTCGTATCAATTTGCGATGATGGAAATATTGGCAATGACTGAACAAAGAATCTGATTCTACCCTGGAATGTGGCTTTATGGGGATGATCCTTGATGACCAGCGCGTTTGACCTTTGTTTTTTCATAAACAATGGATTAGCTGGAAGAGCAGGGCAGTTTTGTCTGCACGAGTATCGTTTTCTGGCCACTGCGCACAGCTGGCAGGGATGATGTGTCCGGGGAAAAACCTGTAGAGCAGACCGAAGCGGTCTGTCAGGCCAGCATCCTGCTCACAGAAAACTGGCCCACCTGCGGGATTATTTCAGGCTTTTAAGCACGTTAACCGTGCTGTCGATGTCGATCTCATCTTCAGAGAAGGTCAGCGTGGTTCCCTGGAATGTGGTGACCGCCAGCTTTTTCAGCGAGCGCATTTCATTCGCTTTCGTGTCAGATTTCGGCCGGATGTTATTCAGCAACAGGCCGACTGACAGCACCGCGTTCTCTTTATCGACACCGGCATCGACCGGGACTTCTTCGCTGTAGACCAGGTAAGATTTGATCGAGGTGATCTTCAGCCGCTCGCCTGCGATGTAGATGTATTTGCTTGTCGGCGCGACTTTCACCGCATAGGCAGATAAGCCTTTGTTGTTGGTGGTGGGTTCAAAGGTCACCGCCGCATCTTTTTTGATCAGGTCAGGGTTGGCGACCTTAATCACATGAAAATAGCGGTTATCGCCGTTTTCATCTTTGATAAAGCCAAAACCTTTATCTTCAAACCACGTTGTGATCGTTCCGTTCATCGCCATTTTTGCCTGCTTAATCTACTCAGTTTTTTACAGCGCGCAGTGTAAAACACAATGCCTGCACAGACTATATAAGTCTGGATGATAATTTTCAGCTGCGCCAGAGGGCGAGGTGATGGCGCTCACTCGTCTGGCGATGAGTAACAGTTACTCGTTGCCCCAGCGGTTCAGGAACTCCGCGATATCATCAATACGCTGCTCATCAATGCCGGCTTCACGCGCCATATCCTGCTGCGACGCTTCACTGATCTCTTCGTTGTTCATCAAACGGGTGATCAGCAGCTGGAAGTAATGGGCCAGCGGGGTACGTTCAGCTTCGCTTACCGGCTTAGCAGACTCCGTCGCATACTCATCTGCGACATCATAATATTTGAGAGAAATTTCGTTATTCATAGGGTGTCCGCAGCGTTGAAGTTACGTTAAGGCCTCACCGTCGTTCGTGGCATGGCTCAAAAGGAGATTATTTCGTGTTTGGGCGGGAGCTGTAAAGGGGGAAGGGCTTCAGCGCACATCTTCAGGCGTTGAGCATTTTATACTGAGCAAAAAACGATTCCCCTCCTGATAACTGATCGCCGGGCTGTAACGCCATCAACACGTCGCAGCACGACGGTTTCCTGCCAGGCACGGGAGGAGATGCCCGATGAGCACTCTCCTGAAAATCCTCGCGCTGTTCAGCGCGAGTTCAGAGTGGAACTGATGAAGATCAGCTTGCCGGTCTGCATCACGCGATTACGCTCTCAATCGGCTCGATAATACATTCCGGATGCGCCTGCAGCCGCGCGAAAGCCTCGGCATACGAGGGCATCGAGTCGGCTGCGCCGGCACGTTCGACACAGAGTGAGGCAAATGCCGCAGCAAATCGCGCCGCCTGGGGCAGATCCTCGCCGGACGCGAGCCGGGCGGCAAGCGCGCCATTAAACGCGTCGCCAGCACCTGTGGTATCGCGCGGCTGTGCCGGAAAAAGCGGAATACGCTGCTGCTGCGCAGGTGTAGAGAGCAGGGCGCCAGCAATGCCCAGCGTGATAATGACCTGACGCGCACCCTTACGATGCAGTACCTCTGCGGCGCGACGTGCGCTGGCAAAATCAGTAACGGTTACCCCGCTAAGCTGGCTCGCTTCCGTGCTGTTAGGCGTCAGCAAATCAACCTTTGCCAGCAGCGCATCGCTGATTTTTTGCCACGGCGCCGGGTTGAGAATCACAAAGGTGCCGCTGGCACGCGCGTTATCAACCATGCGTTGAATGGCACTCAGGTTGTTTTCCAGCTGTACCAGCAGAATATCGGCAGCGGCTACAGTAGGCTGGCAGCGCGTGACCTCTGCAGCGGTCACGGTGGTATTGGCGCCCGGATAGACAGAAATCATATTTTCAGCGTCGTCGCCTGCGACGTAAATCAGCGCGTTACCGGTGGGTTTCTCTTTACAGGTAAACAGCGTAATGGCGTCAAAGCCGGTTTTCTCCAGATGACGTCGCGCGAAAAGGCCAAAATCGTCATTTCCCACTTTACCGATGTAGTGCACCCGAGCACCAGCGCGCAGCGCCGCCGTAGCCTGATTGGCGCCTTTACCGCCCGCGCCCATCATGCTGTTGTGCGCTGTCAGCGACTCCCCTGGTAGCGGAAAGCGACGCATCACGGCAACAACATCGAGGTTAAAGGAACCGAAAACACATACTTTTCCTTTCATCCTGCGCTCCTGAACAGGCGTTCGGCGGCGAGACAGGCACCGCGACAGCCCGTGTAGTCGGTTGAGTGGCTGAAAATGATCTTCAGGTTTTCGCGCGTGACCGGTGGCCGAAGATGCTGCTGAATCTGGTTGCGCAGCAACGCCAGCGGAAAATCAGCCATCGCCAGCACACCGCCGCCGAGGATCAGATATTCCGGGTCGAGTATATTCATCTCAGTTGCAATCAGCTGCGCCAGCCGTCGCACAAACGCCTGAAGTTCAGGCTGGTCGCCGTGATGGGTAAACAGCGCAGAAATAGGCGTGTCGGCGGCGTTCAGCGCGGCCCAGTGACTCAGCCAGTGGCCTGAGGTCAGGGTCTCCGCGCAGCCGCGATTACCGCACGGGCAGGGAAGATCATTGCCTGCCACCGGCACATGCCCCAGTTCGCCAGCACCGCCATGCTCGCCATGATAAAACTGCCCATTGAGCCACAGACTGTTGCCCATTCCGGTGCCGGGATAGAGGCCGACGGCGTTATCCGGCAGTTGCTCCAGCTGCAGCAGATCCCACAGCATCAGATGGTTCACATCTTTGTCCATCGCCACGGGCACACCGAGCTCCGCTGCCAGGCGTGCCGCCACAGGCTGGTGGTCCAGCGCCTGGATAAAAGGCAGCGAAATCACCTGCATTCTGTCGCGGCTGAGGATACCCGGCAGGCCCAGCATAATGCCGCTGACCGGCTGCTGTTCCAGCGTATCATCAATAAGCTGAGCCAGTGCCTGCAGCGCGTCCGGCTGCCGGGCCCAGCTGGCGGTGGGCACCTTGCGAAAGCTGCTCCAGACGCCTCCCGCTTCCATGAGCTGCAGCCGGGTACCGGTGCCGCCAATGTCGATACCGAGCCAGCGCGGTTTCATGCAGACACCTGCGCCAGCCCCTGGGCTTCATCAATGCTGTCGCGCATCATCTTCCAGGCGGTGGCTAAATCGTCATGAATGTTAAATAAGCCCGAGGTACCGACAATCAGGACTTCTGCGCCCGCGCCAATAAGCTGGTGATAAGTGCGGGTGTTACAGGAGCCGTCGATTTCGATCAGATAGTGATATCCGTGCTGCTGCTTCAGTGCTTTCAGCTCACGCACCTTTTCAACCATTTCCGGGATAAAAGGCTGGCCGGCGTAGCCCGGATCCACCGTCATCACGGTGATCTTGTCGAGCAAATGGATATAGTGCTGAATATATGAGATTGGGGTAGCTGGATTGAGCACCACGCCCACTTTTTTACCATAACTGCGGATCAGATTAATGACGCGAAACGCGTCGCGGTTGATCGTCTCCGCGTGCGGACAGATATAGTCAGCCCCCGCTTTTGCAACCGCCTCGATAAAATTAGTCGGCTCTTCCACCATCAGATGCACGTCGATCGCCACGCGGGTGAAAGGACGGATCTGCTCAATGAAGAAAGGAGAGAGCGTTATATTTTTAACGTAATGACCATCCATGATATCCACATGAAGAAAGTCAGCGCGCGAGTCGAGAACCTGTAGCTGGTGCTTGATCTCCATCAGGTTCATACACATCAGTGACGGGGAGATTTGAGTACGCATCATACTTCCTTCTTTTCAGACAGAGGATTAAGCACCGCGGCCAGCCTGCTGAGCTTTACTGCACGGTGTTCGTTGAATCGGGTTTTAAATTGTTTAAAGGCGAGGACCACAATCAATACCGCGCCCCACATTGCCAGGCTGACGTGCTGACTGATGTTCATCAGATTGAAACCGGTTGAAAGTACCTGCAGCGCAATCAGTGCCAGCACCACACCGGTGACGCGACCGAATCCGCCGTTGGGATCGGTGCCGCCAAGAATAATCGCCAGTACTGTCAGTAACAGATAAGCATCGCCATAACCCATGCGCGCGGAGTTAAAGCGCGCCATCATAATCAGGCCTGCCAGTACGCAGAGCAGGCTGGAGATCACATAGACCAGCATCACCATGCGATGGGTATTGATGCCGCTGAACCAGGTGGCGTTGATATTGCTGCCGCCCATGTAAATGCATTTTCCCGCGCGGGTTTTACCGAGAAACAGTGCCAGTAGCGCGGCGGCGATCAGGAATACCCAGAGCGGCAGCGGCATACCCAGCAGCGTATCAGCACCCAGCGCCTGTACCACCGGCGGCATGCCGCTGACGGCAGCCCCTTTGGTCAGCCAGATACCGATACCGTTCAGCGTCATCATCGTTGCGAGTGTGACCAGAATCGGGTGCGCGCCGATTCGCGTTACCATCAGACCCGTTACCACGCCGATTACGACGGCGATCAGCATGGCGCCAATGATGGCGATGAACAGCCAGAGCAGTTGCAGCGCCATGCCGGCTCCGGCGGGCAGGGCGCTCATCAGCGTCCAGGCGATAAACAGCGCCGTCAGGTTAGCGGTCGCGATAATGGCAAGGTTCAGGCCGCCGCTGAGGATGGCGATAAACATCGCCAGTGTGAGTAAGCCCAGCTCCGGCAGCTGAAATGCCATACTCATAAAGGTTGAGTCGGTCAGGAAGCGACCCGGCAGCATCACCGTAAAGATGGCCAGCGCCAGCGCGATAAGCAGCATCAGGCCGATGTTGGTGCCGTCCGGGCGCAGTGCAGTCAGTGATTTCATCATCAGTGCCCTCTGTCACACGAAACTGACGTCAGTTTCTTTGCGTTTTTTGTAATGGGTCACGGCGATCGCAATCATGATGACGCCGCCAACCACGATATTCATGAAGTAGTTCGATACTCCCACCAGATTGAGGCCGTTCTTCAGAATGGCGATCAGGAAAACCCCCATCAGTGTGCCGCTGACTGTGCCTTTGCCGCCCATCAGGCTGGCGCCGCCCAGCACGGTCGCCGCCAGGACATCAAGCTCACCGCCAACCAGCGCATTCGGCACCACTTCGCCCATGCGATAGACCTGTACCAGCCCGCCAATCGCCGCCATCGCGCCCAGCCAGCCATAGGCGAAAACGTGGATCAGTCCAACGCGAATACCAATACGACGGGCTGACTCCGCATCCCCTCCGACGGCGTAAAGCTGACGGCCCAGATTGGTTTTGTTCAGCAGCAGGGCCGTTACTGCAGCAATCAGCAGCATCGTGACCAGGGGCAGGCCCACCTGAAAGCTCTCTCCCTGCCAGCTGAACGGCAGCACGTTGCGCAGCGTGATCCACCACTCCGGCAGCGAATAGAGGCTGCGGCCACCGGTTACCCACATCAGCAGTCCGAACAGCAGCGATTGCATGCTGATGGTGATGATGATGGAGACCACCCGCAGCGTGGTAATCAGGAGCGCATTGATTACGCCGAACAGCGTGCCGCACATCACCGCCAGCACAATGCTGAGCAGCGCATTATCGAACTGGAACTGCACAAAGAGTGACGCAAGCAGGTACTGCACCACGGAGGCGACAGCCGCAAAGGAGATATCGATACCGCCGGTGACCAGCACCACAAACAGACCCAGTGCAAAGATGCCGGTGACGGCATAGCTCTCTGCCAGATCCAGCAGATTCTGCATGGTGAGAAACTGATCGCTGGCAACCGAGAAAAACAGAATGAATGCCAGCAGTACCCAGGCGAGCCAGCCCTGACTGGAGTGCGGACGAAAACGGGAAAAGTCAGGCATTGATCACCTCCGCCAGCTGCTGCTGCTCGACGCTATCAGGTTGGTATTCGGCATGGATCGTGCCATCGCGGAAATGCAGGATGCGGTCGCAGTTGTACCAGACCTCTGGCACTTCATCGGAGATCAGAATGATCGACAGGCCCTCTTTCGCCAGCTCATGGATCAACTGGTAAATACTGGCCTTGGCACCCACATCTACCCCAACGGTAGGCGAGTCGAGGATCAGAATTCGCGGCTGGGTCAGCACCCATTTCGCCAGCACAATTTTCTGCTGATTGCCGCCGGAGAGGGTAGAAATGGCGAGGTTCGGATCGGCCACGCGCACGCCAAGCTGCTGGATCCACTGCAGGATCAGCTTGTTCTTGCGGTATTCATCAATCAGGTGAAACCGGTTCTGGAGTTTGTCGAGGATCGGCAGCACCATGTTGTCTGCCACAGACTGCTGCTGCACCAGGCCCAGCGTCAGGCGATCTTCCGACACATAGCCGATACCCGCTTTGATTGCATCTTCATGGCCGCGAAAGCGTACCGGCTTACTGTCGAGCCAGATCTTGCCGCTGTCGGGACGCGTCATCCCGAACAGCGACAGCGCCAGCTCAGTGCGTCCGGAACCCAGCAGGCCGCATAGTCCAAGCACCTCGCCTTCATACAATTTAAAATTGACGTTGTGATACTGGCCGGCGCGGGTTAAATCTTCTATCTCCAGAATGGCGCGGTCATCGTTGCGTGTCGGCGCTTTAAGCTGGTAGTCGAGTTTCAGACCGGTCATCAGCTCCGTCAGGTGATGGGGCGTCATCTCCCGCGCGGGCCAGCAGCCCATTTTGCGCCCGTCACGGATTACCGTAACGCGGTCAGAAATCTCCAGCACTTCATCAAGCCGGTGGCTGACAAACACCACGCAGATATTTTTGTCTTTCAGATAGCGTACGGTTCGCAGCAGCTGATTTACTTCGGTGCGGGTCAGGGAGGCGGTGGGTTCATCCATGATCACCAGCCGCGCATCGGCGACCAGGGCACGGCAGATCGCCACCTGTTGACGCTGCGCGATGGAGAGCGCTGCGACCTTTTCATCCAGATTCAGGTCGAACTTCAACTCATTAATAATGCTGCGCGCGCTTTCCTGCAGCCGCGCGCGGTGGTGCCAGCGCAGCAGGCCGTTGAGGTTATGCTCAAAGGCGATGTTCTCTGCCACGCTCAGGTTGGGAAACAGCGACAGATCCTGATAAATCACCTGGATACCGAAGTCGCGCGCCTGCCGGGTAGTAAGGCGCGGCAGTGGCGCGCCGTCGCCCAGGGTGATGCGGCTGCCGCTGTCCGGGGCGTGCACCCCGGAAATCACTTTGATCAGAGTGCTCTTGCCACAGCCGTTGGTGCCAGCGAGACAGTGCACTTCGCCTGCCAGTAAGGTCAGGGAGATATCGCTCAGCGCGCGGTTACCACCAAATGTTTTCGACAGGTTATCGAGCGCAATCAGTGTCTGTGGAGTGACCTCTTGCATATCAAAGCCCCATTTTTACCAGTTTTGGCAGGTTTTCTTTATCCAGACTCTCTGTGTTGTTACCGAGAATGGTGTGGCTCTTTTCATCCACTTTTACCTTGCCCAGCCCCTCAATCGTCATGCCGTCAGTAATCGGCTCTTTCTTCTGCATCATGTCGGCAATACGCACAAAGACTTCGCCCGCGGTCTCAGGATTCCAGATGTAGCCGCCTTTGATGGCGTTACGCTGAACCAGGGAGGCACCCTGTCCCGGACTGAAAGAGCCAAGGACACAAACCTGATCGATTTTTTTACGGTTCATGACCGCACGTCCGGCACCGATTGGCCCCTGCGAACCAAACGCCAGGATGCCTTTCAGATCGGGATATTTTGACATCAGCTCATTCGTGGTACGGATGGAGTCATCCAGTGATTCACCAACGCCAAATTTGTCGGTGACCAGCTGCATTTTGGGGTAGTGCTCTTTCTGATAAGCGAGTGCGGCGTCAGTCCACTGCTGATGCAGCGGCACCGTCAGGCTGCCCACATACATGGCGTATTTGCCTTCATCGTGCATGCACTTCGCCAGTGCTTTCATATGATTGATGCCATGGGTTGTCGCATCGACCAGTTCAAAATCCCAGTTGGCGCCCTGCTGACCGGGAGACTCATGGGTAATGACTTCGATACCGGCATCGCGTGCCCGTTTCAGCACCGGCTCCAGCACTTTTGGATCGTTGGGGACTACGCCGATGATATCGACTTTCTGCGCAATCAAATCTTCAATGGCACGCACCTGAAGTGCCGGGTCAGCGGCAGTAGGGCCGACCATCCACGCATCAATACCGCGTTTCGCTGCTTCACTTTTAATGCCGGTTTCCATGGCATTGAACCAGGGAATACCGCCAATTTTGACCACAATACCCATACGCAATTTATCAGCAGCTTGCGCGCCCGTGGCGGCAAACAGAGCAAGTAAAGAGCAGGCGATAAGATGTTTTTTCATACAGACTCCGGGTTAATTTTTAATTAGCTGCATGGATTGATAACGCTGTGAACAGACGATGACATTAACGCCATTCCACGCCAGTTCCTGTTCAAGCTCTTTATCTTTTAATTGGTCAGTAATAAGAAAATCGACATCGCGGTAATGACATATCCGGGCGAACGAGGGCCGCAGAAATTTACTGCCATCCATTAAAAGATGTTTTTTTTCGGCGGCCAGCAGCATCTGTTGTTTCAGGTGTGCATTATTCTCATTGCCTTCGCGTAAATATCCGTCGTTACCCAGACTGCTACAGGAAAAAAATATTTTATTAATCTGAAATTCCCGTAGTGGTTGCTCAGCCACCACCCCATGGAAAGCCTCATCACGATCGGAATATTCACCGCCCAGACAGATAGTGCGAATACTGCCGCGAGCGGCAAGCGTCTGTACGATGCGCAGCGAATTGGTTAATACCGTTAATTCAATGTCTGGCAACTGTCGCGCCAGATACCAGCAGGTGGTACTGCTATCCAGTAAAATACAGTCGCCGGGGCTGATAAAGTCGAGCGCGCGTTTGGCAATAATCATTTTTTCATCAACGTGCTCGTTAATTCGCTGCCGAAAAGTTAATTCACTTTGGTTAGCGATTCTGCTATTTCCTTGTGTGCCAGTGTTCTGTTTTTTTATCAGAACGGCGCCGCCATGGCTGCGTTGTAATAAACCGCGCTTTTCAAGCTGGCTTAAATCACGCCGAATTGTTTCCTGTGAAACCTGACACAGAGTGACCAGTTCTGAGACAATTACCCGGCCATTTATATTAATCTCATTAATAATTCTTTGCTGTCTTTCAATCGGCAACATACTTATCCTCCGATGGATATAAAGTACTGGAAGCAGACACGGGAAAATGTGGACTGGGCAGGAGTCCACGTGGGTAAATTGCGCTGGCGTTTATAAGGTGATGAAGTCGAAATATTTCATGAAAAATATTGCGGCTCATTACATTATTTAGTGATTTTGCTCACATAATTAGCCTTATACGGCAGGTAGCAATCACCAAAAGGGTTAATAAACTATATAGACATTGTTGCTATGGCGTGACTGTTTATGACCGTTTGTGTGGGTTTGACCGTTTAAATCCACACCTGACTTTCTCAGCGTTCCTGTTAAGTCACCTGAGGGTGATGGAAAGAGAAAAAATAACAGACTCAGTCCTGGTGATTCAGACGAAAATCAAGCTGTTCCGGCAATGGTTCTTCCGCTGAGCGGTTTCTGCTTTTATGATCACGAGACTGCCGTAATGGAATGCGCAGCCTCGTTCACGCTTTTCATCTTTCAGTTTTGTGACTCTCTGACCGTTGTTTATGGGCACTTTAGTGCGCTCAATCACCGGGCTGCGTACAAATGTAAATGTAGATGTAATTGATAATAGTTATCGTTTGCATTATTATTTGCTCCTCTTCAGGGAAACGCAAAGGAATCGGAAGAAGATGAATTATCCTCAGAAACTAGTAAAAGTGCTTTCTGGCAAGCAGATAGCTGCCGGATTCGCAGGCCTCACGTTCGGTTTGCTCAGTGTAACGGCACAGGCGGTCACCGTCACAGACGTTGCGGGACGCACGGTTACCGTGCCGGATGATGTTCAGCGTGTGGTACTCGGAGAAGGCCGCTTGTTCTTCGCGCTTTCGCTGCTTGAGGGACAGAAACCGTTTGACCGAATCGTCGGCTGGCAGGGCGATTTCCGTAAACTTGACCCGCAAACCTACGCCACCTATCGGGCGAAGTTCCCGCAAATCGACAACATCCCGTTGATCGGCACGACCAGTGCCGACACCATCAGCCCGGAAAAAGTGCTGACGCTGAATCCGCAGCTGGCGATTTTCGGTCTGTCGGGACATGGTCCCGGCAAAGGAAGTGAGCTGGTGAAACAGCTGCAAAACGCCGGTGTGCCCGTGGTGTTTGTGGACTTCCGCACCTCTCCGCTCAAAAACACTCTGCCGAGTATGGAACTGCTGGGGAAAGTACTGAACCGCGAGAAACAGGCGCAGGAGTACATCCGCTTCTATCAGGAGAATATTAAACGCGTCACCGATGTCACCCGCGATATCCCGATGCAGGATAAACCGAAAGTCTTTATCGAACTGCGGGCCTCCACAGCAGATGAATGTTGCCGCTCAGCCGGTAACGGCAACATGGGTGATTTTATCGATCTGGCGGGTGGCGTGAATATCGCCAAACCTCTGCTGCCGGGCGCGCTCGGTCAGGTGAATCTGGAAAAAGTCATTGCCGCGCAGCCGGATGTCTATCTGGTCAGTGGAGGTGCCAGACCACCGAAAGCGGGTGATCCGCAGCCGGTCAGTTTAGTGCTGGGCGCGCAGACCACACCAGAACAGGCAAGCGGCAGCCTGAAGCCGCTGCTGGCGCGTAAAGGCATCAGCACGCTGAAAGCCGTGCAAGAGGGGCGCAGTTTTGGCATCTGGCACAACTATTACAACTCTCCCTATAACGTGCTGGCCGTTCAGTACTTTGCCAAAGCATTTTATCCGCAAAAGTTTGCCGGGCTCGATCCGCAGAAAACACAAAAACAACTTTATAAACAGTTCCTCGCTGTCGAACCGACCGGCACTTACTGGACAAAGTAAAAGGAACTTTGCCCCGGCTGCCGGGGCGTTTTACCTCTCGGAGAGAAGAAATGGTTAAGACTAAATTTACACCTGCCGTTAAAGCGGGGCTGTTTGCACAACTGATTACTGCCACGATGCCGGTGATGGCGGAAGAGGCCAGCGAGGTGAAAGAAAATGAAGATCAGATGGTGGTTACAGCCTCCTCTGTCGAACAAAATCTCAAAGATGCCCCCGCCAGTATCAGCGTAATCACTCGCGAAGATCTGCAGAGAAAACCGGTACAAAACCTCAAAGAGGTGCTGAAAGACGTTCCCGGCGTACAGCTCACCAATGAAAGCGATAACCGACAGGGTGTCAGCATTCGCGGACTGGGCAGCAGCTACACGCTGATCCTGGTCGACGGCAAACGCGTGAATTCCCGCAACGCCGTCTTCCGCCATAACGATTTTGATCTGAGCTGGATCCCGGCAGAATCGATCGAACGTATTGAAGTGGTGCGCGGGCCGATGTCCTCTTTATATGGGTCCGATGCGCTGGGTGGTGTGGTCAACATTATCACCCGTAAAGTCGGCACCCAGTGGCACGGCACGCTGAGCGCAGACACCACCGTTCAGGAACACCGCGATCGCGGTGACAGCGGCAACGGAAATTTCTTTGCCAGCGGCCCGCTGGTTGACGATTTACTGGGCGTGAAAGTTTATGGTGCGCTGGGTAAACGCAATAAAGATCAGGCCAGTTCCGCCAGTGGCAGCACTGGTCAGCCGCGCATTGAAGGTTACACATCGCGCAATGCTAATGTGGAATTCTCACTGACGCCGGATAAAGATCAGGACATCACGTTCGGTTACGGGATGGATCGTCAGGATCGGGATTCCGACACCCTGGATAAAAACCGTATCGAGCGCGAAAACTACTCGCTCGGCCACGCTGGCCGCTGGGGAGTGGCGAATACCGAACTGCGTTTTTACGGTGAAAAAATCGAAAATAAAAACGCCAAAACCATTACCTCGAAAAACAATTCTCTCGACGGCAAAGTCGTGATCCCGCTGGGTGATTACACTCAATTCCTGACGTTCGGCGGTGAATACCGCAACGATAAGCTGGAAGATGCGGTAAACATGAAAAATGGCGGCAGCGTGCAGGCTAATCAGTATGCGCTGTTCCTGGAAGATGAATGGCACATCTTCGAAAACCTGACGCTGACTGGCGGCGTACGCATGGATGACCACGAGAACTACGGCGTCAACTGGAGCCCGCGTGCCTATCTGGTCTACAACGCCACCGATACGGTCACGTTGAAAGGCGGCTGGGCATCCGCTTTCAAAGCGCCTTCTCTGCTTCAGCTGAGCCCGGACTGGCTCAGTGGTTCATGCCGCGGGAGCTGCAATGTGGTGGGCAATAAGGATCTGAAAGCAGAAACCAGCGAAAGCATGGAGTTCGGACTCTATTACGCCGGTCAGAGAGGGTGGCTTGAAGATGTTACCGCCAGCGCGACGGTGTTTCAGAACGACATTGACGACATGATTACGGTTATCCGCACCGCCAACCGCAGTCTGGCGCCATCCTATCCAAACTTTGCCGGATTTGATGCCAGCGGCAATCCGATCTTCCGCTATTACAACGTGAATAAGGCACGGATCCGCGGGCTGGAAACGGAACTCGGTCTGCCGGTCGCCGACAAGCTGAATCTCCGGCTGAATTACACCTACAATGACGCCCGCGATCTGAGTAACGGCGGCAATAAACCGCTCTCCGAACTGCCGTTCCACACGACGAATGCGACGCTTGACTGGAAACCGCTGGAGGACTGGAGCTTCTATCTTTCCGCGAATTACAAAGGCAAGAGCCGCACCGTGACCGATGGCAATGCAACACCAGGCGGATATACCACCTGGAATACCGGCGGGTCATATCAGGTGAACAAAGCGGTGAAAATCCGTGCTGGCGTTCTGAACCTGACCGATAAAGATCTCAACCGCGACGACTACAGCTATAACGAAGATGGCCGCAGATATTTCGCGGCTGTTGATTACAGTTTCTGATCGTCAGCGCCGGCCGGGACATCAGCAGTCCCGGCTGTTTTTGCGCTTTAAGTGGTTACTACGGGTTCCATCAGAGCCTGACATCAGAATCAGTCCGTCCTGACGATGCATTGTAAGAACGCAGAAGATGCCTGTTCAGTTCTGATCTCATTCAGCGATGTCACTCACCGACAATTAATGTGCACGATTATTTTGCGCGTGCATAAAGCGTGCACACCAGGGCTTGAGCACCCACAACGCCAGACCGGCCGTGATAAAGTCGAAGGTAATCGCGCAGCCAAAGACCAGGTGCCAGTTATGGGTGTGCTGATACATCAGCGCCGCCAGCGGGCCACCAAAGATCGAGCCAATCCCCTGAGACATATAGAGCCAGCCATAGTTTGTGGAGGCATTTTCACTGCCAAAAGTATCGGTGAGTGTGGAGGGGAACAGCGAGAAGATTTCACCCCACCCGAAGAACACGACGCCTGAAAGCAGTACGAACAGCACGGGATCTTCACGGCAGGCGAGCCACAACGTCATCGCGACACCTTCCAGTGCGAAGGCAATAAACATGGTATTTTCGCGGCCGTAGCGGTCGGAAATAAAACCAAACAGGGGACGCGTTAAACCGTTTGTGAAACGGTCAATGGTCAGCGCCAGGGGCAGGGCGGCCATACCGAAAACGACTGCTTTGCTGATGCCAAAGTCTTCAGCAAAAATTGCCATCTGCGAAGTGACCATCAGTCCTGAGGTCGACATCATGGTCATCATCATGAACATCAGCCAGAACAGCGGCTGGCGCAGCATTTCTCTGGATTTAAACTGGCGCTGGCCTCGTACGGGTGACGATGTGTTGCTGACCGGCATCATCGCGCTGCTTTCAGGCAGCCTCAGGTTCTGGCTGGCGAGAAGTCCCACAGCGGCGAAGATGAGACCAAATGTCGTCATCGTCTGTTCCAGCCCGTAGCTATTAAGAGAAATGGAAATCGGGAAGGTGGTAAAAATTGCGCCCATGCCATAGCCCGCCGCAACGGTTCCGGCGGCAAAACCGCGTTGCTGTGGAAACCACTTCATCACCAGTCCCACTACGCCGATATACACAATCCCCGTCCCCAGTCCGCCCAGGCAGCCATAGACCAGATAGAGAGCAGTCAGGCTATCGACCCGGGCCGCGATTACCCAGCTGAAGCCCGCCATCAGCGTACCGATGGAGATCAGCAAACGTGGACCAAAGCGCTCAACCAGCCGGCCCTGGAAGGGTGAAAAAAAAGTCTGCAGAATAATCAGCAGCGAGAACGTGACCTGCAGTTCCGCCAGCCCGACGCCGAGTTTGGCAATCATCGGTTTGGTTAACAGCGTCCAGACGTACTGCGGGCTGGAAATAGCTGCCATGCAAATCAGTCCAAGCAGAAGCTGCACCCATTTGCTGTGTTTCGCTATTACCACCGGTTCGCTTATCGAGGTCATTATTATGTCTCCACTTTACGCTCTGCTACACAGCTGAAATCAGTCTGCTCTGTTTACACACTGTTCTGGCATTGCGCAGATCCAAACCGTTGCCTGCTGCTAATGCCAGATTACTGAGACCGATATGTCGGTACATAGGTGTATAAAGAGAATTAAGCAGAAAATGTGCCAATAAAAATAACGATTAATATCAAAAGGTAATGAGATGGCTTAGAGAGTTAGTGTGATGAAGTGCAAAGATTTAGTGCGCTGAGATGGTGCGTGGGAAAGCGCTGGTGGTCAGAAAGGTAGCCGGGGGTTTTGGTTTTTAGGATGATGCGCTGAGAGGGGCTGTCGTAAAGAGCTTTAACCGGTGGCTGAAAGATTGGGTATGGAATGGGTAGATTCTGACTCTAGGAAAAAACTGGAAACACAAATAACCCGAAGGGTTTTCAACTTCGGGACTTTAGGGAGTTTGATGATGGATGGGGTAATCATCAACCAGAAAAATCTACTCCTGAAAGCCTTATTTCTCTGAAGAGATCTGACGAACAGTCATCAGGAATTCATGAGCCGTGGTTTCCCAAAGTTCAGGGGCAAAATCAAACCCATATCGTTTCCTGAATTCCTTTTCGACATTGCCATCATAGGCTGAGATAAAATCGTCAACTTCTTCGACAAGATCGTTGAGCATCCAGTCTGGTGCTGACTTTTTGAACAGCCGCACTATGCCTTCGATTGTATCCTCGCCATCATTGATGATGTCTGCGTCCTGATTGAAATAACCGAAAATCAGTTGGTCAAGAAAGTGGAATTTTTGCATTTTGTACCTATAAATCCGGGAATGCTGTGAGAATGTATTAGGGTTGCCGTTATATTGCTGAAACTCGATAACAAATCTCACATTTTTCATGACTATTAGCTGGCTACCTCCGCGCCGGAAACCATAGCCGATCGCTTTGCCAGATGCATTGCGAATAGTCAGCCTGGCTCCGCCCAACACCGATTTTATTACGTCACGGTTAGCGAAAAGCGCTTTCGATATAGCTTCTTCTGCTGACCGTACCTGTGATCCAGTCACTGCGTCCGGGCGTGGAGGTGAACGGCCAGCGCGTCACAAAGGTGCAGCTGAACAGCGGCACCACGACAATCACCTGGACGCCGCGAAACCGCACAACAAGCCATCCGGTGCTGAGTTTCTGCCAAAGTTCGACAATTGAAAAGAGTGAAAAGAATTTCAGGAATTTTTAGTAATAGGATCTCCAAAAGGAGCTAAAGAAAAACATAACTTATTTTTATAGCTTAAAATAATTCTGTTTATGTATATTTAAATGGATCGTCTTTTAGATAACATGTTTATAATTATAATCGTTAAATAACCATATAAATCAATTTTTAACATGGGGTCTAATTAGTGGTGGCGCTGGAATATAGTTCCAATGGAAATCCTGCGTCAGATTAGATATTCTCAACCCTGGACATAATTTGCTTATAAGGAAGAGTATGGACGCAAAGCAAATTGCTTATGGAATTGTGGATGGTATGTCATCGATTCCTTCGGGCATATATCAGGGGGTTATAAGAACGTAGCAGGGTTGCGGCCTTGCCGGGAGCGATCTTAAGAACCGGAATCGAAGGGAAACAGAACGATTTATGCGGTTGGTTAAGGCCACTAAAGACAGGCATGAACCAATCCGACAACTGGTTACTATTTTGATTTTCGATTTTTATGCAAAGCTCGATAATTAGAGTAAGCAAGCTATTGATGGTAAGCTGGGTTATGGTGCTGGCAGGCTAGGGGGAAGGGTAGGTTCACAATTTATTCTGGCCCAGTTTATAGCTAAAAAAATTTTAACTCGTATTGTTATTGCTGAGACCTTTAAGCGGTTTGTGAGAGTTGGTTCGTCGCTATCGTTGAACCTTCTCATGATTCAAGGGTTAATCGAAGAGGCTTCACTCGCATCAAGACGGATGCAAAGCAGATTCCTAAAGACTTATTCTAAGGTTTCCCGACTGAATTTGGATATGGTCTATTTTCTTGTTGAGAAGCCACTTGAACCCTATCTGATGTACATCAACAGCCATACATTAATGTGTAAAGGTATACAGAATGAACTCTGCAAAATCATTTCTACTAAAATTCGGTAAGTTCATAGGTATACAAACTACTAATGTGGTTGAAGCTTTTTCCACGGGGATCTGCTCCTTCGCAGCATTTTTCTCGTTGTTTATATTTGAAGGCTGGCCATTAAAGATTGTTGGTTTTTTTGGTTTTTTCATACTGGCCTGGTTTATCGCTTATCTAATGGATAAGCTAAAAGGTGAAGCATGATTATTATGTCACATAATCTGTAAGTTATGATATTAAACGCTAAAGCCATGATACTAATCATGGCCTTTTTTATTGCGTACTTTCTCTTATCAAAACCAGCATATCTCAAGGATGTGCTCTATGGAGTAATTGCTGGTGATCCTTTAACCACTATGTGATCTGGCTGTGTGGTGAATACTGGAACGTAACCCTTTAATTTATTTGGCTGGCGAAGTCTGAATGGATTTTTTATCTTTGTGAATTTAAATGAAAATTATTGATTATAAAATTGTTGGTACACCTAAATGTATAACAATTGCTTTTGCTAAATGGTTTTTTATGCAGGGGAGGGCGATGGCTTTGCATCTATCTTCAGATACGCTTTCAGACCTGAAGAGCGTTTTACGCCACGCGGATCCGAAAAGAAAGGGATACGGAGCTTTGGTGAGTCGTTCACTTTAATTGTCCAGACAGACCTGCCAATGAAATTGAACTCAATGATTTCGTGATTGACAGACAGCGCCTCGAAAGAACCTGACGAATATGCATTGCCAACCTGCAAACTTTCAACAATACCCTGACTCAGGCTGATGAGAGTAACAGTAAGAAACTCTTCAAAGATCACATCATCCGTTGTGAAAAGAATATACCTATCATTGTCGACTTTAACGGAGGCTTCGAGTACCTGTCCTTTTATAGTGATACCCGTCGGTTTGTTATCGATTAATACTTCAGAAACGGCCTGCTGAAAATCAGTCGCTTTACTTTTCTCAATAAGCTTTACCGAGAGAGTTTGTTCCATGACTATCTCCATACTGGAAAAATTAAATAATATGAAGTTGGATAAAAATCACAATAAGTCCAGGTAGCAAACAGCATGAAAAACCAAATGCAAAAGTATAGTAAAGCGGTTTGAGAGTATTTATCTTTTTTATATTTTGACTTTCATGTGCAAAATTATAAGCATTATCGCTCCTGTTTAAAAATAAGATTTTTTTGTTTTGTTTTAATCGCATGAAAAAATAGGCCATTAGAGGTGAACCTATATATCCCATATTGCAGTGCAACAAGTAAGGGGGGGGAAGTGTATGCTTTTGTTGGAAGTCTGAGATCAATTCCTTGTAGCGAGACCTGTTAATCAGATACAAAATAACACTTACTACTAAGCAAACTAAAGGAAGCATAATCAAGACCATCAGGACCGATTTCATTTCTCAAATTCCCATGTATTCATAGATAGTATCCATTACAGAATCACTCGCTTTAGCACCTGCATATCATAGCCCGCAGCTATTGAGCCAACAGAAGCGCAGACTACCGCGCCGGTTCCTGCTGTGGCGATCCCTATTGCTGCGCATACACCTACACCTGCGAAAGAACCGGCTGCGCCAGCTCCCACACCCGTTAAGGTCGAAGCACCAAACTTACCATACTCTTTGAATGCGGTTCTTTTACATTCGCTCTCACGTCCTTTAATGCAGGCATTGAGTACGTCATTCGTGGTCCAGCAAAGGCAAACCCCATTCCTATGTAACCACCTGATTTCAAGAACTTTGCCGCTTTTGCTGCATTGCCTGCATAACTTGAATATCATGCCAGCCCCACTGTAGACCATTCATGTACCAGGGAGCGACTGGGTAGGTTTTGATCTACTCCCAGTATCAGATACAACCTTCAGTTAGTAATATAGAATTATCGTGATTGCCTTTTGTTTGCTTTCTCAAATTTAATATCAACTATCATTATATTTTTTTCGGATTTTAACGTTTTTATTATTGAGGGTTAGGTTGGATTGTTAATTTAAATGACTATTTTAGTTCTGTCATTTTTAATGAATTTTTTAAAAGCTAAATGATAAGTGGATATCTTTTCTTCGATCAGGTCAAACAAAGATGATAAGCAAAACTACTGGATAATGCAGTATTCAAGAGTTATTCTGCAGGCAGCTTAACATATAACTGAGGATAGAGAATGGAAGTTATCCCTGGCGATATACAGTCAAGGCTACAGCTAGCCATTTCTAAAGCGGCAGTGCTCTTACCCTCTGACGTAGGTCAACAGCTTCTTGCTATGGTCACCCCATCAGCATTAGCAACTATGGCGGGGGTCATCGTGGTTTGGGCTGGTGCGCACTTTTTTGGGATTGGTGAAATCGCTGATTTAGTGCTTCTCATTGTAGGCTGGGGAGCAGTAGGGGGCGTAGCGCTTGAAGCGGCTAAGAAGTTGTTTGATTTTGCCACGAAGACTAACGCAGCTCGTAGCGAAGGAGATCTTGACGTTGCTGCTAAGGATTTAGCAGACGCGATCACTCTGATAGGCGTTAATACTGTCCTAGCACTTCTTTTGAAGAAGAAGCCTGGTGATACATTTAAGACTCCTTTCAGGGGAGTAAAAATGCCCAGATACAGCAGCGATATTGGAAGGAAAATGAACCTCCCTCGCAATGGAGGCTGGCGTTATACTCCTAAGATAAAAATCACAAAGCATAGTGACGTCGTTCAGGGACGCACAAAACCCTGGGGGACGTAGAAGTAGGACGCAACTACTATCCTGGCGCAATGTCGAAAGATGACGCATATTTGCAGATGCTTTCAACTCTTTATCATGAACAGGTACACATGGCAATTGCGCCTAAGTTCTATTTATTTAGAGAACTTAGGGTTTTCATGAGACAAAGCGCATATAATAAATCATATATATTACGATACCTGGAAGAGTCACTTGCTGAAACTATTGGCTTATTAAGAGCCAGAGGATGAGTAGGGAATATATCATTGAAGGCTTCAAGTTCCCTCTTGGAAATACTTACGAAATTACCTATACATTATTGCGGCATGAAACCGCAGGTATTCTTTTGGGTCCAGTAGTGGTTGGAGGGTTGATGTATAATGTTTGGTATGGAGTTCAGCAATGATATCGCAAAATAAAGCTGTTGAAATTGCCAAAGAATATGCAAGGGAAACAGGTCATGGTTGGGACGAACGTTTTCATGAGGCTGTGAGAGCGTCTTTTGATGGCAAATCTGTTTGGGTTATTTCAACCTCAGATTTAAAATTTTCTGAAGATCTTCCATGGATGATGGAAAGTATGCCTAATCCAGTTAAATATTATATAGATGTCTCTAGTGGTGAATGTATTGCAGTAGGGGGAAAAGGCAGTGCGATTCTTCGATTAAATAAATGAAAATGTTCATTATCGACTTTATAAAATATGAGAGTGTTTTCGCAAAAATTTAAATGCTTTGTATGCGGGCTTCAACGGGATAAAAATATACAGAATTGTGAAGCCTGCTAACAGTGTTATCGAATAAGATACAAGGTTTTCTTGTGTACCGCTGCGAATGGTATAAATGAGTCCTGCGAGAAGGATAGCTATTAATATCATTGCAGCTATGAATCTTTTCTTTAACTGTGAAAGGAGCCAGGGATAAGGATAACCGTTTTTATCAGCATGCTGGCGTATCACAGAGACTTCTTTTTGTGTAAACCCCTCTTTTAAAAGCATTTCTTCGATTTTCTTTTTATTCATAATGAATGTTATTTATTTGTCTTACGATAGTCAGATTGTAACTCATTACCCAAGCTCTATACAAACCGGACCGGTATTGGTAAGGCTTCTGGTTTTTTAATTTTTAGCAATAGTTCTTTAATGCTAACATTTCCGCATTAAATATGTGCTTTTAAAATTACATGTAGCCAAAAAGCCTGGTAATTCTGAAGGAGGTAATGCTGGCATATTTTTCTTTTTAGATTTTTGAAGGCGCTCTGCAAAGATATCAACGGGATTGAACTCAATCAGTTCCTTGGTAGCTATTCAACGAAAAATTTCATTTAGCCGGGAGATAATGCGCCTCAGGGTTTCAAGACCCCCCGCGCTGTTCGATTGGATCAAGCTGATGCTTCAAGAGTTTGGGCCGAATCTCTTTAATCGGAACATTGTTCAATCCAGGGAAGACGTTACGTTCAAGGCTACGCCAGATATCAGCTACATGATCTTCTAAAATCACTGACGTTCTTTTCTTCTCTTCCAGCCACTTTCTTGCCACCACCTACAAGGTGTGTTCAGTGGACGCTTTTAATGCATTCGCTTTGTCGGTCTTATGCGTTTGCAGATCAATCTGCTGGGCGAGTAGGGCAAGGTACTGATCTCTGAGAGAGCTATCTTGCGCGAATATAAGGTAAGGGTAAGTACCCAAACTCATTTTCGTTCGTTTCTTAGTCACAGGAGTCGCATACCTGAAGTACCAGTTTTCATGCCACCTTTCATGATCGGCGATATGCGCAAAAACAAGCTGTCATCATCAAAGAGGTTCACTTCCTTCTCGGCAGGCTTAGTGTTTTTGATTTGATTATTATTGAGTTTAGTGACGATTTTCGGCATGTTCGGCCCCTCAGATTTTGGACCCATGGGGCTGGGGCGAAAACAGGGTGTCATTTGGCGTGGATTCTAGCCACTCTCAGTGGACTGCTATGGACACAAAAAAACCCGCAAAGCTTTCACCTTGCGGGCTTTCAGGACTTCGATGATGGTTCTGGTAACCATCATCCAAGAATTTTGGTGGAGCTGGCGGGAGTTGAACCCGCGTCCGAAATTACTACACCGTCGGCACTACATGCTTAGTCAGTTTTTACATTCGCCGGTTAGCTGCGAACAGACACGCCACTAACAGACTATCCTGATTGGATTTAACGCTTCAACCCCAGGCAAGGCATCCACGCGATCTCTTTTGGGTTTGACTTCTCTTGATCCCCGTCTTAAGAGCGGAAGCTAGGGAGAGAAGGCTAAAAGCAGGTTATTAAGCTGCTAAAGCGTAGTTTTCGTCGTTTGCGACTATTTTTTTGCGGCTTTTTACGAGGCAAACCGCCCCTCGGCATGCTCCTAAGGCTTCACAATCCCGTCGAGTCCAGAATCAGCCCCAGAACTTCAAATACTAGCAACAAAACAAATCAAAATCCAGTGCTTAACGCTTTGAATTCTTCATGATACGTGCTTTATCCAGTTTCCATTCACGGTCTTTGATATCGTCGCGCTTGTCGTGCTCTTTCTTACCGCGTGCAACACCAATCTTCAGTTTGCACCAGGCGTTTTTCCAGTACAGCGACAGCGCCACGATGGTGTAGCCTTCGCGGTTAACGCGGCCATACAGTGAATCAAGTTCACGTTGCTTCAGCAGCAGTTTACGGCTGCGCGTCGGGTCACAGACCACATGGCTGGAGGCAACGGCTAAGGGTTGAAAGGTTGAACCGAACAGAAAGGCTTCGCCATCGCGCAGCAGAATATAGCTGTCGCTGATGTTGGCTTTACCGGCACGAAGTGACTTAACTTCCCATCCTTGTAACGACAATCCCGCTTCATACTCCTCTTCAATGAAGTACTCGTGGCGGGCGCGTTTGTTCATGGCAACAGTGGCAGAACCGGGTTTGTGTGCTTTTTTCTTTGTCATAGTGCGGCGTATTTTACATCACTTAGTCGGTTATCGCATCCCCAGTCCAGCGGGGCGGCAGGAAACGGGATATTCTAGCACACCCTCACTCGGGGACATTTTTGTTTAATCGCTGAAAATGCTATTATTCAGCGGTTTTGTGATGAACAGGAACCATTATGGCTCAGATTAGTCGTTCGGCGCTGGTCCCGTTTAGTGCCGGGCAGATGTACCAACTTGTAAATGATGTGGATGCCTATCCGCAATTCCTGCCGGGTTGCACCGGAAGCCGCGTGCTGGATGCGTCTGAGAATCAGATGACGGCGTCCGTGGATGTGTCGAAAGCGGGCATCAGCAAAACGTTTACCACCCGCAATACCCTGACGGATAACCAGAGCATCCATATGCAACTGGTTGACGGGCCGTTCCGCAAGCTGACTGGCGGCTGGACGTTCGTCTCGCTGGGCGATGACGCTTGCAAGGTTGAGTTAAGCCTGGAGTTCGAGTTCACTAACATGCTGGTAGAGATGGCCTTTGGGCGGATCTTCAAAGAGCTGGCCAACAGCATGGTGCAGGCTTTCACACAGCGCGCCAAAGAGGTTTACCGTGCCTGATATCTCTGTCGAGGTGGTCTATGCCTTGCCTGAAAAGCAGTATCAGCTCTATGTGAAAGTGGAGCAGGGCAGCACGGTTGAACAGGCCATCCTCAAATCAGGACTGCTTGAACTGCGTCGGGAGATTGACCTCGCCAGTAACAAGGTCGGCATCTATAGTCGTCCGGTGAAGCTGGATGATGTGGTGAATGAGGGCGATCGTATCGAAGTCTACCGTCCGCTGATTGCCGATCCTAAAGAGTTACGCCGGCAGCGCGCAGAACGAGCGGCAGAAAGCAAAAAATAAGCCCTTATCCCATCAGATACAGCGGATACCCGGCATAAAAAAAGGCGCTCAGTGCGCCTTTTTGCTGTCTGTTGTTTCTGACAATCTTACGGGCAATCAGTCGTTGTTCTGTGACAGATTCTGCTTGTTGTCGATATTAGTCAGAACGCCGTTACCATCAAAGGTCAGCGTCAGCGTCTGCTGTTTTACGCCCTCATGACCTGGCTCCTGACGGAAAACGTAATACCAGACGTTGCTGCCAAACGGATCTTTCATCATCGGCGTACCGAGCGTGTAAGCCACCTGCTGCTGTGTCATACCGGTATGAATCTTGGCCACATCGTTGGCAACCAGATAGTTCCCCTGGTTGATATCAGGACGATAGACCACGCGCTCTAAGGTGGAACATCCGGCGGTCATCATCAACATTACTACTGCCGCGGCAGTCAGCGTTTTACAGCGCATCTATACATTCCTTTTCCGGGGCCAAACGCCTTTTAAAGGCGGCTTTCTTGCCATCAAAATCTGAACTCTGCCTGCGGCAGGCTTTATTACTCTGGCGACATAAGTGCCGATGATAATAAACCTTTTCGCTGTTGGAAACCTCTACAGAGCAAGCATATGACCACGGAGGGTTAAAAAAGTGCGCTGCTATGCGGCTAAAAGTTCTTTTGCGTTGGCCAGGGTATTGCGTGTGACCTCGCTGCCGCCCAGCAGTCGCGCCAGTTCCTGCAGACGCGCCCGCTTGTCCAGTGGCTGCATATGGGTTTCAGTCATTGCGCCATCGGTCTCTTTGCTGACGTAGAAGTGCTGATGACCACAACCGGCCACCTGCGGCAGGTGAGTCACACACATCACCTGGGTCGATTCACCCAACTGACGCAGCAGTTTACCGACCACGGCAGCGGTCGGGCCGCTGATGCCGACATCCACTTCATCGAAAATCATCGCCGGTGTTTCCATTTTCTTCGCGGTAATCACCTGAATTGCCAGCGCGATACGCGACAGTTCACCACCCGAAGCCACTTTGCCCAGAGGCTGCAGTGGCTGGCCTGGGTTAGTGGTGACCTGGAAATCGACGCGGCTCGCGCCGTCTGCCGTGAGCTGATCCGGATTAAAGGTCAGCGCAATTTTAAACTGGCCGTGCGGCATGGAGAGCAGATGCATACTCTGGGTGATCAGCTGCTGCAGTTCGTCAGCAAAGTGGCTGCGCTGCTGATGCAGTTGCTCTGCGCTTTTCAGCGCGGCCTGATAATGTTCACCCACCAGTGACTGCAGGCTCTCCTGATCGCTTTCATGCTGTGAGAGCAGCTCCGCTTCTGCCAGCAATTGCTGATGCAGTTCGGGCAGACCTTCCGGCGTGACGTGATGCTTACGGGCCAGCGCGATCTGACGTGAGATACGCTTTTCCAGCTCATACAGGCGGTTGGGATCCATATCCAGACTGTCACAGTAGTGACGCAGCTCATCGCTGGCTTCGGTCAGCTGAATGGCGGCTTCTTCCAGCAGGTTGTGCACGCCGTTCAGCTTCTCATCCAGCGAAGTCAGTTCAGAAATCATCTCACGCGCCGTGTAGAGAAGGCTATTGAGATTCGTGTCATCGCTGTCTGCTAACAACTGCAGTGCCTGCTGGCTGGTCGACAGCAGTTGTCCGCTGTTAGCCAGGCGCTTGTACTCTTCATCGATCTGCTCATATTCACCCGGCTGCGGTGCGAAGTCGTTCAGCTCTTTCAACTGATACTGCAACAGCTCGCGACGTGATTCGCGTTCCTGCGCCTGCTGCTGATGCAGCGCCAGGGTGCGGCAGCTCTGATTCCAGGTCTGATAGCTGGCGCGCATTTGCTGCAGCAGATCGTCGTGACCGGCATAGGCATCCAGCAGATGTTTCTGATGATCAGGTTTTAGCAGAAGCTGATGGGCATGCTGACCATGGATCTGAATCAGCAACTGGCCGAGGTCGCGCAGCTGAGAGAGCGGCACGGCTGTGCCATTGATAAAGCCACGGGAGCGCCCGTCAGCGCTTATCACCCGGCGCAGCAGGCACTCGTTGCCCTCATCCAGATGATTATCGACCAGCCAGCGCTGGGCAGAAGGGGAGGACTTAAGCTGGAAGCGGGCACAGAGGTCAGCCCGGCTGGCACCCTGACGCACCATGTCGGCATCAGCACGACCGCCCAGACACAATCCCAGCGCATCAATGGCGATAGACTTGCCGGCACCGGTCTCACCCGTGATAGCTGTCATGCCGCGTTGGAAATCAATGTCGAGCTCACGAACGATAGCGAAATTACTGATGGTCAGTTGGGCCAGCATAGGTTCACCTGTATGAATAAACACATATGGTTTTTCATACAGTATAAACTGGTTTTTTATCCAGTAAAGAGGCGAGGCCGGTTTTCAGAACAATTTTTTTGACCAGCCCAGTTTCGAACTCAGCGTATTGAAATAGCTGTAGTTTTTAGGATGGATCAAATCAAGATGACCGGCACTGCGGCGAATCAGTACATCCTCGCCCTCCTGGATGGGCAACGCAATCTGGCTGTCACAGCTGATCTCCAGGTCACTGCGACGTGAAGAAAAGCGTAAACGGATGGTACTGCTGCTGTTGATCACCAGTGGCCGTGCGGAAAGCGTATGCGGGAACATCGGCACCAGCACAATCGCTTCCAGCGACGGCGTCAGAATGGGGCCGCCCGCCGAGAGTGAGTAGGCTGTAGAGCCGGTGGGCGTGGAGATAATCAGCCCGTCTGAGCGTTGGGAAAAGGCGAACACTTCATCGATGTAAACTTCAAATTCGATCATGTGTGCCACCTTGCCAGGGTGCAGCACCACTTCATTGATGGCAGAGCCGATACGTGGCGAGCAGTCCGATTTGCACACCTGCGCTTCCAGCAGAAAGCGGCTCTCGACGAAGTAGTTGCCCTGCAGCACCTCATCCAGCTGTTGCTGTGCGTTATCCGGATCGAGGTCAGTGAGAAAACCGAGATTACCGCGGTTAATGCCGATCACTTTGATGTCATAACGCGCCAGCACCCGCGCTGCGCCCAGCATATTGCCGTCACCACCCACCACGACCGCTAAATCAGCCTGCTGACCAATCTCCGCCAGCGTGCCTGTCTGTACGTCGTGAAGCGACAGCTCCTGGGCAATCTGCTTCTCAACGATCACCTGATAACCTTTGGCCGTCAGCCAGCGCCAGAGCATCTCATGCGTGGTTAACGCAGTGGGATGGCGCGGATGACCCACAATCCCAATGCAGTTAAAGTGTTTGTTCATCTGGTCGGTGTTCCTTATAAGCCAAAACGGCAAGGCAATGTGATAGGTTCCCTTGAATCCGTCATACCAATCCCCATAATAAGCCAACCAGCGAAATGAATGTGCAAAACGCGGAGAAATTCATGAGTAGTAAAGAACAGAACACCCCAAACGAGCAAGTCTCAGACGAAATTCAGCAGGATCAGCAGCAACCTCAGGAAGCGGAGACAGCAGCAGAGGTGGATCCGCGTGATGAGCGTATTGCTCAGCTCGAAGCTGAATTAGCGCAGTCGCAAACCGGTGTGCGCGATGCCCAGCTGCGTGCGCAGGCTGAAGTTGAGAACATTCGTCGTCGTGCCGAAATGGACGTTGAGAAGGCGCATAAATTTGCGCTGGAGAAGTTTGCCAACGAACTGCTGCCAGTCATCGACAGCCTGGAACGTGCGCTGGAAGTGGCAAACAAAGAAGACCCGCAGCTGGCATCCATGATCGAAGGGATTGAGCTGACCCTGAAAGGCCTGCTGGGTGCCGTGCGTAAATTCGGTGTTGAAGTGGTAGGCGAAACGGGCGTGCCATTTAACCCGGAAGTGCATCAGGCAATGTCGATGATGGAGTCTGAAGAGTTTGAGCCTAATCATGTCATGCTGGTGATGCAGCGTGGCTATACGCTGAACGGTCGCCTGCTGCGTCCGGCGATGGTGGCGGTTTCTAAAGCTAAAAGCTGATTCAACGCCTGAATCCTGTCACACGGCCGCGCACTGACGCGGCCGTGTGCTTTCTGGCGTTAATCCGGTAAGACCGGCGTCCAGTCCACCGGTTTTTTACCGGCTGCGCTCAGCAGTTCATTGGTGGTCGAAAAGTGTTTGCTGCCGAAAAAGCCACGATGCGCGGAAAGCGGCGAGGGATGCGGTGCCTGCAACACATGATGGCGCTTGCGATCAATAATGCTGCCTTTCTTCTGGGCATGCGAACCCCACAGTAAAAAAATCACCCCTTCACAGTGCTGGTTAATCGCCGCAATCACATTATCCGTAAAGGTCTCCCAGCCGAATCGTGCATGAGAATGGGCTTTACCCGCTTCAACCGTTAACACCGTGTTGAGTAACATCACGCCCTGTTTAGCCCAGCTCTCAAGAAAGCCGTGGTTGGGCTTTTCAAAGCCGGGAATATCCTGTACCAGCTCTTTATAGATATTCTGCAGTGAGGGCGGCACCTGAACGCCGGGCAGCACCGAAAAAGCCAGTCCATGCGCCTGATTCGGCCCGTGATAGGGATCCTGACCCAGGATCACAACGTTGACGTCGCCCAGTTCTGTCAGGCGAAAGGCGTTAAACACATCTTTCTGCGGCGGATAGACGGTTACACCCTCGGCGCGCCGATCGGCGACCTGCTTCAGCGTCTCAATAAAATAGGGTTTCTCTTTCTCTTCAGCCAGCACGTCGTGCCAGGTCAGCTTTTCAGCCATGTTCAACTCCCTTAACGTTAGTGCCGTAAGCTTAGCTGTTCCTGCTGTCGACCTGAAGGCAAAAATAATTTGAATAATACAAATTATTTTTTAATGGCAGCGGGTTTGAGATCAACGGGTTAGCGTTAAAGCCGCCTGAATGCCTGATTCGTATTGATACAGGTCAAAGAGGCCTGGAATAAAGAGTGCTATACCGGGGCCTCAAATTTGATGTATTCACGTTTTATTCGGGAGACGCAATGATGATCACGGGTATCCAGATCACGCAATCAAACAACTCACAGTTACTGAACTCATTCTGGCTGCTGGACGAAGAGAAAGCCCAGGCGCGTTGCCTGTGTGCAAAAGCGGGCTATGAAGAAGACCAGGTTGTCGCGCTCAGCGAACTGGGCGAATTTGCCTGGCGTGAAGTGCCGGTTGAAATTAAACCTCAGGTGCGGGTTGAAGGTGGGCAGCATCTGAACGTCAACGTTCTGCGTCGTGAAACACTGGAAGATGCGGTTAAACATCCTGAGAACTATCCGCAGCTGACCATTCGTGTTTCCGGCTATGCCGTGCGTTTTAACTCACTGACACCAGAGCAGCAGCGCGACGTCATCACCCGTACCTTTACTGAAAGTCTTTAAGCAGTCTGATTAATCAGGTGATGAAAATAAGCGCAAAGCGCACACAGCAATCTTTAGCTTAATAATTAACGAGATAAGAAGTTTACTGCCCGGCATTGTTATGCTCGCGCCTTAAAGAAAACGCTCTGGCATGAAAAACAGTGTGAAAGGGCTGTTACTGATTATCAGATAAAAAAAATCGCCTCAATTGAGGCGTTTTTTTTATGACGGCGATGATTTATTCCGCATTCTCGTTAGCTGGCGTACTGCCGCTAGCCTTGCGGCGTTTGCCGACATTTTTGGCATCACGATGACGGTTTTTCACCCGCGGTTTTTCAGTTTCGCTGGCTTTCTTCTCTGCACGTTTGGCCAGTACCTTTTTCGACGGTTTTCCCGTGGTTTTGGCACTTGGCGCACGCGTTTCAGGGCGCAGCTCGTCAATCACACGCGCTTTGATAGGCTCGTTCACATAGCGGGTGATTTTGCCCAGCAGGACGAAATCGTGCGCTTCAACCAGTGAGATGGCGATGCCTTTACGGCCCGCACGACCGGTACGCCCAATGCGGTGCAGGTAAGTATCTGCGGTGCGCGGCATGTCATAGTTAAAGACGTGACTGACATCCTCAACATCAATGCCACGTGCCGCGATATCGGTAGCAACCAGCACGTTAACGCGTCCTTCGCTCAGGCGCTTAATCGCTTCGTTACGTTTCGCCTGCACCATTTCGCCTTCAAGATAGCTGCTGCGAATCCCCGCTTCGTGCAGCCAGCTCACCAGCTCATGCAGACGCTCACGCTTACGCACGAACACGATGCAGCGCGTCACATCCGGCTGTTTCAGCAGGTGAATCAGTAATTTTGTCTTGTGCTGCAGATCATCAGCGCGGTAGTACCACTGCTGAATTTTTTTGCGCTCACGACGGCTCGGGTCCGCTTCCAGCTCTACCGGATCGTTCAGCAGACGCTCGGCGAAGTCGCGAATGTTGTCGCCTTCCAGCGTGGCGGAAAAGAGCATGGTCTGCTTACGCCAGCGCGTTTCAGCCGCGATGGTTTCGATATCCTGGGCAAAGCCCATATCAAGCATGCGGTCCGCTTCATCCAGTACCAGGGTTTCTACGGCGCGACAGTCAAAGTTCTCTTCTTTGATGTACTGCAGCAGTCGGCCGGTGGTGGCGACGACAATATCCTGGTTTTCGCTGAACACTTCGGCATGGTTCATGTAAGCCACGCCGCCCGTGATCGTGGCGATATCCAGATGGGTATGTTTCGCCAGTTCACGCGCATGATCGGCAACCTGCATCGCCAGTTCGCGTGTTGGGGTCACAATCAGGATGCGGGGTGGTCCGGATTTCTTGCGCGGAAAATCAAGCAGGTGCTGCAACGCCGGTAACAGATACGCGGCGGTTTTCCCGGTCCCTGTAGGTGCCGAACCCAGAACGTCACGACCCTCCAGTGCGGGCGGAATTGCAGCAGCCTGGATCACTGTTGGGCGCGTAAAGCCTTTTTCCTGCAACGCTTGTAGCAGGCTTTCGTCGAGTTCGAGTTCGGAAAATGTGGTTACTGTCATGGTCTACCTCAGTTTGGGGCGCTGATTATAGACAGATCAGACTGAATCTTCATCTGTTAATCCGTTTCGGCTGCGCCTGGGGGTGTCTGTCGCGTGAATTCCCTCTGTCGTCACGTTACACTCATGCGCTGCCGTACGGCAGGAAAAAACGATGGTAGTGACGAATGATGCAGGATAAGCCGCGTGAACGGCCACAGTTAAACAAGAACGGTTTTACCTTTAAACAATTTTTTGTCGCACACGATCGCTGTGCGATGAAAGTGGGCACCGATGCCATTCTGCTCGGGGCCTGGGCGCCCGTTGCCGGTGTCAGGCGCATTCTGGATATTGGCAGCGGCAGCGGGCTTATCGCGCTGATGCTGGCACAGCGCACGCCGTCGCCGGTTGAAATCGATGCGGTTGAGTTAGAACCGGAAGCCGCAGGGCAGGCGCAGGAGAATGTGCAGCAGTCGCCGTGGCCCGAACGTATTCGGGTGCATCAGCAGGATATCGCCGGCTGGGCTGAGCAGTGTGATAAACGTTACTCGCTTATCGTCAGCAATCCCCCGTATTTCGCGCCGGGCGTGGCCTGCTCTACCGCGGCGCGGGACAGCGCACGCTCAACGGCTTCGCTCGACCATCAGACGCTCTTACGCAGTGCCGCGTTACTGATTGAAGAGGAGGGGATGTTCTGTGTCGTGCTGCCCTCGGCTTCCGGCCAGGCGTTTATCGATCTGGCTAGGGCGGATGGCTGGCATCTGCGTTTCCGGCTGGACGTGGCGGAATATGCCCATCGTCCACCACATCGCGTTGTGCTGGCTTTTTCACCGCAGGCCGGTGAAACGTTACTGGAGCGTCTGGCCATCCGCGCGCCGGACACCCGCTATTCCGATGAGTGGTGCAGCCTGACGCGGGAGTTTTACCTCTTCATGTAGCCCGGTGGTGTCAGAATGGTCGGCAGCGCCTCTGGCAGTAAATCCGGGTAGTCGCGGATAAAGTGCAGGCCACGGCTCTCTTTCCGCTCCAGCGCGCAGCGTACCATCAGGTCAGCGACCTGCACCAGGTTGCGCAGCTCCAGCAGATTATTGGAGAGGCGGAAATGGCGATAATATTCATCGATCTCCTGCTGAAGCAGGTTAATGCGGCGCAACGCCCGTTCCAGACGCCGGGTCGTGCGGACAATACCGACATAATCCCACATAAATAGCCTCAGCTCGTGCCAGTTATGCTGGATTACCACGCGCTCATCAGCGTCATCGACCTGGCTTTCATCCCATGCAGGCAATGCAGTAACGGCTTCAATGGCGGGCAGCGTTTTGATCAGCGCTTCTGCCGCGGACCAGCCATAAACCAGACACTCCAGCAGTGAATTCGAAGCCATGCGATTAGCGCCGTGCAGGCCGGTGTAACTCACCTCACCGATGGCATAGAGCCCATTGACGTCAGTCTGACCATGCTGATCGACCATGACACCGCCACAGGTGTAATGTGCGGCAGGCACAATCGGGATGGGCTCTTTGGTCAGGTCAAAGCCAAACGTCAGCAACTTCTCATAGATCATCGGGAAGTGCGCGCGAACAAATTCTTCAGGCTGGTGGCTGATATCCAGATACATACAGTCGACACCCAGCCGCTTCATTTCATGATCGATGGC
This sequence comes from Pantoea sp. ANP04, assembly GCF_041982285.1. Lineage (NCBI taxonomy): Bacteria > Pseudomonadati > Pseudomonadota > Gammaproteobacteria > Enterobacterales > Erwiniaceae > Pantoea > Pantoea sp. ANP04. Next base: position 142,128 of record NZ_JAUTYS010000008.1, on the reverse strand, counting down.
CCGTGCGACGATATCGCGCGGAGCCAGTTCGGCACGCTCATCAAAATCGGGCATGAAACGACTGCCATCGGGACGCAGCAGCCAGGCACCTTCACCGCGTAATGCTTCGGTTAACAGGAAATTCTGCGCCTGCGGATGAAACAGGCAGGTTGGGTGGAACTGGTTAAATTCCAGATTGGCGACACGACAGCCCGCGCGCCACGCCATGGCGATGCCATCACCGGAGGCGATATCGGGGTTGGTGGTGTATTGATAGACTTTGGCGGCACCGCCAGTGGCGACTACAACGGCTCGTGCCCGACAGGTTTCGACCCGCTCGCGATTGCGGTTCCAGATCCACGCACCGACCACCCGGCGTGTGCCCGGCAGGCCGATTTTATCTGAGAGAATCAGGTCGACCGCATTGGTACGTTCGAGAATCCGGATGTTGGGGTGGCTGAGCGCCTGACTCACCAGCGTGGTTTCAACCGCGTGACCGGTGGCGTCAGCGCTGTGCAGGATGCGACGATGACTGTGGCCGCCTTCGCGCGTCAGGTGATAGCGCATATCGCCCGCTGCCTGCGGGTCGAGATCAAACGCGACGCCGTTGTCGATCAGCCACTGTACGCAATGCCGCGCATTACTGGCAATAAACGAGACCGCATCACGGTCGCATAAACCTGCGCCAGCAATCAGCGTATCTTCGATGTGCGACTCAATGCTATCCGTCTCATCAAACACCGCAGCAATACCGCCCTGGGCATAGAGCGTTGAACCCTCATTCACCTGCGCTTTACTGAGTACGGTCACCTGACAATGCTTCGCCAGCCGTAACGCCAGCGACAGACCGGCGGCACCGCTGCCAACAATTAATACATCGCACTCATAATCCGGGGTCACATTCATCATAATGTTTAATTTACTAAACAAGAATACGTCTGAGCATAAGCGCAATAGGGGTTTCTGTGAAGTATTTTAAACATCAGCTCACGCTATTCGGCAGTGAATTTCTCAAAGTTACCTATAATCAGTAAGTTAAAATCGGGCTGCTAACGAGGTGGTTTTTTATAGCAAACTTATTAAACCTAAAGGATTTAATGATGAAAAAGCTCTTGTCATAGGTTACTCTGCCTGCGATTTACGCGCCTGACACTGAACGAAAACGAACAACCTGTGTAATGGCTATTGGCGTGTTAAATATCAGGGCGAGAAGTGAACTTCGCACCACATCACAACTCTAAGCGCATGCTTGCTCAGAACATGAGATGTGCTGGCAGTTACTTTTGCATATGAAAAATTTGGGGAGACATTACCTCGGATGAGCGAGCAGTTAACGGATCAGGTCCTTGTCGAGCGGGTACAGAAGGGAGATCAAAAATCGTTCAACTTACTGGTAATTCGTTACCAGCATAAAGTGGCGAGTCTGGTTTCACGCTATGTTCCCTCGGGCGACGTCCCTGATGTAGTACAGGAATCGTTTATTAAAGCGTATCGCGCACTGGACTCATTCCGGGGCGATAGCGCGTTTTATACCTGGCTGTACCGCATTGCGGTTAACACAGCGAAAAATTACCTGGTTGCTCAGGGGCGACGTCCGCCATCCAGCGATGTGGATGCGATTGACGCAGAAAATTTCGAAAGTGCGGGTGCATTAAAAGAAATTTCGAACCCTGAGAACTTAATGTTGTCTGACGAATTGAAACAAATTGTCTTTCGTACCATCGAGGCGCTACCTGAGGACTTGCGTATGGCAATCACCCTCAGGGAACTGGACGGTCTGAGTTATGAAGAGATCGCCGTCATTATGGATTGCCCGGTAGGCACTGTTCGATCACGTATCTTTCGTGCGCGAGAGGCCATTGATAACAAAGTTCAACCGCTTATCCAACGTTAGTGATAACGGCTACTGGAAGGGTACATAGGCATGCAGAAAGAAAAACTTTCCGCTTTAATGGATGGTGAGACCTTAGATAACGAGCTGTTTTCCGCCTTGTCTAAGGACGCAGAATTACAGAAAAGCTGGGCGAGCTATCATCTCATCCGCGATACAATGCGTGGTGATACAGGCGATGTCCTGCATTTCGATATCTCTGCGCGCGTCGCTGCTGCCATCGAAAAAGAACCTAAACGTTCGGTCACTACGCTGATCCCTGAAGCTCAGCCAGAGCCTTCCCGCTGGGAAAAAATGCCGTTCTGGATAAAAGCGCGTCCATGGGCTGCGCAACTGACTCAGGTGGGTGTGGCTGCCTGCGTTTCGCTGGCAGTGATCGTGGGTGTTCAGCACTACAATCAGCCGGCAGGCAGTGCCACGCAAACCTCTGACTCTCCGGTATTCAATACCATGCCGATGATGGGGAAAGCGTCGCCGGTGAGCCTGGGTGTGCCGTCAGATGCGTTTGATACAAACAGCTCAAACCAGCAGGTTCAGGACCAGCGGCGTCGCGTAAATGCGATGCTGCAGGACTATGAACTGCAACGTCGTCTGCATGCTGACCAGCTGCAGATTGAAACCAATGCGCCAAAACAGGCGCAGGTTGATGTTCCCGGAAACCAATCATTAGGACAGCAGCAGCAGTAATGAAGCCGCTTTGGTATGCTGTTAGCCTGCTGACAGGCAGTCTGTTATGGTCATCTGCCGCCCCGGCGCAAACTACCGCGTCCGGGGCGTTATTGCAGCAGATGGAGCAGGCAAGTCAGAACCTCAACTACGAATTCGCCTATATCAACGTCTCGCGCATCGGCATTGAATCGCTGCGTTATCGTCACGCTGTGATCGATAACCGGATATTCGCGCAGTTGTTACAGATGGACGGGCCTCGCCGGGAAGTTATCCAGCGTGGCAACGATATCAGCTACTTCGAACCCGGCCTCGATCCCTTTTCGCTTCCCGGTAATCATATTATCGATGCCTTGCCCTCGGTAATTTTTGCTGACTTCACCAAACTTGCCTCAGCCTACGATTTTATTACCGTAGGGCGCTCCCGCATTGCCGATCAAATGTGTGATGTGCTGCGTATCGTTTCCCGTGATGGCACCCGTTACAGCTATGTGGTCTGGCTGGATGTGGACACCAAACTGCCGTTGCGAATCGACCTGCTTGATCGTGATGGCGAAACGCTGGAGCAGTTCCGCGTGATCAGCTTTGCGGTGGATGAAGGGGTGCGTAATCTGATGCAGGGACTCGAGAAAGCGAATCTGCCTCCGTCGCTATCCGTGCCGAAAGGGGATGCGGTTACGCTTACCTGGCAACCTGGCTGGATACCTGCCGGCATGTCCCTGGTGTCGCAGAATCGCCGTACACTGCCGGGGCTGAACAAAAATATGGAGTCGAAGCTCTACAGCGATGGGCTGTTTAGTTTCGCCATCAACGTGACGCCAGCCGATAAAACCAGTCTGACGCAGACATTGCGCACTGGACGTCGTACGGTCCAGACCGTTGTGCGCAATAATAACGAAATTGCAGTGATTGGCGAATTGCCGCCCTCCACCGCAAAACGTATTGCGGACAGCATTGACCTGGGGTCACAAAAATGATGAGAGAATGGGCCACCGTAGTGGCATGGCAGGATGGCATCGCCACACTGCATACCGAAGCAAAAACGTCCTGCAACAGTTGCCAGGCGCGTAAAGGCTGTGGCAGTCATATGCTGAATAAACTCGGTCCAAAAAACGCCCATGTGATGCAAATCGCCAGCAGTAAGCCGCTGCAACCTGGACAACGCATCGAGCTCGGCATCAAAGAGAGCAGCCTGCTTGGTTCAGCACTGCTGGTCTATATGACGCCGCTGTCTGGTCTTTTCCTGGTGGCCGGGCTGTTTCAGGCGCTGTTTAACAGCGATCTGGCAGCGGCCTGCGGTGCGCTGCTGGGCGGCATCGGCGGTTTTATTGTTGCTAAAGGTGTTTCAATGAAATTTGGCGACCGTGAAGCTTTTCAGCCGGTCATCCTGAGCATTGCCTTGCCTCCTGATGCGCTGCGTGTTGAAAGCGAAGCGTAACGTACGTCCAGGCCGCGCATCTCGCGGCCTTTGTCCATTCTGCTTTGCGCAGATATCTGTTTCGCTTCCACCACGTTCCATTCTTTTATGCGCGGCGTTAACAGTGTAATATGCGTCGTCATTAATGAGGCTGACAGGATTGTGGGTAAAGAGCGATCTTCCTGAATGTGTCTGTGCTCAGGTTTTCAACTGAATTTTAAGCGAAGATATCCCAATAAATGAAGCACATAAGAAATTTCTCCATCATCGCTCATATCGACCATGGTAAATCTACGCTCTCTGACCGTCTGATTCAGATCTGTGGCGGACTCACCGCTCGTGAAATGGCTGCGCAGGTTCTCGACTCTATGGATCTGGAGCGTGAGCGTGGGATCACCATCAAAGCCCAGAGCGTGACACTCGATTACCACGCGAAGGACGGCCAAACTTACCAGCTCAATTTCATCGATACCCCAGGCCACGTAGACTTCTCTTATGAAGTTTCCCGCTCACTGGCCGCCTGTGAAGGCGCGCTGCTGGTGGTGGATGCCGGTCAGGGTGTTGAAGCGCAGACACTGGCGAACTGCTATACCGCGATGGAGATGGATCTGGAAGTGGTGCCGGTTCTGAACAAGATTGACCTGCCAGCTGCCGATCCCGATCGTGCCGCGCAGGAAATTGAAGATATCGTCGGCATCGATGCAACGGATGCCGTGCGCTGCTCAGCCAAGACCGGCGTCGGCGTACCCGAAGTGCTGGAGCGCTTAGTGCGTGATATTCCGCCGCCGGAAGGCGATCCGGAAGGTCCGCTGCAGGCACTGATTATCGACTCCTGGTTTGATAACTATCTGGGCGTTGTTTCTCTGGTGCGTGTGAAAAATGGCACCATGCGTAAAGGCGACAAGATTAAAGTCCTGAGCACCGGCCAGGTTTATAACGCTGACCGTCTGGGTATTTTCACTCCGAAGCGTGTGGATCGTAATGAACTGAACTGCGGTGAAGTCGGCTGGCTGGTCTGCGCTATCAAAGATATCCTTGGCGCGCCGGTAGGCGATACCCTGACTACCGCGCGTAACCCGGCAGACAAAGCGCTGCCAGGCTTCAAAAAAGTGAAGCCGCAGGTTTATGCCGGTCTGTTCCCAATCAGCTCTGACGACTATGAAGCGTTCCGTGATGCGCTCGGCAAGCTGAGCCTGAACGATGCCTCGCTGTTCTATGAGCCAGAAAGCTCAACCGCCCTGGGCTTTGGTTTCCGCTGCGGCTTCCTTGGCCTGCTGCACATGGAGATCATTCAGGAGCGCCTGGAGCGCGAATACGATCTCGATCTGATCACCACCGCGCCGACGGTGGTGTATGAAGTCGTGACTACCAGTGGCGAGATCGTTCATGTTGACAGCCCATCTAAGCTGCCTGCGCTGAACAATATCGAAGAGCTGCGTGAACCGATTGCGGAATGTCACATGCTGCTGCCACAGGAGTATCTGGGCAACGTCATCACGCTGTGTATTGAGAAGCGTGGCGTGCAGACCAACATGGTTTACCACGGCAATCAGGTGGCACTGACGTACGAAATTCCGATGGCAGAGGTGGTACTCGACTTCTTTGACCGTCTGAAATCAACCTCGCGCGGTTATGCCTCGCTGGATTACAACTTTAAACGTTTCCAGCCTTCAGACATGGTGCGCGTTGACGTACTGATTAACTCTGAACGTGTGGATGCGCTGGCGCTGATCACTCACCGCGACAACGCACCTTATCGCGGACGCGATCTGGTTGAGAAAATGAAAGATCTCATCCCGCGTCAGCAGTTTGATATTGCGATTCAGGCTGCCATCGGCAACCACATTATCGCGCGTTCAACGGTTAAACAGCTGCGTAAAAACGTACTCGCCAAGTGTTATGGCGGTGACGTGAGCCGTAAGAAGAAACTGCTGCAGAAACAGAAAGACGGTAAGAAGCGTATGAAGCAGGTTGGTAACGTTGAGCTGCCACAGGAAGCGTTCCTCGCCATTCTGCATGTCGGTAAGGACAGCAAATAAGGATTTCCAATGGCTAATATGTTCGCCCTGATTCTGGCGATAGCGACGCTGATTACTGGCATCGTATGGGTAATAGATCGTTTTAAATGGGCACCTGCGCGTCGCGCTAAACAGGCTGAGGTTCAGGCCCAGACCGGCAACGCGCTCGATAGCAAAACGCTGGCGAAGGTTGCTGCCAAGCCAGGCTGGGTTGAGACCACCGCGTCTGTGTTCCCGGTGCTGGCGGTGGTGTTCATCGTGCGTTCGTTTATCTACGAACCGTTCCAGATTCCCTCTGGCTCGATGATGCCAACGCTGCTGATTGGTGACTTTATCCTGGTGGAGAAATTCGCTTACGGTATCAAAGATCCGATTACCCAGACGACGCTGATCCCAACCGGTCAGCCGAAGCGCGGCGATATCGCGGTATTTAAATACCCGAAAGATCCGAGCCTGGATTATATTAAGCGCGTTATCGGCCTGCCGGGCGACAAAGTCATCTATGATCCTTACAGCAAAACCCTGACGGTAAAACCGACCTGCAACGACGATAAAGCCTGTGACACAGCGCTGGCGGTAACGTACACCGATATTGAGCCAAGCAACTTTATTCAGACCTTTAGCGGTTTTGATGGCAACGAAACCGGCAACGGTTTTTATCAGGTGCCGCAGGGCGATACTATGCGCGGAGGTCTGCGCCTGGCCACCCGCAAAGAGACGATTGGTAACGTGACGCATGACATTCTGCTGGTAAACGAAGCGCAGAGTCAGGCAGGCATGTATTATCAGCAGCCGGGTCAGCCGCAGTCGAGCTGGGTCGTGCCGAAAGGACAATACTTCATGATGGGCGACAACCGTGATAACAGCGCCGACAGCCGTTACTGGGGCTTTGTCCCGGAGCGTAATCTGGTCGGTAAAGCGGTCGCTATCTGGATGAGCTTTGAGAAACAAGAAGGCCAGTGGCCTACCGGCGTGCGATTCAGTCGCATCGGCGGTATCCACTAACAACATTGTCTGATTAACAGGCAATTCGGGTGGCCTCCTCAGGGAGGCCACTGCACACCAAACGGAACGTGTTGGATTGCCAGCCCCGTTTGGTATGCAGAGTCACAGACGCAACAAAGAACTGGAATCGCATGAACCCCATCCTGATTAACAAGCTTCAGCGCAAACTGGGCTACACTTTTACTCATTCGGAACTGTTACAGCAGGCCCTGACTCACCGCAGCGCCAGCAGTAAGCATAACGAACGCCTGGAATTTCTTGGCGATTCAATTCTTAGCTATGTGATCGCTAATGCCCTTTATCACCGCTTCCCGCGGGTTGATGAAGGTGACATGAGCCGCATGCGCGCCACACTGGTGCGTGGCAACACGCTGGCTGAAATGGCCCGCGAATTTGATCTTGGCGAGTGCCTGCGTCTGGGACCGGGTGAGCTGAAAAGCGGCGGCTTCCGTCGTGAATCTATTCTTGCCGATACGGTCGAGGCGCTGATTGGCGGCATTTTCCTCGACAGCGGTATTGAGCGGGTAGAACAGCTGATCCTTGACTGGTATCAGAGCCGTCTGGACGAAATCAGTCCTGGCGACAAACAAAAAGATCCGAAAACGCGTCTGCAGGAGTATCTGCAGGGACGTCATCTGCCACTGCCAAGTTATCTGGTCGTGCAGGTGCGTGGCGAAGCCCATGATCAGGAATTCACCATTCACTGTCAGGTGAGTGGCATGGCCGAGCCGGTCGTCGGCGTCGGCTCCAGCCGTCGTAAAGCTGAGCAGGCAGCAGCTGAACAGGCGCTGATAAAATTAGGTCTCGAATAGGTCTGTCGGGGTGACCGTGCCGGAGCGGCACATGACCGTGCCGGAGCGGCACACAGTGAATCACCCTTTGGCAGTTCTGTCCCGGCGTCAGAAGACGCTGAATGACACACGATTCAAATAGCACTTTTTCAGCGCCGTATCAGGCGCTGAACAACTCAGGATTCGAATGAGCGAAAACGTTACTTATTGCGGCTTTGTCGCGATTGTTGGCCGACCAAACGTCGGTAAATCCACCTTACTGAACCAGTTACTGGGGCAGAAGGTGTCGATCACCTCGCGTAAGCCGCAAACCACGCGCCACCGCATCATGGGCATTCACACCGAGGGCGAATATCAGGCGATCTACGTCGATACTCCGGGTCTGCACATGGAAGAGAAGCGTGCCATTAACCGTCTGATGAACCGCGCAGCCAGCAGTTCGATTGGTGACGTAGAGCTGGTGATCTTCGTGGTTGAAGGCACCCGCTGGACGCCAGATGACGAGATGGTCTTAAACAAACTGCGCGACAACAAAGTGCCGGTCGTGCTGGCGATCAACAAGGTCGATAATATCCAGGATAAAAGCATTCTGCTGCCGCATCTGCAGTTCCTGAGCCAGCAGATGAACTTCCTCGATATCGTGCCTATCTCTGCTGAGAGTGGCAAAAACGTCGATACCATTGCGGCGATTACCCGCAAGCATCTGCCACAGGCCGATCATCACTTCCCGGAAGATTACATCACTGACCGTTCACAGCGCTTCATGGCGTCAGAGATGATCCGTGAAAAACTGATGCGCTTCCTGGGCGCTGAACTGCCTTACTCTGTCACGGTTGAGATTGAGCGCTTCGTTACCAACGAACGCGGCGGTTACGATATCCATGGTCTGATCCTGGTTGAGCGTGAAGGGCAGAAGAAGATGGTGATTGGCAACAAAGGCGCCAAAATCAAAGTCATCGGAACCGAAGCGCGCAGGGACATGGAAGAGATGTTCGAAGCGAAAGTGCATCTCGAACTGTGGGTGAAAGTGAAATCCGGCTGGGCAGATGACGAACGTGCACTGCGCAGCCTGGGTTATACAGACGATCTCTGATTCAATGGAAGGCTGGCAACGCGCCTTTGTGCTGCATAGTCGTCCCTTCAGCGAAACCAGCCTGCTGCTCGACCTGTTCAGCGAAAGTGAAGGACGGGTTCGGGTACTGGCCAAGGGCGCGCGTTCCCGGCGTTCCAACCTGAAAGGCGCGTTACAGCCTTTTACCCCGCTGCTGGTTCGCTGGAGCGGGCGCGGGGAAGTTAAAACCCTGCGCAATGCCGAAGCGGTGTCGCTGGCTTTACCGCTCAGCGGCATCACGCTTTACTGCGGTCTCTACGTCAATGAGCTGGTCTCACGCGTATTGCAGCAGGAATCTCCCTTCCCGGAACTCTTCTTCGACTATCTCAACTGTCTTCAGGCGTTAGCCTCAACACACGGTAAGCCCGAACCGGCACTGCGACGATTTGAACTGGCGCTGCTCGGTCACCTGGGTTACGGCGTCGACTTCCTGCACTGCGCCGGCAGCGGCGAGCCGGTCAGCGACGATATGACCTACAGCTATCGCGAAGAGCGGGGTTTTATCGCCAGCCTGGTGGTGAACAATCGCAGCTTTACCGGACGGGAGCTGCACGCCCTGTGTGAGCGAGAGTTTCCGGATGCCGACACCCTGCGTGCCGCGAAGCGCTTTACGCGCATCGCCCTGAAGCCTTATCTTGGTGGCAAGCCGCTGAAAAGTCAGGAGCTGTTCCGCCAGTTTATCCCGAAGAAAAAGCCCGAACAGGCAGAAGAATAGCGCTGGTCGTACCGCCTGTTTATATTTGCGCGGTACACTCAACATCACGATGGAAAAGAAGTGAGGATGGTCATGGCTGAGTTGCTGTTAGGCGTCAATATCGATCACATTGCCACGGTGCGTAACGCGCGTGGGACAAACTATCCCGATCCGGTACAGGCGGCGTTTATCGCCGAGCAGGCAGGCGCAGACGGCATTACCGTGCACCTGCGTGAAGATCGCCGTCACATCACCGATCGCGACGTGCGAATTCTGCGTGACACGATTCAGACGCGCATGAATCTGGAGATGGCGGTCACCGATGAGATGATCGGCATTGCCTGTGACATTCAGCCCCATTTCTGCTGCCTGGTGCCGGAAAAGCGTCAGGAAGTGACAACGGAAGGCGGACTGGATGTGGCGGGACAGCAGGAGAAGATGAACGCAGCCGTGCGACTGCTGAAGGATGCTGGCATTCTGGTTTCGCTGTTTATTGATGCCGATCACCGCCAGATCGAAGCCGCCGTTGCCACGGGTGCGCCTTACATCGAAATCCATACTGGCGCTTACGCCGAGGCACCCGAGGGACTGGCGCGTGACGCTGAGCTGGCGCGCATTCGCCATGCCGCGACTTTTGCTGCCAGCCTGGGGCTCAAAGTTAACGCCGGTCATGGTCTGACCTACCACAATGTGCTGCCGATTGCCGCGCTGCCGGAAATGCATGAGCTGAACATCGGCCATGCGATTATCGGGCGTGCAGTAATGAGTGGCCTGCCGGACGCAGTTAAAGAGATGAAGCAACTGCTGCGTGAAGCCCGTCGCTAATGGCTATTCTCGGATTAGGGACGGACATCGTTGAGATTGAACGCATCGCCGGGGTGATAGCGCGCTCCGGCGATCGGCTGGCGCGTCGGGTGCTGAGTGAAGCCGAATGGCAGCAGTATCAGGCGCACAATCAGCCGGTGCGCTTTCTCTCCAAACGTTTTGCGGTTAAAGAGGCGGCAGCAAAAGCCTTTGGCACCGGTATTCGCGGTGGTCTGGCGTTTAATCAGTTTGAAGTTTACAACGATGCGCTGGGAAAACCGGGGTTACGCTTCTTTCAGCATGCGGCTGACGTGGCGGAGAGGCTGGGCGTTAAGCACGTTCACGTGACGCTGGCCGATGAGCGTCACTACGCCTGCGCCACGGTAATCATTGAAAGCTAGCCGTGCAGCAGCACGAACTTCTCCCACAGCGCATCGCGAGATTCGGTGTGCTGTGGGTCTATGATAATCGTGTTGTCGATGGGGCAGACCTGCTGACAGGTTGGCCGCTCATAGTGCCCGACACATTCCGTGCAGCGGCTGACATCAATCTCATAGATCGCATCGCCCAGTGAAATCGCCTGATTCGGGCACTCCGGTTCACACATATCGCAGTTAATGCATCTGGACGTAATCAACAGCGCCATTTTACCCACCTGATACCAACAGAAAAAGCGCGGGTATTATACGTGCTGACGCTGATCAGACCAGCTTTTTCACCAGCGCTTCACTGTGACGAATATGGCTGGACGCGCGCTCCGGATCGTTTTGCACCAGCGCCATAAAGAGCAGATCGGTCAGAGCAAGCTGTGCCGTGGTTGAGGAGATCGCCGCGCTGCGGGTACTCTGCTCTTCCGCCACCGTATAAAGACAGTAACCGGCACTCTGCTGCAGGGTATTCGGCGTAAAACCCGTGAACGCCACCACATCTGCGCCCACCTGAACCGCTTCCTGCGCGGCCAGATTGATCTCTCGCCGTTCACCGGTGTAAGAGATGGCGAGCAGCACATCGCCTGGCCCCATCGCCTGCACGCTGGCCAGCAGGGCGTGCATATCCTGTTCCGCCACCGCATTAATGCCGATCTTCATCAGCTTCCAGGAGAAATCTTTCGCCACCAGGCCCGAGGCGCCGATGCCCACCAGTAAAATACGGCGGGCATTTTTCAGCAGCTGTAACACGTCGTTGAGCTTCTCTTCGCTATTAATATCCAGGGTGGCGCGGATCGCTGAAAGCTTTTCTGTCAGCAGCTTTTCACCCACCATTTTAAGCGGGTCGTCGCTCAGAATATGGTTATGCACGGTAATGGCATCCTTGTCCGCCAGTGACTCACTCAGGGCCAGCTTAAGCGCCGGAAAACCTTTATAGCCCAGCTTCTGAGCAAACTTCACTACGCTCGACTGACTGACGCCGGACTCTTCCGCCAGTTTTTGTGAACTCAGGTGACGCGCCCGATCGGGTTGCGACAGTAAAAAATCCGCGAGCCGACGTTCGTTCAACGCCAGTCGTGGATAAAGCTGGCGAATGCGCAGCAAAGAACTCATGCCCAATCCTCGTCATTCAGGGATAATCAATGAAGAATAAACTATTCATCGGGCATTGTAGTCATCGGAATTAAAAATGACAGTCATCGCCGTACCGCCTGATGATGGCTACACTACTCTTTATCATTCCAGAACCAGCCATAAAGGAGAGTTGTTTGACCAGGGGAACACAACGTCGCATCGTATTTTTTGACCTGGATGGCACTTTGCACCAGCAGGACATGTTCGGCACGTTTATGCGCTATCTGCTGCGTCGCCGCCCGCTTAATCTGCTGCTGGTGGTGCCGGTATTGCCGGTGGTCGGTATCGGCCTGCTGTTTAAAGGCCGCGCGGCTCGCTGGCCCATGAGCCTGCTGCTCTGGTCAATTACTTTTGGACGCTCTGAGCAGACATTATTGCGCCTCGAAGCGGAGTTTGCGCAGTGGTTCCGGCTGCGCGTGAAAGCGTTCCCGGTGGTGCAGCAGCGTCTGACGGAGTATCTCAGCAGTGATGATGCTGACGTCTGGCTGATCACCGGATCGCCACAGTCGCTGGTGGAGCAGGTCTATTACGACTCCGCGTTTCTGCCACGTGTGAAGATGATTGCGAGCCAGATGCAGCGCGGCTGGGGTGGGCGGGTGCTGGCGATGCGCTGTCTTGGCCATGAGAAAGTGGCGCAGCTGGAAGAGAAAATCGGTACGCCGCTGCAGCTTTACAGCGGCTACAGCGACAGCAAACAGGACAACCCGCTGCTGTTTTTCTGTCAGCATCGCTGGCGCGTGACCCCGGCGGGTGAACTGCAACAGCTGGAATAAGTTTTTAAAGGACCGATGAGACCGCTATAATGCGCCGCTTTTTAGTCGCCCGGAGTGGTCAGCGTGAAACAACAAGATGAGTACTGGATGCGCCATGCGCTTGGTCTGGCGCGACGGGCGTGGGAGCAGGGCGAAGTGCCGGTGGGCGCGGTGCTGGTTCAGAACGACCAGGTGATTGGCGAAGGCTGGAACCGGCCCATTGGTCAGCACGACCCGACGGCGCACGCCGAAATCATGGCTCTGCGCCAGGGCGGTAAAGTGCTGGAAAATTATCGTCTGCTGGATACCACGCTTTACGTGACGCTGGAGCCGTGCGTCATGTGTGCCGGTGCTATGGTTCACAGCCGCATAACGCGTCTGGTTTATGGTGCGCACGATGTTAAAAGTGGCGCGGCGGGATCGCTGCTGGATGTGCTGGGCCACCCTGGCATGAATCATCAGATTGAATTGCACAGTGGCGTGCTGGCTGAAGAGTGCGCCGCCATGCTGAGCGATTTTTTCCGTATGCGTCGCGAGCAGAAAAAAGCGCTGCGTCAGGCGCAGCGCCAGGGTTAGTTCATCGCGATCTTTGGTTCAACCGCCGGATAGCCCTTCGCCAGTTCGGCCTGGGCTTCCGCCTGCTGCTTCAGACGCTTCTCCTGCTCCTGCAGATAACCCACCAGACTTAGCTGATACTTGCGGATATTCTCCACGTAGTTATAAGCTTCATGCCCTCGGGCGTAGCCATACGTCGTCTGGGTGTAGTAACGCTTCTGACTCAGCATCGACAGACGCAGCTTTACATCCGCCCAGCTGTCCGGATCGCCACCCTGGCGTGCCGTCAGCTTGCGGACGTCGAGCATATGGGCATAGCCCATGTTGTAAGCCGCCAGCGCAAACCAGATACGTTCATCTTCCGGGATGCTCTGTGGCACCTTCGCCATCATATCCTGCAGATACTGACTGCCGCCGCGAATGCTCTGTTCGGGATCGGTACGATCACCCACATCCAGACTCTCTGCGGTGTTACGCGTCAGCATCATCATGCCGCGTACGCCGGTAGGGGAGGTGGCCTGCGGATTCCAGTGCGACTCCTGATAGGAGATCGCTGCCAGCAGTCGCCAGTCAATGCTGGTGGCGTACTTCTCAAACAGCGGCTTGATGTCGGGCAGCGTATTGTCGATGGCCCGCAGGAAAGTGCGGGTATCGACATAATCAAAGGTGCCAACGTGGCCGAGATATTTCTCCTCCAGCCGCGCCATCGCGCCTTCTTCTCCCATCCCGTTAAAGAAGTCGAGCATCGCCGCATTCAGGCTGTCATCATCACTGTGCCGCACATACCAGGTCACCGGCTCTTCATCGGTGACGTCGAACGCGACCGCCAGCTGCGGATAAATGCGCTGTAACAGGGCGATGGTGACGGAGTCGCCAATGGTGTAGTCGAGCTTGCCATCAGCTACCGCTTCCAGCAGGGCTTTAGGGCTCTGATCGGTGGAGATCGCCCAGTCCAGATCGGGAAACTGATTAGAACGCGCGCTCTTCAGCGTTGACAGGTAAGCCGATCCCGCCGCAACCGTTAGCCGCCCCTTTAAGTCACCGAGGTTTTTAGGGCGCGGCTTATCCACGCGATAGACCAGCTGCTGCGAAACATTGTAGTAACCTGGCCCGGTCTGATAACGCGTCAGGCGTTCATTGTTATAGTTCAGCCCGGCGGCCAGCACATCGGCTTTGCCATCGTCAAGGTCATCAAACAGATCGCTCAGGTTAGGACGAACCGTCACCTTAAGTTTGACGCCCAGATAATCGGCGAAACGTTTTGCCAGCTCATAGTCCATACCGGCCGGTAATTGGTTAACTGTGTAGTAAGTCAATGGGGAGTTGATGGTACTGACACGCAGCACTCCCCGCGATTTAATCTGTGAAATCTGGTCCTGCCCACCCCCATACCAGGGAATGGATGGCCATAGCGCTAACGCTAACAGCACGGCAACCAGACCGATAAACAGATAATTAAATTTTAGGCGTTTCAAATAGTTATCTCTCGCTGGCTCTAAGGCCTCTGTCTTTTAAAGGCAGTATTTATCTTCTTTGAACTCCCAGAGCGAGGGGCATTTTGCGCAACAAAATCACGCTGAGCAACTTTTATAGCAGCTTTTGCGCAAATTTCAGGCAAATCCGGGTCGCCAAAAATTGTGCGCAAACGGTTTCGTCGCGAGGTCGCTTTCTCTATAATACGCCCCGTTTTCCCTGTTGCGCCCAATTTGCGTCGCCCGGCGCCCTGACGAGAGACTTATTAATGGAAATTCTGCGTGGTTCGCCCGCCCTGTCGGCATTTCGTGTAAACAAACTGCTGACCCGCTTTCAGGACGCTCATCTGCCGGTGAGTGATATTTACGCTGAGTACATCCATTTTGCTGATGTCAGTACGCCCTTAAGCGCTGACGAACAGAGCCGTCTGCAAC
Organism: Pantoea sp. ANP04; assembly: GCF_041982285.1. Taxonomy (NCBI): domain Bacteria; kingdom Pseudomonadati; phylum Pseudomonadota; class Gammaproteobacteria; order Enterobacterales; family Erwiniaceae; genus Pantoea; species Pantoea sp. ANP04. Next base: position 126,976 of record NZ_JAUTYS010000008.1, on the reverse strand, counting down.
GTCTGCTGAAATATGGTCCCTCTCTTGCTGAACATGCTCCACAGGGTCGTCTGCTGCTGGTGACACCGCGTCCTGGTACCATTTCGCCCTGGTCATCCAAAGCAACCGATATCGCCCACAACTGCGGCCTGCCACAGGTCCGTCGTCTGGAACGTGGTCTGGCTTTCTATGTACAGGCTCCCCAGATGACCGAAGCGCAGTGGCAAACGCTGGGCACACTGCTGCACGATCGGATGATGGAAACGGTCTTCAGTGACCTGGCGCAGGCTGAGCAGTTGTTCGCGCACCACACGCCGCAGCCGGTGAAAAGTGTCGATCTGCTGGGTGAGGGCCGTCAGGCGCTGGTGCAGGCCAATATCTCCCTGGGTCTGGCGCTGGCAGACGATGAAATTGACTACCTGGTGGCGGCGTTTACCTCACTGGGTCGTAACCCCAACGACATTGAACTCTATATGTTTGCGCAGGCGAACTCTGAGCACTGTCGTCACAAGATTTTCAACGCTGACTGGATTATCGACGGCGAGAAACAGCCAAAGTCGCTGTTTAAAATGATCAAAAATACGATGGAGAAGACGCCGGACTTCGTGCTCTCTGCCTATAAAGATAACGCCGCCGTGATGGAAGGATCAGAGGTTGGCCGCTTCTTTGCAGACGCCGGAGAGAGCGAGTACCGCTGGCATCAGGAAGCCGCGCACATTCTGATGAAGGTGGAAACGCACAACCACCCAACGGCGATTTCGCCGTGGCCAGGCGCGGCCACCGGTTCTGGTGGTGAAATCCGTGATGAAGGCGCAACCGGTCGTGGCTCCAAGCCAAAAGCGGGCCTGGTCGGATTCTCGGTCTCTAACCTGCGTATTCCTGGCTTTGAACAGCCGTGGGAAGAGGACTTCGGTAAACCAGCCCGCATTGTCAGCGCGCTGGAGATCATGACCGACGGACCTCTGGGCGGCGCTGCCTTCAACAATGAATTTGGTCGTCCGGCTCTGAATGGCTACTTCCGTACTTATGAAGAGCAGGTCACCAGCCACAACGGCACTGAGCTGCGCGGCTATCATAAGCCGATTATGCTGGCGGGCGGCATCGGTAACATCCGTGCCGATCACGTGCAGAAAGGCGAAATCACCGTAGGCGCGAAGCTGGTGGTGCTGGGCGGTCCGGCCATGAACATCGGCCTGGGCGGCGGCGCGGCCTCATCCATGGCCTCGGGTCAGTCTGATGCCGATCTCGACTTCGCCTCTGTACAGCGTGATAACCCGGAGATGGAGCGCCGTTGTCAGGAGGTGATCGACCGCTGCTGGCAGCTGGGCGATGAGAACCCGATTCTGTTTATCCACGACGTGGGCGCGGGCGGCCTTTCCAATGCTATGCCGGAGCTGGTCAGCGATGGTGGTCGTGGTGGCCGGTTTAACCTGCGTGACATCCTGAGTGATGAGCCAGGCATGAGCCCGCTGGAAGTCTGGTGTAACGAATCACAGGAACGTTATGTGATGGCCGTGGCACCCGATCAGCTGGCGCAGTTTGAGGCGATTTGCCAGCGCGAACGCGCACCTTTTGCCGTAATTGGTGAAGCCACCGAAGAGTTGCACCTGAGTCTGGAAGATAGCCATTTCGATAATAAGCCTATCGATATGCCGCTGGATGTCCTGCTGGGCAAAACGCCGAAGATGACGCGGGATGTGGTGACGCAGCAGGCGCAGGGCACCGAGCTGCAGCGTGACGGCATTACGCTGGTTGATGCGGTGAATCGCGTACTGCATCTGCCTGCTGTGGCGGAAAAAACCTTCCTGATCACCATCGGTGACCGCAGCGTGACCGGCATGGTGGCACGCGACCAGATGGTCGGGCCGTGGCAGATCCCGGTGGCCAACTGTGCGGTGACCACTGCCAGCCTCGACAGCTATCACGGCGAAGCCTTTGCCCTGGGCGAACGTTCACCGGTTGCGCTGCTGGACTTCGCAGCGTCGGGTCGTCTGGCGGTGGGTGAAGCCCTGACCAACCTGGCGGCAACGCAGATTGGTTCGCTGAAGCGCGTGAAACTCTCCGCTAACTGGATGTCCGCTGCGGGTCATCCGGGTGAAGATGCGGGTTTATACGCGGCGGTGAAAGCCGTCGGCGAAGAGCTTTGCCCGGCGCTGGGGATCACCATCCCGGTCGGTAAAGATTCGATGTCGATGAAAACCCGCTGGCAGGAAGGCACTGAACAGCGCGAGATGACTTCGCCGCTGTCGCTGGTGATTACTGCGTTTGCACGCGTCGAAGATGTCCGTCGCACCATCACGCCACAGCTGCAGGCCGATCAGGACAACCTGCTGCTGCTGATCGATCTGGGCAACGGCGCGAATACGCTGGGCGCAACCGCGCTGTCGCAGGTCTATCGCCAGCTCGGTGACAAACCTGCCGATGTGCGTGATGCCACCCAGCTGGCGGGCTTCTTCAATGCGATTCAGGCGCTGGTGGCTGAGCAGAAACTGCTGGCCTACCACGACCGCTCTGACGGTGGTCTGCTGGTGACGCTGGCCGAGATGGCCTTTGCCGGTCACTGCGGCATTGACGTTGATATCGCCTCGCTGGGCAGCGATACGCTGGCGGCCTTGTTCACCGAAGAGCTGGGTGCGGTGATTCAGATCAACGCCGCCGATCGCGATGCCGTTGAGCGGATCCTGGCCGATCACGGTCTTGCCGCTTCCACGCATCTGCTGGGCAGCGCGCAGCCAGGCGATCGCTTTGTGATCCGTTCCGGTGACAGTGCGGTTTACAGTGAAAGCCGCAATACGCTGCGTACCTGGTGGGCAGAAACCACCTGGCAGATGCAGCGCCTGCGCGACAACCCGGCGTGTGCCGATCAGGAGCATGAAGCGAAGAAAAACGACAGCGATCCTGGTCTCAACGTCAATCTGACCTTTAATCCGCAGGAAGATGTGGCGGCACCGATGATCGCGACGGGCGCGCGTCCACGCGTCGCCGTGCTGCGTGAGCAGGGCGTGAACTCCCATGTGGAGATGGCCGCTGCCTTTGATCGTGCTGGCTTTACCGCCATTGACGTTCACATGAGCGATCTGCTGGCCGGGCGTCGCGGTCTGGAAGCGTTCCAGGCGCTGGTTGCCTGTGGCGGCTTCTCTTACGGTGATGTGCTGGGTGCCGGTGAGGGCTGGGCGAAGTCGATTCTGTTCAACCCGCGTGTTCGCGATGAGTTCGAAACCTTCTTCCACCGTCCGCAGACCCTGGCGCTGGGCGTCTGTAACGGCTGTCAGATGATGTCCAATCTGCGTGAACTGATTCCGGGCAGCGATCTCTGGCCGCGCTTTGTGCGTAACCAGTCTGAACGCTTTGAAGCGCGCTTCAGCCTGGTCGAAGTGGCCGCCAGTCCGTCACTGCTGCTGGACGGCATGGCCGGTTCGCATATGCCTATCGCGGTTTCGCACGGAGAAGGTTTTGTTGAGGTGCGTGATGCAACGCATCTGGCGGCGCTGGAGTCGAAAGGGCTGGTGGCACTGCGCTTTGTCGATAACTTCGGCAAGGTGACAGAAACCTATCCGGCTAACCCGAATGGCTCACCTAACGGCATCACCGCCGTGACCAATGAAAGTGGTCGCGTCACCATTATGATGCCGCATCCGGAGCGTGTTTTCCGTACCGTCAGCAACTCCTGGCATCCGGCAGAGTGGGGCGAAGACAGCCCGTGGATGCGCATTTTCCGCAATGCACGCAGACAGCTGGGTTAATGTAATCCGCTGAAATGAACAGGAGGCCGGTGTGCCTCCTGTTCTTTTTTACGCCGCTGTTGGCAAATGGCGACAAGGGGGATATTGCACTGTCTCTTTATGGCGACATCTATCTCATTGATTTTAAATGAGCGGGTATCCGGGGTGATTTAATGTCGCCTTGTGGAGACACATTGACGCTGTCTGCATCGGACTTTTCGCAGGTGTCATTGGAGCAGCTCGTTCAATCTGCTGAAAAATATAATGATTTATTTTCTGGCATGAAACTTGCTATACTTATGCAGCTGCTCATTCACCTGTTTATGATTGCCCCGCGAAGCGGATAAGAGCTCATAAAGCCCGAATGACGCACCAAACGGAGCCTGCCGTCCACCTGACCGATAATCGCTTGCGTTATCAAACACCGGACGTAACGTTGAGTAAGGCTCCACCCATTCTTACGCGATGCACCACGCGTCGTGACAGCGGCAGGCCATTGAGCCTGCCGTTTTCTTTTGTTTCCCTTTCTGCCCACCACACCTTTCTTCTGCTGTCAGAGTCCGCTAGCATCCAGACAGTAAATCTTAAGGAAGCGTCTGCGTGAAAAAATGGCGTTTATTTCCCCGTTCTCTGCGTCAGCTGGTGTTGATGGCGTTTGTTCTGGTGCTGCTACCGTTGCTGGTACTGGCCTGGCAGGCGTGGGAAAGTCTCTCTGCGTTAAGTGAACAGGCCGCTGATACTAACCGCAACACCTTCACCGATGTGCGCAGAAGTGAGGCAATGGCACGAACGGCAGTAGAGCTTGAACGCAGTTACCGTCAATATTGCGTGCTGGATGATGCCTCGCTGTCTCGTCTTTATCAGACGCAATACACCCGCTACAGTCAGATGCTGAGCTCGCATAGCGCCAGTCTGCCCGAACTGCCTGCTTTTCAGACCTTGCAGGCCACTCTGCCGCTGCTGACGCCGCTGAAATGTGATAATGGCAATCCCATTACACCCGCCGCAGAGGCACTGGATCGCTTTTCTGCTACTAACGCGCAGATGGTGCAGGACACGCGCGAAGTGGTCTTTTCGCGCGGCTTACAACTGCAGCGTGAAATCGCCGATCGCGGCCAGTTTTTTGGCTGGCAGGCGCTGATTCTGTTTATCATCAGTCTCGCGCTGATGACGCTGTTTACCGGCATGATTATCGGGCCGGTCAAGCGCATTGAGCGGATGATCAACCGGCTTGGCGAAGGGCGTGAGCTGGGTAACAGCGTGATTTTTCGCGGCCCGCGCGAGTTACGCTCGCTGGGACAGCGCATCGTCTGGCTCAGCGAACGGCTTGCATGGCTGGAATCTCAGCGTCATGAGTTTCTGCGCCATCTTTCACACGAACTGAAAACGCCGCTGGCCAGCCTGCGTGAAGGCACTGAGTTGCTGGCGGATGAAGTCGCCGGATCGCTGAACGCCGACCAGAAAGAGGTGGTCACTATTCTCGACAGCAGCAGCCGCCATCTGCAGCGGCTGATTGAACAACTGCTCGATTACAATCGAAAACTGGCGGATGGCCCGATCCAGCTGGAACCGGTCAGCGTGGCAGCGATCGTGGAGGGCGTCGTCAATGCACATGCGCTCTCGGCGCGCGCCAAACTCATGCAGACGGTCGTTAATCTTGAGGTCAGCCACTGTCTTGCTGAACCGATGTTACTGATGCGGGTCATTGATAACCTCTACTCGAACGCCGTGAACTACGGCAGCGAATCCGGTACCATCTGGCTGCGCAGTCAGCAGCAGGGCGATCGGATCTGGATTGAGGTCGCGAATAGCGGCACGCCGATTCCGCCGGAAGAGCAGGCAATGATTTTCGAACCGTTCTTCCAGGGCAGCCAGCAGCGCAAAGGGCCGGTAAAAGGCAGCGGGCTGGGATTGAGTATTGCCAAAGATTGCCTGCGCCGGATGCACGGCGACCTGACGCTGGTCCCCTGTGAGCAGGCTGACGTCTGTTTTCGAATTGAACTGAACACCACTGCCGGGAAAGTCTGACTGATGAAATATTTACCCGCGTTGCTGTTAAGCACGCTGACGACGCTGCTCCTCAGCGGATGTACGACCTCCCCGGCCACCTCATCCCTGTCGTCAGGCCATCAGGTAGCGGAACCCGAGGTCAGCATTGCTGATTATCTGGCGACCCGCTGCAATGATCTCTGGCCGATAGAGAAGAGTGCCGCACTGGATAATCCCCTTTACTGGATGCGGGCGATCGATTGTGCTGAGCGCCTTTCTCCTGCAGAAGCCAGAGCCGAAGCCCATCGCTGGCCGGCAGAGAACTGGTCGCGCGCCTTTAAACAGGGCGTGCTGATGTCTAATGGCAACGTCACGCCAGTTGAGCGTCGTCGCTATGTGGAAACCCTGGATCGTTACAGCGCTGATTTCCCACAGTCTGTGCGCCCGCTGATTCAGTTGTGGCGCAGCAACCAGACCGCGCAGCTTGACCTCAGTGAGGCGCGCACCCGTTATGTCCATCTGCAACAGAGCAGCGATAGTCAGCTTGAGGCGATACGCCAGCAGATGGTTAAGCAACAGCAGCAGCTCAGTGACACGCAGCATAAGCTGGAGCGGCTGACTGACATTGAGCGGCAGCTCTCATCGCGTAAAGCCCCGGATGTTTCTGACAGCAGTCATGGTACAGCGCTGCCGCAGGATGAGGAGCAATGATGGTCAGACAAGCGGCAAAATTGCTGCTGGTGGATGACGATCCCAGTCTGCTGAAGCTGCTGGGCATGCGTCTTCGCAGCGAAGGGTATCAGGTCACCACTGCGGGCAGCGGACCCGAAGCGTTGCGTCTGTTGCAGAAAGAGAAGATTGAGCTGGTGATAAGCGATCTGCGAATGGATGAGATGGATGGGCTGGCGCTCTTTGGCGAGATCCAGAAGCGCCACACCGGTCTGCCGGTGATTATCCTGACGGCGCATGGTTCCATCCCGGACGCCGTTTCCGCCACGCAGCAGGGCGTATTCAGCTTCCTGACGAAACCGGTTGATCGGGACGCGCTCTACAAAGCGATTGATGAGGCGCTGGCACAGCAGGCACCGGTCAGTGATGACCGCTGGCGCGAGGCGATCGTCACCCGCAGCCCGCTGATGCTAAAGCTGCTGGAGCAGGCGCATATGGTGGCGCAGTCGGATGTCAGCGTTCTGATTAATGGTCAGAGTGGCACCGGCAAAGAGATGCTGGCGCAGGCGATTCACGCCGCCAGCCCGCGTAACGGCAAGCCTTTTGTCGCCATTAACTGTGGCGCTTTGCCGGAGCAGCTGCTGGAATCAGATCTGTTTGGTCACGCCAAAGGTGCTTTTACCGGTGCGGTCAGTGCGCGTGAGGGGTTATTTAAAGCGGCAGGCGGCGGTACGCTGTTCCTGGATGAGATTGGCGATATGCCGCAGCCGCTGCAGGTTAAGTTACTGCGGGTGTTGCAGGAGCGTAAGGTCAGACCGCTGGGCAGCGACCACGATAGTGAAATCGACGTGCGAATCATTTCAGCCACGCATCGCGATCTTCCGAAGGCAATGGAGAAGAAAGAGTTTCGTGAGGATCTCTTCTATCGTCTGAATGTGGTGAATCTGAAAATACCCGCGCTGCATCAGCGCACAGAAGATATCCCGCTGCTGGCCAATCATCTGCTGCGCCAGGCTGCGGAACGGCATAAACCGCAGATTCGCAGTTTTTCCGTTGATGCGATGAAGCGTCTGATGGCCGCGAGCTGGCCAGGCAACGTGCGCCAGCTGGTAAACGTCATTGAGCAGTGCGTGGCGCTGAGTTCATCACCGGTGATCAGTGATGCGCTGGTGGAGCAGGCGTTGAGCGGCGAGAACAGCGCCTTGCCGACCTTTGCGGAGGCGCGTAATCAGTTTGAGCTGAACTATCTGCGTAAGCTGTTGCAGATGACCAAAGGCAATGTGACCAACGCCGCACGTCTGGCTGGACGCAACCGCACGGAGTTCTATAAGCTGCTGTCTCGCCATGAACTGGATGCCAGTGATTTCAAAGAGTAGCGGAGGCTGCGACGTAATACCGGCAGGTTGCCTGCTCAGGCCCGAATCAGAATGGGTGCGGTCAGCATAATCTGACAGCGCTTGCGGCAACCTGAAGAATCCCGGATATTACCGCCCGACAGCGCCAGCAACATTTATACTTGATAAACCCTCTGACCATGGAGGGAGTGAAAAAGGGTCTGACATGAAAAAGATTGATGCGATTATCAAACCATTCAAGCTCGATGATGTTCGTGAAGCCTTAGCGGAAGTCGGCATCACCGGGATGACCGTGAGTGAAGTAAAGGGCTTTGGTCGCCAGAAAGGGCATACCGAGCTGTATCGCGGCGCAGAGTATATGGTCGATTTCTTACCTAAAGTGAAAATCGAGATGGTGGTGGGCGACGATATCGTTGATACCTGCGTCGAGACCATTATGCGCACCGCGCAGACCGGCAAAATCGGTGACGGTAAAATCTTTGTCTTCGACGTGGCGCGCGTGGTGCGTATCCGTACGGGTGAAGAGGATGAAGAGGCGATCTGATCGTCTTTTTATCAGCGATTAATCAGTATAAAAAGGCCCGCGTTGCGGGCTTTTTTATACCTGGAAATCGGATGAGGTCTACTGTGAGATCAAGCCAGCTCAGAGAACCCGGTCAGATCGGAAAGACGCAAAACCCGCCATCCATGGCACGCTCGGCCCGGACGATTACGCACCTCATCCGTGAGGTGCGCCCGTAAACGGGCCAACGCGTTGCGTTGTTCAAAACCGCTCCCGGCGTTTTTAGTACGCACCTCATCCCTGAGGTGCGCCCGTAAACGGGCCAACGCGTTGCATTGTTCAAAAACGCTCCCGGCGTTTTTAGTACGCACCTCGTCCCTGAGGTGCGCCCGTTGCCGGGCCAACGCTTTGCGTTGTTCAAAAACGCTCCCGGCGTTTTTGTCCATGTCGCGGGACGCTTTCCTCTTCTGCCCGAGTTCCCTTCGCTTTGAAGCTGTCTGTTGCTGCCTGAACTTAGTAGCAGATTTACATCCCTTTGTGCGGGCCAAAAAGTTCGTAATGAATGCGTGCATCTGCCACGCGGGCATCGCGCAGTTGCGCCACCACATGCTGCATAAAGGGTAGCGGTCCACAGAGATAGAAGTGGGTATCGGATGACGCTAACCGTGCAGCCATTTTGCTGATATCCATCAGCCCCTGCGTGTCATAGCGACCTGCATCTTCAGCAGCGGGATCGCGATACCAGACCTCACTGATGAAATCGGCGAGCTGCGCGCCAGTGGCACCGACTTCCTCGCCAAACGCATGCTGTTTGCCGTTCTCTGCAGCGTGCAGCCAGCTGACCGGCGCGCGATGTTCACTGGCTGCCAGTGAATGCAGCATCGCCAGCATCGGCGTCTGGCCCACGCCCGCAGAGATGAGCGCGACTGGCGTGCCAGAATCGACCTCCAGGAAGAAGTCGCCGTGCGGTGCGGCGAGCATCAGCTCATCGCCCACTTTGCCATGCTGATGCAGCCAGCCGGAGACCGTGCCCTGCGCTTCGCGTTTCACCGCAATACGATACGCTTTACCGTTGCTGAGATGCGTCAGTGAATACTGACGAATCTGGTGATGCTCGAAGCTGGCAGGCTGCAGGTGTACTGTCAGATACTGACCCGGCTTAAAAGCGGCTACCGGGCCGCCATCCACCGGCGTGAAGGTAAAGCTTTTAATGACCTCGCTCTGCTGCTCAACTGCGCTGATGCGAAACGCGCGGGTGCCACGCCAGCCGCCGGTTTGCTGCGCTGTGGCCTGATAGATCTCTTCTTCCCGATTGATGAACACATCCGCCAGGATGCCATAGGCCTGGCCCCACGCAGCCAGCGCCTCGTCACCGGGATTCAGCAATTCTTTGATGGTCGCCAGCAGATTTTCACCGACGATGGCGTATTGGGCAGGCTGAATATTCAGGCTGGTGTGTTTCTGCGCGATTTTTTCTACCGCAGGCAGCAGCACGGCCAGATTCTCCAGATTCGCGCCATAGGCGCAGATAGCGTTGAACAACGCTTCGCGCTGATCGCCATTGCGCTGGTTATTCATATTGAAGACGTTTTTGAGTTCAGGGTGGTGCGACAGCATACGGTCATAGAAGTGTGCGGTAAGCTTTGGACCGCAGGCGGCTATGGCAGGCAGCGTCGATTTAACGGTGGCGATGGTGTGTGCATCAAGCATATCAATGGCCTCTTATTAAACATGTATTTAAAATGCATGTTATAGCCGCCTTGCCTGTGGTGTAAATAACCCGGGAAACTTTCTGGCTCCCCATGCGGCAACTTTTTGGTGCATCAACAGACGCCGCCGTCACATCGTTGAGAAAAAATGTGACGGGTGAACAGGCTAAAAAGGTGTAAAAAAGCGCTGCCAGTCGCCAGCCAATCGTTTGCGTAAAAAGAGGCGGTTCACCCTACCTTCACCTGTTAAAACGGTTTACACTGTTGGCCTTCGCCCCTGAAGGGGGGTAAATACCGTCAGAAAGTTAGCTGAGTCAGGAGATCCGGATGTTAAAGCGTGATATGAACATTGCCGATTACGATGCCGAGTTGTGGCAGGCAATGGAGCAGGAGACAGTGCGTCAGGAAGAGCACATTGAACTGATTGCTTCTGAAAACTACACCAGCCCGCGTGTTATGCAGGCACAGGGTTCTCAGCTCACCAATAAATACGCTGAAGGCTATCCGGGCAAACGTTACTACGGCGGCTGTGAGTACGTTGATATCGTTGAGCAGCTGGCGATTGACCGCGCAAAAGCGCTGTTTGGTGCTGATTACGCTAACGTGCAGCCACACTCAGGTTCACAGGCTAACTTCGCTGTTTATACGGCGCTGCTTCAGCCGGGCGATACTATCCTCGGGATGAACCTGGCGCACGGTGGACACCTGACTCACGGCTCACCGGTTAACCTGTCTGGCAAACTCTATAACGTGGTTGCTTACGGTATCGATGAGACCGGAAAAATCAATTACGACGAGCTGGCTGAACTGGCGAAAACCCACAAGCCAAAAATGATCGTTGGCGGCTTCTCAGCTTACTCTGGCGTCTGCGACTGGGCGAAAATGCGTGAAATCGCGGATAGCGTGGGTGCCTGGCTGTTTGTCGATATGGCCCACGTTGCCGGCCTGATTGCCGCAGACGTTTATCCAAGCCCGATTCCCCATGCGCACGTCGTGACCTCCACCACCCACAAAACGCTGGCGGGTCCGCGCGGTGGTATCATTCTGGCTAAAAACGGCGACGAAGATTTCTACAAGAAACTGAACTCTGCTGTCTTCCCGGGCGGCCAGGGCGGTCCTCTGATGCACGTTATCGCGGGTAAAGCAGTTGCCTTCAAAGAGGCGATGGAGCCGGAGTTTAAAACCTACCAGCAGCAGGTGGCAAAAAATGCCAAAGCGATGGTTGAAGTGCTGATTGAGCGTGGCTATGACATCGTTTCCGGTGGCACCTATAACCATCTGTTCCTGATCGATCTGGTGAGCAAAAACCTGACCGGTAAAGAAGCGGATGCCGCGCTGGGCCGTGCCAACATCACGGTTAACAAGAACAGCGTACCGAACGACCCGAAAAGCCCGTTTGTGACGTCGGGTATCCGTATCGGTACACCTGCCGTTACGCGTCGTGGCTTCAACGAAGCAGACGTGCGTGAGCTGGCTGGCTGGATCGCTGATGTACTGGATAACGTCAATGACGAAGCCACCATTGAGCGCACCAAAAAGAAAGTGCTGGATATCTGCAGCCGTCTGCCGGTCTACGCTTAATCGCTAACCTGTTGTAAGACAGCACAACAAGGATGGCAATTGCCATCCTTTTTTATTGCCTGCTCCGCAGTGCTCTGCCAGAGTAACGCCTGTTTATGCTGCCTGGCAGCAAACTTACTGGAGGGAATATGGCAATCGGCTCCGCCAGATGGCTCGGATTGGGCTACTTCACTTACTTCTTCTGTTACGGCATCTATCTGCCATTCTGGGGCGTGTGGCTGAAAGGCACCGGCCTGGATGCTGAAAAGATTGGCCTGCTGCTCGGATGTGGCATGGTCGCGCGCTTTGTCGGCAGTCTGCTTATCGCTTCTCAGGTCAAAAATCCATCACGGTTGATTACGGCGCTGCGCCTGCTGGCGCTGATGACCTGTCTGTTCGCCGCCGGTTTCTGGGTGGGCGAGCAGTGGATGTGGCTGCTTACCGTGATGATTGGCTTTAACCTCTTTTTCTCACCGCTGGTTCCCCTCAGCGATGCGCTGGCCGCCACCTGGACACAGCAGATTGGGCTGGCATACGGGCCGGTCAGGCTGTGGGGCTCGCTGGCCTTTGTCATCAGCTCGGCGTTAACCGGCGTGCTGGTCAGCGCCTGGTCCTCAAACGCAATTCTGATGCTGTTATCCATTGGCGTCATTTCTATGCTGGCGGGCATGATGCTGACACCCGTCACACAACCGCAGGGCCATGAGCGACAGGGCCCTGCGGGCGGTGGATGGCAGGAGTGGCGGGCGTTACTGCGCGAGAATGCGGTATGGCGATTCATGCTCTGCGTGACACTGCTGCAGGGCGCACACGCCGCCTATTATGGCTTCAGTGCTATCTGGTGGCAGGAGAGCGGCTATTCCGCCTCGACGGTGGGCTATCTCTGGTCGCTGGGCGTGGTGGCAGAGATTGTCGTCTTTGCCATGAGCAACCGGCTGTTCCGCCGCTGGAGCGCGCGCGATCTGCTGCTGCTTTCGGGCATCTGCGCGCTAATTCGCTGGGGGCTGATGGGGGCGACAACGGCGCTGCCGCTGCTGATTGTGGCGCAAATTCTCCACTGTGGCAGCTTCACCGTCTGCCATCTGGCAGCGATGCGCTTTATCGCGGCGCGTCAGGGGGCGGAAGTCATCCGACTGCAGTCGCTCTATTCCGCGCTGGCGATGGGCGGTGGCATTGCGATAATGACCATGATCTGCGGCGTGCTGTTCGCCCATCTGCAGGGGCATCTGTTCTGGGTGATGGCACTGGTGGCACTGCCCGCGCTGTTTCTGCGGCCCGGCTACGACTCCAGTAAATAACGAATACGCTGCTGATGGTGTAACGTCAGCGGCAGTTCCGCATGCACCAGCGGCGGAGAGTAGAGTGGCAACGAGGTCGGGTAGGGCGAAATGATGATGTCGACATCACGTGGCGCGCCCTCCCGCTGAAACAGTTTCACGTCCTGATAGGTAATATTAATTGGCAGCAGCGTGATCTCACGAATCTGCTGTTCTACATCCTGTTCCAGATCGGCGTCGTCGCCGGTCAGGATCAGCACCTGCTTTTCCTGCAGCGCACTCTCCTGCATCAGCCAGGCGCCGAAAATAATGGTAATTAAACTCACCTCTTCCGGTGTAAAAGCGATGCGGTAGTGCTGCTCAAAAGCCTGCAGTGCCTGCTGAGTGGTGCGAAGCAGACGCGGATAAAGGCGGCTGACATCCAGTGCCACGCTATTGTCGATACCGATATTGAAATGGGTACGATCCAGCGCCTGCGCCAGATGCGGATAGAGCTGGTGCAGCAGTTCATTGCGATCAGCAAAGGTAATCCCGGCACAGGCTTCAAAATCATCAATCAGCTGCTGAGTCGCCTTCATTAACTGCTGTTCAGCAGGATGCGCAACCGCGTCCACGACCGGCGTATGTATCTGGCTGAACAGCAGCGTCCAGAAATCCGCTTCGCTGACGGGCGGGGCAATGTGACAGCGTTTGCGCCAGTGGTAAATCACATCCTCAGCGGCCTGCCGCTCAGGCTTCTGCTGCAGCCAAAGACATTGCGCCTCACTGAACAGCACCGGCTGACGCTGGCACAAGCCATACTTCATGAATATCTGCAGAAACAGCCGGTCACGTTCGCTGAAGTCACGCTTCAGGCGCAGGCTACAGTGCTGAATCAGTGCCTGTAAATTGGTCTCATCCCACAGCGCTTTCTCAATCTTCATGACTTTCAGGCGCTGACGCAGAGGCGCGGCAAAATGTTCGCAGACGAAGTCCTGCGATAAACGCAGACTGCGTCGCAGGTTATGCAGCAGACAGAGGCGCCGATCCAGCTCAGTTCCATGAAGACGAAAGCTGCCATCTACCATCTGATGCAATTCCAGCTGGTGATATCGCTGTATCTCATGGCCCACATCCGCGATATCCTGTCGGGCAACGTCAGGATCGACGCCATTCAGCTGGCAGACTTTTTCAAGCGTAAGCAAAGGTGTCGGCAGAAACAGCAGCAATAAAAGATGGCACTGACGCTGTGAACGGGAGAAGAGTGGTGCCAAAGGGGTAGCAGAACTCATCAATCAGATTTCCAGCAGGCTATTTTGAGCTAAGAATAGTCAACCCGTTCAGCGCCTGCGCGGTTTACGCGGTTTATTTGCCAGAGGTTTAAGGCGGGTCACAAAATTTTGTTACTTATAGATTCTTTTCGTCGGGAACGTTACTTTATAACATTATGAAACGCGCACTCTTTGCTCTGTTAATGGTATTAAGTCCGGCTGTGCTGGCACACCCTCACAGCTTCATTGATATGAAAACGGAACTGGTGGTGAAGGATGACACCTTTACCGGGTTGAAGATGACCTGGACCATGGATGAGATTACCTCCGCTGATCTGCTGTATGACGCGGGCGACGCGAAACCTGGCACTGTAGTGTGGAAAAAGCTGGCAGCGGGTGTGATGGCAAACGTGCTGGGCCAGCACTACTTCTCAGAAATCTGGCACAACCAACAGCGGGTAAAGTTTTTGAATCTGCCAACGGAATATAACCTTTCGCGAAACGGCCACAAAGCGGTGCTGGAATTTATTCTGCCGCTGGCGGAACCCCCGAAGCTGACCGGACAGCGCTTTGAGATCCTGACTTTTGATCCCACCTATTTCGTCGATATGTTTTACGACAATCCCGGTGCTTTAACGCTGCCGCCTGCACTGCAGACGCGTTGCCGGTTTACCCTCAATACGCCCAAACCCAACGACTCGCTGAAACAGTATGCGTTGTCGCTGGACAAAGCGGATGCCCCGGCTGAAGAGATGGATTTAGGCCGCCAGTTCGCACAAACGGTGGTACTGACATGTCAATAATCTCCACGCCTTCCAGGGCCACCCGACTCTGGCCACTCTGGCTGATAGCAGGACTCTTCTCTGGCGGCGCACTGCTGGTCTGGCTTTACTGGTCGCAGATTCTGCTTCAGAGTGTATTGTGGCAGAAAGATTTGCACCGGCAGATGACTCAGCTGTTACAGCAGGTCGCGGAGCAGCCACACCAGGCAGGCATATCGCTGGTGATATTCAGCCTGATCTATGGCGTGCTGCACGCGCTGGGACCGGGCCACGGAAAAGTGGTGATCGCGACCTTTCTGGCGACCCATCCGAGCCGCGTCAGAACCAGTATCAGGCTGACGCTGCTTGCCTCACTGCTGCAGGGATCGGTCGCGATTGTGCTGGTCACGGTGATGCTGGTGCTGCTGAAAACCTCATCGCGCCAGCTGCATCTCAGCAGTTTCTGGCTTGAAAAGGGCAGTTATCTGCTGGTGATCGGGCTGGGTGTGATGATCGGGTATCGGGCGCTGCGTGCGCTGTGGCTGGCGTTGCGCCCACGACCCGCTCCGGTATTTCGTGCTTTCCAGCCGCAGCATCAGCATGACGAGCATTGCGGATGCGGCCACGCACATCTGCCGACGCCGCAGCAGATGAATGGCAACGTCAGCTGGAAAACTCAGATGCTGGTTGTGGTGTCGATGGGCTTACGTCCCTGTTCTGGCGCGATTATGATGCTGCTGTTCGCCAAAGTGATTGGTGTTTATGGCTGGGGCATTCTCTCTGCTGCGGTAATGGCACTGGGCACGGCTCTGACTATTTCCGCTATTGGTTTGCTGGTGCAACAGGCGCGCTCGGTAGCACAGCGGCTGGCACAGCCTGGTGCTGGTGCTGGCATCATGCGACTTCTGATTCCCATCCTGGCTTTGACCGGTAGCCTGATATTAATCGTAGTGGGTATTGCATTATGGCAGTCTGCCCGGTTAACGTTGGGCGGCGGAATTCGACCTTTCTGACTAAAAGCGCAGCGGGAATAAAATTTCCGCTGTTATCTTTACCTCGCTAATTATCTGGGGCTTCATCACTTTAATTTTTTATCTGAGTAGTTCAGTGGTGAAATCACTATTCCCTGTCTACGCTGTTAATACCAAAACGGCATTCCGCCGTCGGCATGATAAAAGATCAAGACAGCTTTCTGTTTATTGCGAGGAGTATATTTCATGGCTGATACCCGTATTAATAATGGCTACACCGAAACGCTGGCGACCGGACCTGCAGGATTACCTTTAAAGCGTATTTCCTGGAGCGCCGTTTTTGCCGGTGTTATTTGTGCCTTAATCGTTCATATCATTCTGACATTGCTGGGAACAGCCATTGGTGCCACCACCATTGATCCGATGAAAGAACAGAATCCTCTCGACGGCCTGGGTACTGGCGCACTGGTCTGGACAGCCATTGAAATGCTGGTTGCGATGGCGGCAGGGAGTTATGTTGCCGGGCGACTGGCTCAGCGCGAAGGGGCCCTGCACGGTTTATTGATGTTTGGCCTTAGCACAATTTTCACTATTTACCTGGCTATTGCACTGGCGACCAGTGTATTAGGCGGCGCGATGAATATTGTGGGTTCAGGTTTCCAGGCACTCGGTAGTGGTATTTCCGCTGCAGCGCCTTCGGTTACTCAAATGGCAAAACAAAAGCTGCAGGAGAATAATATTAATTTAGATAACCTGCAGAACGAACTGGAAACGACATTACGCCAGACAGGCAAACCGGAATTACAACCCGAGAATTTGAAGCAGGACGCAAATAAAGAAGCGCAGAATGCAGAAAACCAGGCTAGCAACACCGCGAATCATCCGCAGACAGCTGATACTGATCTGACTAACTGGGTAAAAGGTGTGATGGATCGTCATTCAGATACTCTGCAGGCAGCCGACCGTGATGCGCTGAAAAATATTATTAAAGCGCGTACCGGTAAAAGCGATCAGGAAGTGGATCAGATTGTCGCTAAAACTGAGCAGAACTATCAGCAGGCCGTTCAGAAATACCAGGAACTGAAACAGCAGGCTGAACAGAAAGCGCGTGAAGCCGGTGAGAAAGCCGCGGCTGCAACCGCTAAAGCAAGCTGGTATGCACTGATTCTGCTGATCATCGAAGCCGTACTGGCCGGTGTGATGGGTATGGTCGGTCGTCGTACACAGCCTCGTCAGGTGCTGGCACACGAACGTCGTTAATCATCACTGAATAACAGGCAACAAAAAAGGCGGCTGAGAAGCCGCCTTTTTCTGTACTGAAACTTAGCGTTTTAACGCTTCGCTCAGCTCATCACGCATATTCGACAGCATCGATTTCACGACACGTGGGTTACCCGCGACCAGGTTACCTGACAGCAGATAGCCGTGGTTACCGGTGAAGTCAGTGACCAGACCGCCCGCTTCACGCACCAGCAGTTCGCCCGCGGCAAAATCCCATGGCTTCAGGCCAATCTCAAAATAGCCATCAACGCGACCGGCAGCGACATAAGCCAGATCCAGCGCAGCAGAACCGGTGCGACGGAAATCAGCACACTGGGTAAAGAGTTTGGTCATGATGTTCATGTAAGCAGGCGCGTGCTGCTTCATTTTGAACGGGAAGCCGGTTGCCAGAACGGTGCCATCCAGATCGCGTGCCGTGCTGCCACGCAGACGGTAGCCATTCAGCTGCGCGCCCTGACCACGTGAAGAGGTGAACAGTTCATTGCGCATAGGATCGTAAACAACGGCGACTTCAGTGCGGCCTTTGATGCGCACAGCGATCGAAACAGCAAAGTGAGGTAAACGTTTGATGAAGTTAGAGGTGCCATCCAGCGGATCGATAACCCATTGAACATCCTGATCTTCGCCCGCCAGCTCACCGCTTTCTTCAGTGATGATGGTGTGTTTCGGGTAAGATTTACGAATAATTTCGATAATCAGGCGTTCTGCTTCGCGGTCAACATTCGTTACGAAGTCGTTGCTGCCTTTCTGGCTGGCTTCGACGGCGTCCGGGGTTTCATAATATTTGGCAATTAAATTTCCGGCCTTGCGCGCTGCGCGCACGGCAATGTTGAGCATTGGATGCATCGGTATCTCTCGCTGGATGTTAAAGAACGGGGAAAACGGCGCGGAGTATAGCAGTGTGTTCGGTAAATGTCCTGCTTTATGTTAATATTCGGCCTACTGATTTTACTGACCCGTTTCTGAGTATCCCTAATCATGTTGCAAAATATTCGTATCGTGCTGGTTGAGACGTCTCACACCGGTAACATGGGCTCCGTTGCGCGCGCCATGAAAACCATGGGCTTAACTAACCTCTATCTGGTTAATCCGCTGGTCAAACCTGATTCACAGGCTATCTCCCTGGCCGCCGGTGCCAGTGACGTTATCGGCGAAGCTAAAATTGTCGACTCGCTGGATGAGGCGATCGCCGGATGCAGTCTGGTTGTTGGGACCAGCGCCCGTTCCCGCTCGCTGCCCTGGCCGATGCTGGATGCACGTGAATGTGGCGTGAAAAGCGTGGAAGAGGGCCAGCAGGCACCTGTTGCGCTGGTGTTTGGTCGTGAACGTGTTGGCCTGACCAATGAAGAGTTGCAGAAGTGCCATTATCACGTCGCGATTCAGGCTAACCCGGAATACAGTTCGCTGAACCTGGCGATGGCGGTGCAGATTATCGCCTATGAAGTGCGCATGGCGTGGTTACAGTCGCAGGAGCAGGCCAGCCCGGCACCGAAGTATGAAGAATCCCCTTATCCGCTGGTGGATGACCTTGAACGCTTCTATCAGCATATGGAGCAGATGATGCTGAACAGCGGTTTTATCCGTGAAGCTAATCCGGGTCAGGTGATGAGTAAACTGCGTCGTTTATACACCCGCGCACGCCCGGAACGTGATGAACTCAACATCCTGCGTGGCATGCTTTCATCGTTTGAAAAGCGTAAAAACGAGAAAAAAGAAGCAGATAATAGTTGAGTAAATTACCAGGTTAAATACCTGACTAATTTACCAGGTTAAATAGTTGACCAAATTACTCGGGAATGGCAGACTTCAGCGCATCTGTTGCTAATCCTCCGATAACCGGACGCTATTGAGGTCACACGCTATGAGACTGACATCCAAAGGACGTT
The DNA here is from genome assembly GCF_041982285.1 of Pantoea sp. ANP04. Classification (NCBI taxonomy): domain Bacteria; kingdom Pseudomonadati; phylum Pseudomonadota; class Gammaproteobacteria; order Enterobacterales; family Erwiniaceae; genus Pantoea; species Pantoea sp. ANP04. The sequence goes on along the minus strand of NZ_JAUTYS010000008.1, from coordinate 108,065 downwards.
ATGCCGTTACTGCAATGCTGGACGTTGCCCTTCACTCCCATGAAGGTCCGGTCCCGCTGGCGGATATTTCCGAGCGTCAGGGCATTTCGCTCTCCTATCTGGAGCAGTTATTCTCCCGACTGCGTAAAAATGGTCTGGTCTCGAGCGTGCGTGGTCCGGGTGGCGGTTATCTGTTAGGTAAAGAATCCAACACCATTTCTGTCGGTGAAGTGATTACCGCCGTGGATGAGTCTGTTGATGCGACCAAATGCCAGGGTAAAGAAGGTTGTCAGGGTGGCGAGCGCTGCCTGACTCACGTGCTGTGGCGCGATCTGAGCGTGCGCATCAGTGAATTCCTGAACAATATTACGCTGGCTGAGCTGGTGAATAATCAGGAGATTCTGGATGTGGCCGATCGTCAGAATGCAATTGATAATCGTCGCTTCCAGAGCCCGCGTTCTCAGGGAATTAACGTTAACCAACGCGCCTCCTGATCCCCGCTGTTGCGGCCCTTACTGCTAACGCGGTCAGGGCCGAATCTGCTATAAAGACGTATGATTTTTTATACGGAGCTGTAGCGCAATGAAATTACCGATTTACCTGGATTATGCCGCCACCACGCCGGCCGATCCGCGTGTAGCCAGCAAAATGATGCAGTTTCTGACGCTGGATGGCACGTTCGGTAATCCGGCCTCGCGATCGCACCGTTTTGGCTGGCAGTCTGAAGAAGCGGTTGATGTTGCCCGTAATCAGATCGCCGAACTGGTCAACGCCGATCCCCGCGAAATCGTCTTTACCTCTGGCGCCACCGAATCCGATAACCTCGCGATCAAAGGCGCTGCCCATGCCCACCAGGCACGCGGCAAACATATCATCACCAGCCAGACCGAACATAAAGCGGTGCTCGACAGCTGCCAGCAGCTGGAGCGTGAAGGCTTTGATGTCACGTATCTGACGCCAGCAACCAATGGCATTATCTCGCCTGACCAGTTACGTGCGGCGCTGCGCGACGACACGATTCTGGTCACTCTGATGCATGTGAACAATGAAACCGGGGTGATTCAGGATATTGCCGCCTTTGGTGAAATTTGCCGTGAGCGTGAGATTCTGTTCCATGTTGATGCCACCCAGAGCGTTGGCAAATTGCCCATCGATCTCAGCCTGTTACCGGTCGATTTGATGTCGTTTTCTGCCCACAAGCTTTATGGCCCGAAAGGCATCGGCGCGCTCTATGTACGGCGTAAACCGCGCGTGCAGATCGCTGCGCAGATCCACGGCGGCGGACATGAACGCGGAATGCGCTCCGGGACCTTGCCGGTGCATCAGATTGTCGGCATGGGTGAAGCCTATCGTATTGCCGCCGAAGAGCGCGAAACTGAAATGGCGCGGATTCAGGCGCTACGCGATCGCCTGTGGCAGGGCATCAGCGCACTGCCGGACGTTACCCTTAATGGCGATCTGCAGCAGAGTGCACCGAATATTCTTAACCTCAGTTTCGCTGATGTTGAGGGTGAATCACTGATCATGGCGCTGAAAGACCTGGCGCTCTCTTCCGGTTCGGCCTGTACCTCCGCCAGCCTGGAGCCTTCCTATGTCCTGCGCGCGCTGGGCCTGAGTGAAGAACTGGCGCACAGTTCGCTTCGCTTCTCGCTGGGACGCTTCACGACCGAAGAAGAGATCGACTACGCCATTGCACTGGTGCAGAAGTCAGTGACCCGTCTGCGGGCCTTAATGAAATCCTGATACCCGGCGATAGTCCGGAAACTGCGCCAATATGGGCACTTCGCTGGCAACGCCCGGCGGAATCTGTTATCAGGTCTCTCTGTGAATTACATTTAACATCTTATTAAAGCCGTTATAACAATCAGGCTGGATGAAACAGATAACGATTACGGAGCTTTTCGATGACCACACAACCGATGAACATTACGCTTAGCAGCCAGCCCGCCGATGCGCGCTGGGGCGAAAAAGCGATTCTCAGCAGCAACGACAGCGGCATGACACTGCACCTGACCGGCGCAGATGCGCTGAATACCATTCAGCGTGCGGCCCATAAAATCGATGGCCAGGGCATCCGCCATGTGGCGCTGACCGGCGAAGGCTGGCACCTTGAGCAGTGCTGGGCATTCTGGCAGGGCTTCCGTGGCCCGAAAGGCCAGCGTCAGGTTGACTGGCCTGAACTGGGCGAACATGAGCAGGCGGAGTTTGATCGCCGTCTGAAAATCATCGACTGGGTGCGCAACGTCATTAACCTGCCCGCAGAAGATCTGGGGCCGGAGCAGCTGGCGCACAATGCCGTCGATCTGATCAGTGAAGTGGGCGGTGACGCTGTCAGCTATCGTATTACCAAAGGCGATGAACTGCGGGTGCAGGGTTATATGGGCCTGCATACTGTGGGACGCGGTTCAAATCGTCCGCCGGTCTATCTGGCGCTCGACTACAACCCGACCGGCGACGAGAATGCGCCGGTTTACGCCTGCCTGGTCGGTAAAGGCATCACCTTTGATACCGGCGGCTACAGCCTGAAGCAGAGCAGCTTTATGGACTCCATGAAGTCTGACATGGGCGGCGCGGCGACGGTGACTGGCGCGCTGGCGATGGCGATTTCGCGCGGTCTTAACAAGCGCGTCAAACTCTACCTCTGCTGCGCCGATAATATGGTCAGCAGCAACGCCTTCAAGCTGGGCGACATTATTCGCTATCGCAACGGCAAATCGGTGGAAGTGATGAACACCGACGCGGAAGGCCGCCTGGTGCTGGCCGACGGTTTGATCGACGCCAGCGAGCAGAACCCGACGATGATCATTGACGCCGCAACGCTGACCGGCGCGGCTAAAACGGCGCTGGGCAACGATTACCATGCGCTGTTCACCTTTGATGATGTGATGGCGCAGTCGCTGATGGGCAGCGCAGTGAGTGAGAACGAACCTTTCTGGCGTCTGCCGCTGGCCGAATTCCATCGCAGCCATCTGCCGTCTAACTTTGCCGATCTCAATAACATCGCCAGTCCGTCTCATGCGGCCGGTGCCAGCAGCGCGGCAGCGTTCCTGTCACACTTCGTCAGCAACTATCAGCAGGGCTGGCTGCACATCGACTGCTCTGCGACCTATCGCAAAGGTGCCGTTGATCAGTGGGCGGCAGGTGCAACAGGTCTGGGCGTGCGTACCCTCGCCAATCTGTTACTCAAATAAGCCGATCTCAGCGGTGGCTGATGCTGCCGCTGTTCAGAGGGAAACGTTCAGAGGGAAAATATGAACCGTCTTGAAGAGGTGCTGAAGCTGGCGGCGACTGAGCCTGCCCATCGGCCCGAGTTTTTCCAGTTGCTGCTGGAATCTGACGTCTTTGTTCCGGGCGAAAGTACCACGCAACAGTTTGATGCCAGCACGCCCGTTGATCTCCAGCACTGGGAAAAAGAGGATGGCAGCAGCATTATTCCTTTTTTCACGTCAGAAGAGGCGATGAGTGAAGCGGTAAGCGGTGAGCAGTCATGGCTGCGTCTGCCGGTACGGACGTTGTTTGAGATGACGCGTGGCGAGACGCTGTTTCTCAATCCTAAACTGCCTTCCGGCAAAGAGTTCACTGCAGCGGAGATCACGCATCTGCTGGCGGAAGAGGGCAGTGCGCTAAGTCAGCAGACTGTGCTGGAAGGCGGGCAGTCACTGCTGCTCTCTGAGGTGGCTGAACCGCCTGCACAGATGATCGACTCGCTGACTCAGCTCTTCACGAAGCATAAGCAGGTGCGTCGGGCATTTATTGCCAGTATTCGTGAACGGGCAGACGAAGCACCTAATTTACTGATTGGCATTGAAGCGGACAGCAACATTGAAGCGATCATCCAGGCGGCGGGCAGTGTGGCAACGGATACGCTGCCAGACGATGCGCCAGTGGATATCTGTGAAGTGATGCCGAACGATCGCGGCATCAGCCACTTCTTTACCGCGCACATCACCCCCTTCTATGAACGTCGCTGGGGCAGTTTCCTGCGCGACTTCAAGGGCAGTGAGCGGATTATCTGACGCACTCAATACAAACAGGCGGCTCATGAGCCGCCTGTTTTTTATTTCGCAATAGGCAGGTCGTCCCGGCTGCCCCATTCGCCCCAGGAGCCGTCATACAGCGTGGCATCCCGTGCGCCCAGCGCGGTCAGCGCCAGAATCAACACCACCGCCGTTACGCCTGAGCCACAGCTGGCGACCACTGGCTGGGAAATATCGACACCTGCGTCAGCAAAAATTCTGCGCAGTTCCGCTTCCGGCTTGAGTGTTCCCTGCTCAACCAGCATATTCCACGGCACGTTCAGGCTGTTGGGAATATGGCCGCGATGCAGGCCGGGACGCGGTTCGTCCACTTCAGCGTTAAAACGATTGGCAGCACGGGCATCAACAATCTGCGCGCCGCCTTCATGGCTGATCAGCAGCACATCCGTCAGGCGTTTCACCCGGCTTTCATCCGCGTGGGCTTCAAACTCACCTTCCGGCAGATTCACTTCGCCGCTTGCCAGCGCAAAACCGGCCGCTTTCCAGCCCGGCAATCCCCCGGCCAGAATCGACACCTGAGCCACACCAAAGGTCTTCAGCATCCACCAGGCGCGGGGTGCGGAAAAGAGATTGCCTTCGTCATAAACGACCAGATGTTTATCACTGCTGATGCCCAGCTCGCGCATCGCGACGGCAAAGGTCTCGGCACGCGGCAGCATATGCGGATAAGGGCTGGTGTGATCGGAAAGGGCTTCAATATCAAAGTAAGGGGCGTCAGGTAAATGACCCGCCAGATACTCAGCCTGGATATCGCGAACCGCTTCCATTCCGGGTGGCAACAAACGTGCATCCAGTACCTGAAGGCGTTCATCGTTGTAGTGCTCTTGTAACCAGTCGGCGGACACAAACAGTGGCGTCGTCATAACAACCTCATCTCAGCAATCTGTCATACCAGTGTCAGGGAATGTGCGCACCATCTCAAGAGAAGCGTTGATTAAATGCGAGCATTGATATGAAATTGCGCGGCGTAATCAAACGACACTCCCTGCGTCCCGGTGAAGGAACTACCATGAAGAAACGCAACACCCGGCTGCTGCTCAGCATGCTGATCGGTGGCTCGCTGCTGTCAGCAACTCTATTACCTGTTTTGCCTCTTCAGGCGGCAGAGGCACCCTCAACGGCTCAGGTCAGCAAACCGCTGACCATTATCGATCTCTCAGAACTGCAGATCGACAGTGCCGCTGCGCTGGTCTTAACCTTCAGTCAGCCGCTGGATGATAAACAGGATATCGCGCAAAAAGTCAGGCTGACTGACGATAAACAGGGCCGGGTGGATGGCGGCTGGGAGCTTTCCGCTAACCGCAAAACGTTGCGCTTCCGTCATCCTGAACCCTCACGTCACTTCACCGTCACGGTGGATGCCGGATTGCGCGCGGCCAGCGGTGAAACGCTTGCCGCCGATTACAGCCAGAAAATCGCCACCAGTGATATCCAGCCGATGGTGGGGTTTGCCAGTCGCGGTTCATTGCTGCCGCTGCGTATCACGCAGGGACTGCCGGTGCTGGCGCTGAATGTGAACCAGGTCGATGTCGATTTCTTCCGCATTAAGAATGCCGGCCTGGCAGAGTTTCTCTCGCAGTGGAATTACGGCAATAACCTCTCCAGCTGGCAGTCACAGGATCTGCTGAAAAGCAGCCAGCTGGTCTACTCCGGTCGCTTCGAGCTTAATCCGGCGCGCAACACCCGTGAAAAATTGCAGTTGCCGATGAGTGACATTACCGCGCTTCAGCAGCCGGGCGTCTATCTGGCGGTGATGAAGCAGGCCGGAACGTATCGCTACAGCCAGCCCGCTACACTTTTCACCCTGAGCGACATTGGCCTCTCACTGCATCGCTTCCCGACTCAATTTGAACTGTTTGCCCAGAGCCTGGCAAACGGCCAGCCACTTTCCGGCGTCAGCGTCAGGTTGCTGGATGCCAAAGGGCAGGTGCTGCAAAGCGGCACCAGTGACAACACCGGCCATCTGCGCCTCAGGGCGGATGAAAAAGGCAGGATCCTGCTGGCCGTGCAGGGTGAACAGACCTCAATGATTGACCTGTCGCGTCCGGCGCTGGATCTCGCGGAGTTTCCGGTTGCCGGACCGCAGGGTTATGACAAACAGCTGTTTGTCTTTGGGCCGCGCGATATCTATCGCCCAGGCGAAATCGTCATCGTCAATGCGCTGCTGCGTGATGCCGACGGACATCCGTTGCCCGTTCAGCCGATAAAAGCAGAACTGGTGCAGCCCGATGGCCAGGTGATGCGAACCTTTGTCTGGCAGCCTGAGGCGGGCCTCTACCAGCAGCGCCTGGCACTGCCCGAATCTGCCATGACCGGCAACTGGATACTGCGACTCAATACCGGCGATAACCTCAAGCGTGAATGGACGTTCCACGTCGAGGATTTTCTGCCGGAGCGTATGGCGTTAACCCTGAAAAATGACCCTCAGCCGCAGCCTGCTGATGCCCCCGTTGAGTTTGGTATTGAGGGGCGTTATCTCTATGGCGCACCGGCGGCGGGTAACACGTTACAGGGACAACTCTATCTGCGACCGGCACGCGAAGCGGTGGCTGCACTGCCGGGCTACCAGTTTGGTGACATCACCGAAGAGGGGCTAAAGCGCACGCTGGATGAGGTCGATCTCAAACTCGACGCCAGCGGTAAAGCGCAGCTTTCGGTAGAGAGTCAGTGGGATCAGCTGCACTCTCCGCTCAACCTGATCCTGCAGGCCAGCCTGCTGGAGACCGGTGGACGTCCGGTCACCCGACGCGCTACCCAGGCCATCTGGCCTGCAGAAGCTCTGCCGGGTATCCGGCCGCTGTTCGGTAACAAGGCCGTTTATGACTACCGCAGTGACAGCTATCACGATGAGCCTACCGTGCCGGAAGAGAGCCTGGCCGAATTCGATATTGTCTATGCCAACAGTCAGGGCAAGAAACTGGCGGCAGACAAGCTGGATGTACGCCTGATTCGTGAACGCCGTGACTACTACTGGAGCTTCTCGGACAGCGAAGGCTGGCAGTCGCAGTATGGCGACAAAGACCTGCAGGAAGATGAACGCGCTATCTCTGTTTCGGCTGACGGCAGCACCAAAGTCAGCTTCCCGGTTGAGTGGGGCCACTACCGGCTGGAAGTGCAGGCGGGCGAGAAGATCGTCAGCAGCGTGCGGTTCCAGGCCGGTTATGACTGGCAGGACAACACCAACGGCACGGGCGCACTGCGTCCGGATCAGGTCAGACTGAAACTGGACAAAGCGGCTTACCAGCCGGGCGACACCGTGCATCTGCAGGTTGACTCCCCGGCAGCCGGTAAAGGTTACCTGATGGTGGAGTCGAGCAGCGGCACGCTCTGGTGGCAACCGCTGACTGTACCTGAGGGCGGCACAACAGTGGATGTCCCTGTTGCTGAGAGCTGGCGGCGTCACGATCTCTACTTCAGCGCTATCGTGGTACGTGACGGTGATAAGGTCAGTGGCGCAACGCCAAAACGCGCGGTGGGGCTATTACACCTGCCGATGGCGACAGAGGCGCGCCGCTTAAACCTGACGCTGGATGCACCCGATAAAATTCGTCCTGAGCAACTCCTGACGGTCAGGGTTCACGCCAGTCGTGACGGCGGTCCGCTGCCTGAAAAAGTGAATGTACTGTTGTCAGCCGTGGACAGTGGCGTGCTGAGCGTCACAGATTTTAAAACGCCCGATCCGTGGCAGGCTTTCTTTGGCCGTAAACGCTACAACGTCGATCAGTACGACGTCTTTGGTCAGCTGATCGAAGGCGGTGGCCGACTGGCGGCGCTGCGTTTTGGTGGTGATGGTGAAGATGAATCGATGACGCGCGGCGGTAAAAAGCCGGTAACGCATGTGAATATCGTGGCGCAACAGTTGCAGGCGGTAACGCTGGATAAAGAGGGCAACGGGACGATTACGCTACCGATCCCGGCGTTTAATGGCGAACTGCGGCTGATGACCCAGGCCTGGAGCGACGACAGCTTCGGCGCGGCAGAGCGCAAACTGGTGGTTGCGGCGCCGCTGATCAGCGAACTGGCCACGCCGCGCTTCCTTGCCAGCGGCGATTCGGCATCACTGGCGCTCGATCTCACGAACCTGACCGATCTGCCGCAAACTCTGAAAGTGGATGTGGCCAGCAGTGGCTTAGTCGATCTGGCCGGTGCGGCCAGCCAGAGCGTGACGCTGGCCAAAGGCGCTCGTACCACACTGCAGATTCCGGTCACGGCGAAAACCGGCTTTGGTGATGGCGAGATTGCCGTACAGATTTCCGGTCTGAACCTGCCGGGTGAACAGGTTAAGGCCAGCAAACAGCAGTGGAAAATCGGCGTCCGGCCGCCTTATCCTGCCCTGACGCTGAACTTTGATGCCGTTATCAATCCCGATCAGCCCTGGCAGATAGCGGCAGCGGCGCTGACTGGCCTGGATGCACAGACCCTGAGTGGACAACTGACGCTGAGCAATCGTCCGCCGCTGAATATCGCCAGCTATATCAGTGCGCTCTATGCCTATCCCTATGGCTGTCTGGAACAGACTACCAGCGGGCTCTGGCCTTCGCTTTACACCAGCCATGCCGAGCTAACTGCTATGGGCATTAAAACCAGCAGCGATGAAGCGCGACGGGCCGCCGTCGACACCGGCATTGCTCGTCTGGCGGGCATGCAGCGGGCCAACGGCAGTTTCGGGCTGTGGGATAAACAGAGTGAAGAGGAGTTCTGGCTGACGCCTTATGTAACGGACTTCCTGCTGCGCGCCAGTGAGGCGGGCTATGCGCTGCCAGATAATGTGGTTGATCGCGCTAACGCACGGCTGCTGCGCTACTTGCAGGATCCCGCGCAGATCAGCGGCGGCGGCAGTGACGACAACGCCGCGCTGCAGTTCAGCGTGCAGGCTTACGCCGGATTGGTGCTGGCGCGTCAGCAGCGCGCGCCACTGGGTGCGCTGCGTGCATTGTATGAAAAGCGTGAGAAAGCCCGCTCCGGACTGGCGCTGATGCAACTGGGTGTCGCGCTGAAGCTGATGGGTGACGGGCAGCGCGCATCGCTTGCGATCATGCAGGGTGCCACGCTGACCCGTTCGGACAAAGCGTGGTACGGCGACTATGGCAGCACGGTGCGCGATGAGGGGATGATGATTGCCCTGTTAGCAGAGAATAAGCTGCAGCCTGATTTGCAGAATAGTCTGCTGCTGTCGCTCTCCAAAGAGGTCAATGGCAAACGCTGGTTCTCGACCCAGGAAAATAACGCGCTTTATCTGGCTGCGCATACTTTACAGCAGCCGCAGGGCGGAAGCTGGCAGGCGCAGCTGTCCGGTTACCCAGCTCCGTTACAGGGCGATGCACCGCTGAACAAAGGGCTGGGCGCTGAGCAACTGCTGCAGGGGTTAACCATGAGTAATCCGGGCAGTGCGCCGCTGTATGGTCGTCTGGACGTCACCGGTTATCCGCTGGCCGCGCCTCAGCCGGAGAGTAATGTGCTCGGGATAAAACGTGAATATTTCACCCTGGATGGCAAAGCTGCCGATCTCAGTAATCTGCGCAGCGGTGAATTGCTGGTGGTTCGTCTGACGGTCTCCTCGAAACGCAGCATCAGCGATGCGCTGGTGGTGGATCTGCTGCCTGCCGGTCTGGAGCTGGAAAACCAGAATCTGGCGGATAGCAGCGCCAGCCTCGGTGACAGTGCGGATACGCTGAAGGAGAGCATGGGTGACATGCAGCAGGCTGATATCAAACACATCGAGTTCCGTGACGATCGATTCGTCGCGGCCCTGGCGGTGGATACCTATCGTCCCGCCACGCTGGTCTACCTGGCCCGGGCGGTCACGCCGGGTCGCTACCTGATGCCACCGCCGCAGGTGGAGTCGATGTATGTGCCGGAGTGGCGCGCCACCGGCAGTACACCGCCGCAGCTGCATATCCAGTAAGTGATGCAGGGCGTGATTAACATCAGCGCCATTAAAAAGCGGTGGCTCGCGCTGCCGCTTTTTTTTCTGGCGTTATGGCTGGCGACGTGGGGACTGGATCGGCTGTTCCCGCTGCCGCTTAAAGAGGTGCAGCCTGCGCGGGTGATTGTGGCCAGCGACGGCACGCCGCTGTGGCGCTTTGCGGACAGCAAGGGCATCTGGCGCTATCCCGTCACACCAGAAGAGGTCGCTCCGGCTTATCTGCAGGCGCTGCTCACCTACGAAGATCGCTGGTTCTGGTATCACCCCGGCATCAATCCGCTGGCGTTGGTGCGTGCGGCCTGGCAGGATTTGCGCCATCAAAGCGTTATTTCCGGTGGCAGCACGCTGACCATGCAGGTAGCACGCCTTATCGACCCGCAACCCCGTACGCTGCGGGGCAAGCTAATCCAGGCGTGGCGGGCGCTGCAGCTTGAATGGCACCTTTCCAAACGTGACATCCTGACGCTCTACCTTAACCGTGCGCCTTTTGGCGGCACGCTGGAAGGGGTGGGCGCGGCAAGCTGGAGCTGGCTGGGGAAATCCCCGTCACAGCTGACACCGGGCGAGGCGGCGCTGCTGGCAGTTTTGCCGCAGGCACCCAGCCGACTTCGACCCGATCGCTGGCCAGAGCGGGCAGAAGCGGCACGCAATAAAGTGCTGGATCGGCTGGCGGAATACCGCATCTGGTCCGCTGAGCAGGTGGCGGAAATCCGGCAGGAGCCGGTCTGGCTGCCGCCACGGCAGATGCCGCAGATGGCGCCACTGCTGGCCCGGCGATTACTGTCGATCAGTTCCAGCGACAAGATTGTCTCCACGCTCGATCCTTCACTGCAGCGCGAGCTGGAAAGCCTGGCGCTGAACGTTAAAAACCAGCTTCCGCCGCGCACCTCACTGGCGATGCTGGTGGTCGATCACACCACCATGGCGGTTCGGGGCTATGTCGGTTCGGCTGACTTTACCGATGACAGTCGGTTCGGGCATGTGGACATGATCGCCAGCGTGCGTTCGCCTGGCTCGGTGTTAAAACCCTTTGTTTACGGCATGGCGCTGGATGAGGGGCTGATTCATGCCGAATCGCTGCTGCAGGATGTGCCGCGTCGCTTTGGTGATTACCGGCCAGGCAATTTCGACACCGGTTTTCACGGGCCGGTCAGCGCCAGCGATGCGCTGGTACGCTCCCTGAATCTGCCGGCTGTACAGGTGCTGGAGGCGCTGGGACCGAAAAACGTTGCGGCGCGTCTGCGCAATGTGGGTCTGAATTTACGTTTCCCGCCCGGCGCGGAACCCAATCTTTCGTTGATTCTTGGCGGCACCGGCGCCCGCATGGATGAAATTGTGGCGGCTTATAGCGCCTTTGCCCGTCACGGCAATGCCGCTGCACTGCGCTGGACGCCCGAGCAACCCTTGCAGCAGCGACCGCTGCTTTCACCCGCATCGGCGTGGATCATCCGGCGCATCCTGGCGGGTGAAGCGCAACCGGCCGGTAATGGCAGCGTATCTGATGTGGTGCCGCTGGCCTGGAAAACCGGCACCAGTTACGGCTATCGCGACGCCTGGTCGGTGGGCATCAATCCCCGTTATCTGATTGGCGTCTGGGTGGGGCGGCCGGATGCGACTCCGGTTGCCGGGCAGTTTGGTTTCGCCTCTGCCGTGCCAGTCATGAATCAGATTAACAGCGTGCTGATGAGCCGTCTCGGCAGGCGTGACGTGCCGGTCGACCCACGTCCGGCCTCGGTAACGGTCGCGACCATATGCTGGCCTGGTGGTCAGCCGTTGCCTGCCGGAGATGAAAACTGCCGCCAGCGTCGGCAAAGCTGGGTCGCTTCTGATACGTTGCCGCCAACACTGCTGGCGCCCGGTCAGGAGAGCCTCAGCGGATTACGTGCCGGCTACTGGCAAAATGTGCAGGGACTGCGCGTCGCAGCAGATTGCCCCGGCGCTACCCGCCACGAACGGCTGGTCTGGCCGCTGCCGCTGGAGGCCTGGCTGCCGCCTCAGGAGCGGCGGGCGCAGCGCTTACCGCCTGTCGATACCCATTGTCCGCCATTACAACAGGGCAGTAGCGCACCACTGATCGTCACTGGCGTTATTGAGCGGCAAATCGTTAAACCGCTGCCGGGTAATAGCACGCTGACGATACCGGTCGCGGTGCAGGGAGGGCAGGGCACGCAACGCTGGTGGTTCCTGAATGGTGAGCCATTGATGACGCAAAACGCGGCGAACAGCCTGTCGCTGCATCTTGGTCATCCCGGCGAGTATCAGCTGGTGGTAATGGATGAAGAGGGACAACTTGTCTCGGTCACCTTCACTCGGGGCTGACGATTTTTTGCGCTAAATCATAACTATGGCGCGCCTGCCTCGACTCAGATCAAGAATTTTCAACAAATTGGGGATCTCTGATAGGCAATGCCGCACTCAGCCCCTATAATCGGCGCCGTTTCTTAACCGGGGCGGACGCCACCGGTTTCTTCAGAACGTCAAGACAGAGGTCATCATGGCAATCGAACGTACTTTTTCTATCATCAAGCCAAACGCCGTCGCTAAAAATGTGATTGGTGCTATCTATAACCGTTTTGAAAGCGCTGGCTTCAAAATCGTTGGCGCAAAAATGCTGCAGCTGAGCAAAGAGCAGGCTGAAGGCTTTTACGCTGAGCACCAGGGCAAGCCATTCTTCGATGGTCTGGTTGAATTCATGACCTCTGGCCCGGTTGTTGTATCCGTGCTGGAAGGTGAAAATGCGGTTCAGCGTCACCGTGACCTGATGGGTGCAACTAACCCGGCAAACGCACTGGCTGGCACACTGCGTGCTGACTACGCTGACAGCTTCACCGAAAACGCGACCCACGGTTCAGATTCTGCTGAATCCGCTGCCCGCGAAATCGCTTATTTCTTCGGCGAAAACGAAATCTGCCCACGTACCCGTTAATCGCCCGGCGATAAACGTTACAGCGGCTTTACAAAAATCTGCGTAGGGGAGGTCACTCCCGCCTGTTATCAGGCCGCAGATGTTGTACAATATTGCGCCTTCATTGACATCGCTTAATGAAGGCGCAATTTTTTCACCTATCCCTGAACAGCGCCATAACGTGTAACAACGAGGCCAGAGAATATTATGTCCGAACAGATTGAGACGTCCGCGTCCGCTTCCCCCATTGTCGTTTCTCCCAAAAGCCAGAAAATAAACCTGCTGGATCTCAACCGTCAGCAGATGCGGGAATTTTTCCTGTCGCTGGGCGAGAAGCCTTTCCGCGCCGATCAGGTCATGAAGTGGATTTATCACTACTGCTGCGATGACTTCGAGCAGATGACCGACATCAACAAAAAGCTGCGTAACCGGCTGATGGAGCTGACGGAAATCCGCGCGCCAGAAGTGGCGGAAGAGATGCGCTCCACCGACGGCACCATTAAATGGGCCATTCGCGTGGGCGACCAGCTGGTGGAAACGGTCTACATCCCGGAAGGCGATCGCGCCACGCTGTGTGTCTCTTCACAGGTAGGGTGTGCGCTGGAGTGTAAATTCTGTTCGACCGCACAGCAGGGTTTTAACCGTAACCTGCGGGTGTCAGAAATTATTGGTCAGGTGTGGCGTGCGGCGAAAATTGTCGGCGCAGCCAAAATCACCGGCCAGCGTCCTATCACCAACGTGGTGATGATGGGCATGGGCGAGCCCCTGCTCAATCTCAATAACGTGGTTCCGGCGATGGAGATCATGCTGGATGACTTCGGTTTTGGTCTGTCGAAGCGTCGCGTAACCCTCTCCACCTCTGGCGTCGTGCCTGCGCTGGATAAACTGGGTGATATGATCGACGTGGCGCTGGCGATCTCGCTGCATGCAGCAAACGACAAGCTGCGTGATGACATCGTGCCGATCAACAAAAAGTACAATATCGAAACCTTCCTGGCCGCGGTGAAGCGTTACATCGCGAAATCCAACGCCAACCAGGGACGCGTGACCATTGAGTACGTACTGCTGGATCACGTCAATGACAGCACTGATGATGCGCATGAACTTGCCGCATTACTGAAAGAAACACCGTGTAAAATCAACCTGATTCCGTGGAACCCCTTCCCGGGCGCGCCATATGGCCGTAGCTCTAACAGCCGTATCGATCGCTTCTCTAAAGTTTTAATGGACTATGGTTTTACCACCATCGTGCGTAAAACCCGTGGCGACGACATTGATGCCGCCTGCGGTCAGTTAGCCGGCGAAGTCATTGACCGTACCAAGCGGACGATGCGCATCAAAATGGCGGGTGAAGCCATATCTGTGAAGCCTCTCTAGAAGGTTGAAATCGCGCGTTTCCTGACGTGATGACCCGTGGCAGGCTGCAGCCTGTCAACGTCAAACGGAGGGAAACGATTATGCGTAATGGATTACCTGCAGTGTTGCTGGCGCTGTTTGTTGTAAGCGGGTGTGTCAGTCAGCCGCGTGAACCTGGCGCAGAAGAGGTGCGTCTGCAGTTAGGGATGCACTATCTGGCCAGTGGCGACGCTGCTGCGGCTGAGCGAAACTTTCTACGGGCACAGGCCGCTGCGCCACATGATTACCGGGTCTCGCTTGCGCTGGCACGGCTGGCACTGAAGCAGGGTAATCAGACAGCGGCGCAGGCACGGTTTATACTGGCACAGCAGCAGGCGCCGGAGAATGGTTTTGTTGCTAACAATTACGGTGCGTTTCTCTGCGCTTTAAGGCAGTATGACGAAGCGCATCAACAGTTTAGTCGGGCAAGCGCAGCACAGCAGTTTGATGCTCGCAATGACGCGCTTGAACTGGCAGGCTTTTGTTATCTGCAGGCTGGCGATGTTGCTGCTGCCCGAAGGGCGTTACGTCAGGCCATTGATGCTGACAGGCGTAAAGCTGACTCGCTGCTGTCGGAAGCTGAAAAGCAGCTGGCAGATAACCATCTGCCGAAGGCCCAGGTTTTGCTTAGTGTTTACCAGCAACAACTGCCTGAAACAGCACGAAGTCTGGCGTTACACTTACGTTTCGCCGCGCTACAGGGAAATGCCGCTGACGTTTCACGTTATGGCGACCGGTTAGCGCGACGTTTTCCGCAATCGATACAGTACCAGCGTTATTTAGCTAATGAATACTGAAGCCACTCAAGAAAACTCTGCATTACAATCAACAGGTGAACGCCTGCGTCTGGCCCGTGAGCAGATGGGGCTGACGCAGCAGAACGTCGCTGAACGCCTGTGCCTGAAACTTTCTACCGTGCGTGACATTGAGGAGGACAAATCACCTGCTGATTTAGCTTCCACGTTCCTGCGCGGCTACATTCGCTCTTACGCGCGTCTGGTGCATATTCCTGAAGAGGAACTGCTGCCGATGATGGCGAAGCAGACACCGATTCGGTCTTCAAAGATTGAGCCGATGCAAAGTTTTTCACTGGGCAAACGCCGCAAGAAACGCGACGGCTGGTTAATGATTTTTACCTGGCTGGTGGTGTTTGTGGTCGTGGGGCTGACGGGCGCCTGGTGGTGGCAGAACCATAAAGCGTCTCAGGACGATCTGGTGCCGATGACCGACCAGAGCAGTAGCAGCGGTGATAATGGTCAGTCGATTCCGCTGGGTGAAAGCAGTGGTGATAGCGCGGCACCTGCCGCAACTGACGAGAGCAACACCACCACGACCAGTAACAGCGGCGCAGCCAGTGCGCCGGCGAGTGCGGCTCCGGCCGCCACCGCCAGCAATAGCGCGACCACCACTCAGCCGGATAACACCAGCAATGCTGTGGTGTCGCCGAGCCAGGCGCCAGTGGACAACTCAGCGGCTGCACCAGCAGCCACGACGCCGACAACCAGCGCGGCACCTCCGATGCCCGTCGGTGCAGCTGCGGTCAATGAGCCGGCAGCTGACCCTAATGCGGTGGTCATGAACTTCAACGCCGACTGCTGGCTGGAAGTCAGTGACGCGACCGGCAAAAAACTGTTCAGCGGCATTCAGCGTAGTGGTGGTAAACTCAGCCTCGCAGGAACGCCTCCGTATCGTCTGAAAATTGGCGCGCCTCGTGCGGTTCAGGTGCAATATCAGAATCAGCCCGTTGATTTAAGTCGTTTTATCCGTAATAACCAGGTTGCTCGCCTGACGTTGGGTGCGCAATAACAGCGTATCGCGTACCGGGCAATTGTGGAGAAGAAATATGCATAACGAAGCACCCATTATCCGCCGTAAATCCAAACGCATTTACGTCGGCAAGGTGCCGGTCGGTGACGGCGCGCCAATCGCTGTTCAGTCGATGACCAACACCCGCACCACTGACGTGGAAGCGACGGTAAATCAGATCAAAGCCCTTGAGCGAGTCGGTGTCGACATCGTTCGTATCTCGGTGCCTACCATGGATGCCGCAGAAGCATTCAGACTGATCAAACAGCAGGTGAATGTACCGCTGGTTGCAGATATTCATTTTGACTACCGCATCGCCCTGAAAGTCGCCGAGTATGGCGTCGACTGCCTGCGCATCAATCCCGGTAATATCGGGAACAACGAGCGCATCCGTATGGTGGTTGACTGCGCACGCGACAACAATATTCCGATTCGAATTGGCGTGAACGCCGGTTCACTGGAAAAAGATCTGCAGGAAAAGTATGGCGAGCCGACGCCGCAGGCGTTGCTGGAATCAGCCATGCGTCATGTCGATCATCTTGACCGTCTTAACTTCGATCAATTCAAAGTCAGCGTAAAAGCCTCTGACGTCTTCCTTGCCGTTGAATCTTATCGCCTGCTGGCGAAACAGATCGAACAGCCTCTGCATCTCGGCATCACCGAAGCGGGTGGCGCACGCGCAGGCGCAGTAAAATCTGCGATTGGACTCGGCCTTTTACTGTCAGAAGGGATCGGCGATACGCTGCGTATCTCGCTGGCGGCCGACCCGGTTGAAGAAGTCAAAGTCGGTTTCGATATCCTGAAGTCACTGCGCATTCGCTCTCGCGGGATCAACTTCATCGCCTGTCCAACCTGTTCACGTCAGGAGTTTGACGTTATCGGCACGGTCAACGCGCTGGAGCAGCGTCTGGAAGATCTGATCACCCCGATGGATGTCTCTATTATCGGCTGTGTCGTCAACGGACCGGGTGAAGCGACCCTCTCTACGCTGGGCGTGACCGGCGGCAGCAAGAAGAGTGGTTTCTACGAAGATGGCGTGCGTCAGCGCGATCGTCTCGACAACAATGACATGATCGATCAGCTGGAAGCGCGCATTCGCGCCAAAGCGTCGATGCTGGATGCCAGCCGCCGTATTGATGTGCAGCATCTGGAAAAATAATGGCGCGCGCGGTCTGCGTGCGTGACTTTTTTGACTGAACCTGTGCGGTTTCATCCTCATAAGGTATGATGCCGGACAGGTTTTTTTGCATTAAGAGATTCTAACGTGGCGAAGAATATTCAGGCGATTCGCGGGATGAACGACTACCTGCCTGCGGATACTGCCCTCTGGCAACGGATTGAAGGCGTTCTCAAGCAGACGCTGGCGAGCTACGGTTACAGCGAAATTCGCTTACCGCTGGTAGAGCAAACCCCACTGTTTAAGCGCGCCATCGGTGAAGTCACCGACGTGGTTGAAAAAGAGATGTATACCTTTGACGATCGCAACGGCGAAAGCCTGACGCTGCGTCCGGAAGGCACGGCAGGCTGTGTGCGAGCCGGTATCGAACACGGTTTACTCTACAACCAGGAACAGCGTCTGTGGTACATGGGTCCCATGTTTCGCTATGAGCGTCCGCAGAAAGGCCGCTATCGTCAGTTCTATCAGATTGGCGTGGAAGTTTTTGGTCTGCAGGGACCAGACATCGATGCTGAACTGATCATGCTGAATGCCCGCTGGTGGAAAGCCCTGGGTATCTCTGAGCACGTTCGCCTTGAACTTAACTCTATCGGTTCGCTGGAAGCGCGTGCTCACTACCGTGATGCGCTCGTCGCCTTCCTTGAACAGCACAAAGAGGTGCTGGACGAGGATTGCAAACGCCGCATGTACAGCAATCCGATGCGTGTTCTCGACAGTAAAAATCCCGACGTTCAGCACCTGCTGAATGATGCGCCACAGCTTGGCGACTACCTGGATGATGAATCACGTGAACATTTCAGCGGCCTGTGTGCCTTGCTGGATGATGCCGGAATCAGCTACACCGTCAATCAGCGTCTGGTGCGCGGTCTGGATTACTACAACCGCACCGTGATTGAGTGGGTGACGGATAGCCTGGGTTCACAGGGCACGGTATGCGGCGGCGGTCGCTATGATGGCCTGGTTGAGCAGCTCGGTGGCCGCGCGACACCTGCCGTTGGCTTTGCCATGGGTATGGAGCGTCTGGTATTGCTGGTTCAGGCAGTTAATCCTGAATTTGAACCGACGAGCAATGTGGATGTCTATGTTATCGCTTCAGGTCAGGGCGTGCAGTCTGCTGCGATGCAGCTGGCTGAGAAATTGCGTGATGAAGCGCCTGAACTGAGGCTGATGACCAACTTTGGCGGCGGCAACTTCAAGAAGCAATTTGCCCGTGCTGACAAGTGGGGCGCGCGCGTTGCCCTGGTGTTAGGCGAGGATGAAGTTAAAGCCGGTCAGGTCGTGATTAAAGATCTGCGCCGTGGCGAGCAGCAAACACTGGATCAGGCAGAGGCTGCTGCTGTATTGCGTACGCTGCTACAGTAAGCGTGACACAGCACCAACCATAGAAAGGAGAAGGATTGCGTGGAAGTGTATAGCAATGAAAACGAGCAGACCGACGCGCTGCGCAACTTTTTTGCCAATAATGGCAAAGCGTTAGCCATTGGCGTAGTGATCGGCATTGCTGCGCTGGGTGGCTGGCGTTACTGGAGCAGTCATCAGGATGATACGGCGAAATCGGTATCCGCACAGTATCAGCAGCTGACCAGCGCCATGCAGGCAGGCAAGCCGGAAACGCTGGAAGCGGTAAACCGTTTTGCCAGTGAAAACAGCAACACTTACGGTGCTCTGGCCGCAATGGATCTGGCGAAGCAGTACGTTGACGCCGGTCAGCTTGATAAAGCGGCATCACTGCTGCAAAACGGCCTGAAAGATACCAAAGATGCCAATCTGCAGGCGGTGATTAACCTGCGCCTGGCACGCATTCAACTGCAACAGAATCAAGCGGATGCGGCGCTTAAAACCCTTGACGGTGTGAAGGGTGATGGCTGGACAGCCATTGTGGCCGATATTCGCGGCGAAGCGCTGCTGACCAAAGGCGACAAGCAGGGCGCGCGCGATGCATGGAGTAAAGGGGTTGAATCTGACGCCTCTCCGGCATTGAAGCAAATGATGCAGATGAAGATGAATAACTTAAGCTAAGCCAGTCAAGAGAGAGCGCATGGAATTACGTAAATACCTGCTGCCGGGACTGATTTCAGTCACTTTGCTCAGCGGTTGTTCGCTGTTTAGCGGCGAAGAAGATGTAGTAAAAATGGCCCCGTTGCCGAAGGTCGA
The DNA here is from genome assembly GCF_041982285.1 of Pantoea sp. ANP04. Classification (NCBI taxonomy): domain Bacteria; kingdom Pseudomonadati; phylum Pseudomonadota; class Gammaproteobacteria; order Enterobacterales; family Erwiniaceae; genus Pantoea; species Pantoea sp. ANP04. Next base: position 88,686 of record NZ_JAUTYS010000008.1, on the reverse strand, counting down.
AAACCAGTTCACGCCACAGAAAGTGTGGAGCACCTCGGTTGGTGACGGTGTGGGTGATTTCTACTCAAATCTGCATCCTGCCTGGCAGGATAATACGGTTTACGCTGCCGACCGCTTTGGTATCGTCAAAGCACTGGATGCCGCAGACGGTAAAGAAAAGTGGAAAGTCGATCTCTCTGAGAAAACCGGCTTCTTCTCGAAAAATATTTCAGCCCTGCTATCAGGTGGCCTGACGGCCGATGGCGACCGCATTTATGTTGGCAGCGAACGCGGCCAGGTTTTTGCCCTGAACAGCAGCGATGGTAGCGTGGCCTGGCAGACGAAAGTCGCCGGTGAAGCGCTGTCACGTCCGGTGGTCAGCGATGGTCTGGTGCTGATTCATACCAGCAATGGCATGTTGCAGGGACTGGATCAGAGCAGCGGTGTGGTGAAGTGGAGCGTCAACCTGGATATGCCAGCGCTGTCTCTGCGCGGTGAATCTGCGCCGGCTGTGGCCTTTGGCGGCGCAATTGTCGGTGGCGACAACGGCCGTGTCAGTGCCGTGGCAATGAACCAGGGACAGCTGATCTGGCAGCAGCGTATTTCTCAGGTCAGCGGTGCCACGGAGATTGACCGTCTTAATGACGTCGATACCACACCGGTTATCGTTAACGGCGTCGTTTATGCACTGGCCTACAATGGCAATCTGTCGGCGCTGGATCTGCGTTCAGGTCAGATTTTGTGGAAACGCGAAATCGGCGGTGTGAAGGATCTGATTGTTGATGCCGGCCGTATCTATCTGGTCGATCAGGACGATCGTGTGATCGCTCTTAACACTGACGGCGGTGTTGCCATCTGGCGTCAAAGCGATCTGCTGCATCGCAACCTGACTTCACCGGTGCTCTACAACGGTTATCTGATAGTCGGTGACAGCGAAGGTTATCTGCACTGGCTGAACACCACAGATGGACGTTTTGTCGCGCAGCAGGAACTGGATAGCTCAGGCTTCCAGACCGAGCCGGTAGTTGCCAGCGACAAGCTGCTGATCCAGTCCAAAGACGGTGAGGTTTATGCGATTACCCGTTAACGGGTAAACGTCTGGCAGGTGAAATCCTCCGTTCCGACGGCTCCTGATTTAATCAGGGGCCGTTTCGTTTTTAGTCAGGCATGGTATTCTTTGCGCCTTAAGCCTGAACTTAACGGCCAGAGCCGTTATAATCTCGCCATTCGGGCGATTAATTTTTTATTGAGGCATTTTGTTATGGTACCTGTGGTCGCGCTGGTTGGGCGTCCCAATGTGGGAAAATCTACGCTATTCAACCGTTTAACACGCACACGTGATGCGCTGGTAGCGGATTTTCCTGGACTGACTCGCGATCGCAAATATGGTCGCGCCGAAGTGGAAGGGCGCGAATTTATTGTTATTGATACCGGTGGTATCGACGGCACCGAAGAGGGTGTTGAAACGCGGATGGCTGAACAGTCACTGCTGGCGATCGAAGAAGCCGATGTTGTGCTGTTTATGGTGGATGCGCGTGCGGGCATGATGGCCGCCGATCAGCAAATTGCGAAGCATCTCCGTTCCCGTCAGAAAGCGACCTTCCTGGTGGCAAATAAAACTGACGGGATGGATCCGGATCAGGCGATTGTCGACTTCTATTCACTGGGCCTGGGCGAAATCCACGCCATTGCGGCGTCGCATGGTCGTGGTGTGAGCAGCCTGATTGAAGAGGCGCTGCTGCCGTGGATGGAAAAAGTTGAGGCGGTCGAGCTCACTGAAGAAGAAGAGAACCAGGCTTACTGGGCTGCGTTAGAAGCTGACGAGATTGCTGAGCAGGAAGCCGCAGAGGAAGAAGAAAACTTCGACCCGACGGGCCTGCCGATCAAACTGGCTATCGTTGGTCGTCCAAACGTAGGTAAGTCAACGCTTACCAACCGCATTCTCGGTGAAGACCGCGTGGTGGTCTACGATATGCCGGGCACCACCCGCGACAGCATCTACATTCCGATGGAGCGCGATGGACGTGAATACGTTCTGATCGACACCGCCGGTGTCCGTAAGCGTGCCAAAATCTCTGACACTGTAGAGAAATTCTCGGTGATCAAGACGCTGCAGGCGATTGAAGATGCCAACGTGGTGATGCTTGTGATTGATGCGCATGCCGGCATTTCCGATCAGGATCTCTCACTGCTTGGCTTCATTCTCAACAGTGGTCGCTCGCTGGTGATTGTGGTCAACAAATGGGATGGCCTGTCGCAGGAAGTACGTGATGAAGTGAAAGAGACGCTGGACTTCCGTCTGGGCTTTATCGATTTCGCCCGTATCCACTTTATCTCTGCGCTGCACGGCAGCGGCGTGGGTAATCTGTTCGAGTCGATCACAGAAGCTTATGACTGCTCGACCCGACGCGTAAATACCTCGCTGCTGACGCGCATCATGAACATGGCTGCAGACGATCACCAGCCGCCGCTGGTACGCGGTCGCCGCGTTAAGCTGAAATACGCGCATGCCGGTGGTTATAACCCGCCTATCGTAGTGATCCACGGTAATCAGGTGAAGGATCTGCCTGATTCTTACAAACGCTATCTGATGAACTACTTCCGTAAATCACTGAACGTGATGGGAACGCCAATTCGTATTCAGTTCAAAGAGGGTGATAACCCTTATGAAGGCAAACGTAACCTGCTGACGCCAACGCAGCAGCGTAAACGCAAGCGTCTGATGGCGCATATGAAAAAGAATAAGCGTTAACAAAATGAGGGCCATCTGGCCCTCTTTTTTTGCTCTGAACTGATCAGGCAGGGAGAAGAAAATGATGGTGATGTGTGAAAAATGTCAGCAACCGCTGTCGCTCAGCAACGGTGAAATTATCTGCAGTGCCTGTGGTGCACATTATCCCGCGAAACCCTGTTGCCCTGAGTGTCACCAGCCGCTTGACGTACTCAAAGCCTGCGGTGCAGTGGACTACTTTTGCCGCAATGGACATGGTCTGATCTCCCGCAAGCGCGTACTGTTCCAGCCGCCAGGTCACTAACGCCGCTTTCAGCTACGCGTAATCTGTCTGAGAATCCACCGCGACGCCCGGCTATTTGTAGCAAAAATGCTATTGCGCCGTAACAAACCGGTTAGATATGTTCACTCTGTAACGTACCAGGTGGTACAATCCTGCCGCGTCGTGGGAGGGGTCAGCCACATCAGTGCTCTTCCGGCCCACAGATTCTCACGGACGCGGGTCTGTTTATATTCGATTTGAAACCGAGCGATGCTCCACGCGCACCTGTTAACGCGCCGGAGTCCGGATGGCCTCTGTCCGGGCGCTCTGTTTATTCAGGAGAGTAAGTGTTATGGCTGAAACATCCTCCCGCGCCGGAAAGGGGCTGGGAATCGCATCCATGCTGCTCGGACTGGTGCTGCTCGCCACCGGTCTGTTTTTTGCAATTGGCGGCGGTAAACTGGTTGCCCTGGGCGGCAGTTGGTACTTTTTAATTGCGGGTATTGTTACTGTCCTCTCCGCAATCCAGTTCTTCCGTCGCAAATCTTCGGCAGTGGTTCTGTTACTGCTGGTCTTTGCTGGCACCCTGATCTGGTCGCTGTTTGACGCAGGTCTGGATTTCTGGCCACTGGTCTCGCGTCTGATGGTTCCAGCCGGACTGACGCTGCTGGCTTTCCTGATCTGGCCTTCACTGCGTAAGCACGAAGGTAAGCACTCACTGGCGAAACCTTCTTACGCGTTCGCGGCAGTGCTGGCGGCAGGCATGGTGGCAACACTGGTGCAGATGTTCCAGCCTCATCCTACCGTTGCGGCTACGGGCGAAGAGTTACCGTTGATCCCGGTAGACAAAGCGAAACAACAGAAAGACTGGGATAACTACGGCAACACGCCTCAGGGCAGCCGCTTTGTGGCACTCGATCAAATCACCCGCGACAACGTGAAAGATCTGCAGGTCGCGTGGACCTTCCGCACGGGTGATACCCCAGTCAGCCCGACCGGTAACGGCGCAGAAGATCAGCAGACGCCATTACAGATTGGCAATACCCTTTATCTCTGTACGCCGCATAACAACGTTATCGCCGTTGAAGCCAACACGGGTAAGCAGATCTGGAAACGTGAAATCAACGCCCAGGCTGAAGTCTGGCCGCGCTGCCGTGGTCTGGCTTACTTTGATGCAACCAAACCGCTGCAACAGCCTGATAAACCGGGATCATCACCTGTTCCGGCCGCTGTCCTGCCAGCCGGTGACAGCTGTCAGCGTCGTATTCTGATGAATACCATCGATGCACGACTGATTGCGATCAACGCCGACAACGGTGAGTTCTGTGAAGATTTTGGTAATCACGGCATCGTAGATCTTAAAGCGGGCCTGGGTCAGGCACCGGACCCACAATATCAGCTGACCTCCGCGCCAACGCTGGCCGGTACCACGGTTGTGGTGGGTGGCCGTGTCGCAGATAACGTACAGACCGATATGCCTGGTGGTGTGTTACGTGGTTTTGACGTGATTACTGGCAAAATGCGCTGGGCGTTTGACCCGGGCAATGTTGACCCGAATGCGATACTGATGCCGGGCAAAGATTATACCCGCAGTACGCCAAACTCATGGGCGCCGATGTCTTATGACCCGGCAATGAACACCGTGTTCATCCCAATGGGGAGTTCGTCAGTTGACCTCTGGGGTGCGAACCGTACCGCGCTGGATCACAAATATGGCGCATCGGTGCTGGCGCTGGATGCCACCACCGGTAAAGAGAAGTGGGTCTATCAGACCGTACATAACGATCTGTGGGACTTCGACCTGCCGATGCAGCCAAGCCTGATCGACTTCCCGCAAAAAGATGGCAGCACCACGCCAGCGGTGGTGATTGGCGGCAAAACCGGCATGATCTTCGTGCTTGACCGTATGACCGGTAAGCCGCTGACCAAAGTCGAAGAACTGCCGATGCCGCAGGGTCATATCCCGAACGAGCAGTACACCAAAACACAGCCGCACTCGACCGGTATGCCGCAGATCGGCAACCAGACGCTGAAAGAGTCTGACATGTGGGGTGCCACGCCGTTTGACCAGCTGGCTTGCCGTATTGGTTTCAAATCGATGCGCTATGACGGTCTGTTCACCGTACCAGACACTGACAAGTCTCTGAGCTTCCCGGGTTCACTGGGTGGAATGAACTGGGGCAGCATGTCGATCGATCCGAACAATCACCTGTTGTTCGTCAATGACATGCGTCTGGGCCTGTGGGTTCAGATGATCCCGGCGGATACCAATAAAACGGCGCGTGGCAGTAACGGTGGCGAAGCGATCAACACCGGTATGGGTGCGGTTCCGCTGAAAGGCACGCCTTATGCTGTGAATAAGAACCGCTTTATGTCACCGCTGGGCATCCCTTGTCAGAAACCGCCATTTGGTACGCTGTCGGCGATTGACCTGAAAACACAGAAAATCGTCTGGCAGGTGCCGGTCGGTACGGTGCAGGATACCGGTCCGTTTGGTATTAAAATGCGCGTGAAAATGCCGATTGGTATGCCAACGCTGGGCGGTACGCTGACAACGCAGGGTGGCCTGGTGTTCATCGCCGGTACACAGGATTACTACCTGCGCGCCTTCGATGCATCAACCGGTAAAGAAGTGTGGAAAGCACGTCTGCCGGTGGGCAGTCAGGGCGGCCCAATGAGCTACGTCTCACCGAAAGATGGTAAGCAGTACATCCTGATCTCGGCAGGTGGCGCACGTCAGTCACCGGACCGTGGTGATTACGTGATTGCGTACGCGCTGCCAGACAGCAAGTAACAACGCTTAACGAGAAGGGCCGACATTGTCGGCCCTTTTTTTATTTGCCGTCGCGCCACAGCGCCTGCAACTCAGGTGGTGCCACCTGTTCCGGAATCAGCAGCACAATGGTGCCCACCTCGCGGCGGGTGGCATACTGAATCTGGATGCGGAAATAGCGCTGATCGCCACTGCCCACCTGCGCAGCTTTTTCCTCGGGTTCGCCCAGCGGCATTGCCTGCTCCAGCGCATGGCAGACGCGCTCTTTTTCCGGTGCCGGTAGTTCGCCCAGCATAAAGCGACGTTCGGCGCGCAGCCCCGGAATAAAGGCCATGCCGCCTTCACGCGCGACGATGATGGTGGCATCATCGGTGAGTTCGGGCAGGTCACTCATAGCACGCCAACCTCCTTCCACGCCTGTTCAATAGCATTGCTGACCGACGCGTCGAAGCGTTTTTTACCATGCTCAACGGTGAAGCGGGCAAAGGTCTTAAAGTCCGCATTCTGTGGCAGTTCGTCGTCACACACGGTGTCGTACCAGGCATATCCCGCCTGTTCCCATGCATAACCGCCGAGTGCTGTAGCCGCCAGATAAAAGGCCCGGTTAGGAATGCCGGAGTTAATATGGACCCCACCGTTATCTTCACGGGTCTTCACGAAGTGATCCATGTGGGCCGGTTGCGGATCTTTGCCCAGCATCGGATCATCGTAGGCGGTACCAGGTTCAGACATCGATCGCAAACCACGCCCATTAATTCCTTTTGCCAGCAGACCTTCACCGATGATCCAGTCGGCCTCGTCGGCGCGCTGTTTTTTACTGAACTGTTTCACCAGCGAGCCAAAGACATCCGACAGCGATTCATTCAGCGCGCCAGACTGCTCAAAGTAGATTAACCCGGCTTCGTTTTCAGTGACGCCATGCGCCAGCTCGTGCGCCACCACGTCAATCGCAATGGTGAAGCGATTGAAGATTTCGCCGTCACCATCACCAAATACCATCTGCTGGCCGTTCCAGAAAGCGTTCTGGTATTTCTCACCGTAGTGCACGGTACCCAGCAATTTCAGCCCCTGATTATCCAGCGAGTTACGCTGATAAGCCTGCCAGAAGAAGTCATAGGTTACGCCAAGATAGTCCCAGGCTTCTTCTGCAGCCACGTCGTCATTGCCGGGCTGACCTTCCTGACGAATCAGTTTACCCGGCAGCGTTTGCTGACTTTGCGCATCATAAATTTCACGATCCACATGACCACCCGCCGCGGTTTTTACGCCGGTCGGCTTTTGCCAGTGTTCCGCCATGAGGTGCTGAACGTGAGTCAGGGTGCGACGCGCCTGCTCCTGCTGGTGGCCGGAACCATGTGAGATGATTTTGCGAAGGATATAGGGAGGAATAACGCTGTAAGCCATCTGGAACTCCTTGGCATCATGAATGTACCAAAAAGTATAGACCCGCCAGTCTGGTTAAACCTTATTCATCAGACCAGCGGTGAGGGAAAAGTGTGATTTGACAGCAAGCGTCAGCGTCAGGACGCGGTTTTGCGGCGGCGTTTTTTCTCAGGTAACAGCTGGGTCACCTGGCTTTCAACCCAGCCATCATCCAGACGGGTGCGCAGCAGATCGCCGCTCTGGAGCTGTACCGTTTTCTTCACCACCTGTCCGGTGGTGTCTGTGGTCACACTAAACCCACGCGCCAGCGTCGCCAGCGGGCTGACGCCTTCCAGCTGCGCCACCAACTGACCAAAGTGCTGCCTGTTGCTGTTAAGCTGCTGAGTGATGCTCTGCTGCAGGCGATAGTGCCAGTTTTGAAGCTGCTTTTGCGCCTCGAACAGGCGCTGCTGCGGCTGTTGAGCATTGAGTCGCTGGGACAGGCGATCCTGCTGACGTGTTGCGTGACGCAGACGGGTTTCGATCGCTTCACCCAGACGCTGTTGCAGGCGGAACAGGGCGGTCTGCTGGCGAGCCAGACGCAACTGCGGGTGCTGCTGCTGCAGACGATGCTCAAGGCGGGTATAAAGCCGCTGCTGGCGCGCCAGGTAATAATCCATCGCCATCTCCAGCCGCTGTTGCTGAGATTGCAACTGGCGCAGCAACTCCAGCTGGTTACGGCTGACAATTTCAGCGGCGGCGGAAGGGGTGGGCGCGCGTAAATCGGCAACAAAGTCAGCAATGGTGACATCGGTTTCGTGACCGACCGCGCTGACGACAGGAATGCGGCTGGCAAAAATGGCGCGTGCTACGCGTTCGTCATTAAAACTCCACAGATCTTCCAGTGAACCGCCGCCGCGTCCGACAATTAACACGTCGCACTCATTGCGCAGGTTGGCGATTTCAATTGCACGGACAATCGCCGCGGGCGCATCAACACCCTGAACCACGGTCGGGTAGATCACCACGGGCAGCGAAGGATCGCGGCGATGCAGCACGCGTAACACATCGTGCAGTGCCGCACCGGTGGAAGAGGTGATAACCCCGACCTGGCGTGCCGGTTCCGGCAGTGGTTGCTTATGCTGCGGATCGAACAATCCTTCGGTCGCCAGTTTTGCTTTCAGCAGTTCGAACTGCTGCTGCAACAAGCCTTCACCTGCCGGATGCATGCTCTCGGCAATCAGCTGATAGTCACCGCGGGGCTCATAGAGCGTGATGTTGGCACGCACCAGTACCTGCTGACCGTGCTGCGGACGGAAGGTGACGCGACGATTGCTGTTACGGAACATGGCACAGCGAACCTGAGCGCCATCATCTTTCAGCGTGAAGTACCAGTGACCGGATGCCGGTTGCGTGAAGTTGGAGATCTCGGCGCTGATCCAGACCAGACCCATCTCTTTCTCCAGCAGTTGACGCACTGTCGTATTGAGACGGCTGACGGTAAAAATATTGGCGATGGGTGGCAGCGACATGTGACGAAGATCAAATTCCAAATCAGCAGGTTAATTCATCGATACTACATTGCTGCCTGTGCGGATCAAGAGTTTTTCTTAAATAATGCTGGAGGCAATCGATTACGGCCTGTATAATGCCGCGGCAATATTTTATCTATTCTCAATCACCCGAGGTGGAGTATTGCCATGTTAAGAATCGCTAAAGAAGCACTCACTTTTGACGACGTTCTGCTCGTCCCTGCACACTCCACCGTCCTGCCTAATACGGCCGATCTCAGCACGCAGCTGACCAAAAATATCCGTTTAAACATTCCTATGCTCTCCGCTGCCATGGACACCGTGACCGAATCGGGTCTGGCGATTGCGCTGGCACAGGAAGGCGGCCTTGGCTTCATCCATAAAAATATGTCGATTGAACGCCAGGCGGACGAAGTGCGCAAGGTGAAGAAACATGAAAGCGGCGTGGTCACTGAACCACAGACCGTGCTGCCAACCACGCCTCTGGCTGATGTGAAAGTGCTGACCGAGCGCAACGGCTTTGCAGGCTACCCGGTAGTTAACCGCGACAACGAACTGGTGGGTATCATCACCGGTCGTGATGTGCGCTTTGTAACCGACCTCTCTCAGCCGGTCTCTGCGGTCATGACCCCGAAAGAGCGTCTGGTGACGGTGAAAGAGGGTGAAGCGCGTGATGTGGTCCTGCACAAGATGCACGAAAAGCGCGTTGAGAAAGCGCTGGTCGTGGATGACAGCTTCCATCTGCTGGGCATGATCACTGTTAAAGACTTCCAGAAAGCCGAACGTAAACCTAACGCCTGTAAAGATGCGCAGGGTCGACTGCGTGTCGGTGCAGCGGTGGGCGCGGGTGCCGGTAACGAAGAGCGTATTGATGCGCTGGTCGCAGCAGGCGTTGACGTGCTGCTGATTGACTCTTCACACGGCCACTCTGAAGGTGTGCTGTCACGCATCCGTGAAACCCGCGCTAAATACCCGGATCTGGAAATCGTCGGCGGTAACGTGGCCACTGGCGCAGGCGCTCTGGCGCTGGTCGCGGCAGGCGTCAGCGCCGTTAAAGTCGGTATCGGCCCGGGCTCAATCTGTACTACCCGTATCGTAACCGGCGTGGGCGTTCCGCAGATCACTGCCGTTTCTGACGCGGTTACAGCGCTGGAAGGCACCGGTATTCCAGTGATTGCTGACGGCGGTATCCGTTTCTCTGGTGATATCGCCAAAGCAATCGCGGCGGGTGCGTCCTGTGTGATGGTCGGTTCAATGCTGGCGGGGACCGAAGAGTCGCCGGGCGAGATCGAACTCTATCAGGGCCGTTCATTCAAATCCTATCGCGGTATGGGTTCACTGGGCGCGATGTCCAAAGGCTCGTCTGACCGTTACTTCCAGACTGATAACGCCGCTGACAAGCTGGTGCCGGAAGGTATCGAAGGTCGCGTGGCCTATAAAGGCCGTCTGAAAGAGATCGTGCATCAGCAGATGGGCGGATTGCGTTCGTGCATGGGCCTGACCGGTTGCCCGACCATTGACGACCTGCGCACCAAAGCGGAATTTGTTCGCATCAGCGGCGCGGGCATCAATGAGAGCCACGTGCATGACGTGACCATCACTAAAGAGTCACCGAACTACCGCATGGGTTCATAATCCCGATTTCACGCCCGGCTTCAGCCGGGCGCTTTTATTGATCAAGTCACCGTTCTGGAAACCCCTCAATGACGACGGAAAATATCCATAAGCACCGCATTCTGATTCTCGATTTCGGCTCACAATACACGCAGCTGGTGGCACGTCGCGTGCGCGAGCTCGGCGTTTATTGCGAACTCTGGGCATGGGATGTCACCGAAGAGCAGATTCGCCAGTTCAACCCCAGCGGCATCATCCTTTCCGGTGGCCCGGAAAGTACCACAGAACTGAACAGCCCGCGTGCGCCTGAATATGTTTTCAGCGCAGGCGTGCCGGTGCTGGGTGTCTGCTACGGTATGCAGACCATGGCGATGCAGCTGGGCGGCACAGTATCTGGCTCTAACGAGCGCGAGTTCGGCTATGCGCAGGTTGAAGTAACGACCCCAAGTGCCCTGGTTCGCGACATTGAAGATGCAATCAGCGCCACCGGTAAACCGCTGCTGGATGTCTGGATGAGCCACGGCGACAAAGTCACGGCGATCCCGGCTGACTTCGTGACCGTTGCCAGCACAGAAACCTGTCCGTTTGCCATTATGGCCAACGAAGAGAAGCGTTTCTATGGCGTGCAGTTCCACCCGGAAGTGACCCATACCCGTCAGGGTCTGCGGATGCTTGAGCGCTTCATCATCGACATTTGTGAATGTGAAGCACTGTGGACACCAGCCAAAATCATTGAAGATGCCGTTGAACGCCTGCGTGAGCAGGTTGGCAACGACAAGGTCATCCTTGGCCTGTCAGGCGGAGTGGACTCCTCTGTGACGGCAATGCTGCTGCATCGTGCCATCGGCGACCGTCTGACCTGTGTGTTCGTGGATAACGGTCTGCTGCGTCTGAACGAAGCACAACAGGTAATGGATATGTTTGGCGACCACTTCGGCCTGAACATCATCCATGTGCCGGCTGAGATGCGCTTCCTGGATGCGCTGGCGGGTATTGATGAGCCTGAAGCCAAGCGTAAGACCATTGGTCGCGTCTTTGTGGAAGTGTTCGACGAAGAAGCGCTGAAGCTGCAGGATGTGAAGTGGCTGGCACAGGGCACCATCTATCCGGACGTGATTGAGTCGGCGGCGTCAGCTACCGGTAAAGCGCACGTCATCAAGTCACACCACAACGTGGGTGGCCTGCCGAAAGAGATGAAGATGGGCCTGGTTGAGCCGCTGAAAGAGCTGTTCAAAGACGAAGTGCGCAAGATTGGTCTCGAGCTGGGCCTGCCGTACGACATGCTGTATCGCCATCCATTCCCGGGTCCGGGTCTGGGAGTGCGTGTGCTGGGCGAAGTGAAGAAAGAGTATTGCGACCTGCTGCGCCGTGCCGATGCCATCTTCATCGAAGAGTTGCATAAAGCGGATCTCTACAACAAAGTCAGCCAGGCGTTCACTGTGTTCCTGCCGGTTCGTTCGGTTGGTGTGATGGGTGATGGCCGTAAATATGACTGGGTTGTCTCGCTGCGTGCGGTGGAAACCATCGACTTTATGACCGCACACTGGGCGCACCTGCCGTATGATTTCCTGGGCCGCGTCTCAAACCGCATCATCAATGAAGTCGACGGCATCTCCCGCGTGGTGTACGACATCAGCGGCAAGCCACCGGCGACTATTGAGTGGGAATAAACCGGCCCATGCCGATTAAGCGCTGATGCAAAAAAGCCCGCTTCCAGCGGGCTTTTTATTGCCTGAACTCCACTTAGACGGGCCATTTTAACCTTTCAGCACATCTATCCCCATCACTGGCGGTTTTCTGTTCACTTTACCGGAAATTGCGCTATTCTCCCTGCAGTAGAAGCCTGCACTTAACTTCCTTTGTGTCCTGCTTTTATTCGCCGCTTCGATAATCCGTATCCCAAAGCCGCCACTTACTGTAACCGCCTGCCACTCAGGCGTTTCGTGATTCTTACGTCATCAGGAATGTTGTCATGCTCTCACTGAAAGTGTTCAGCCTGTTTTTTGTTGCCGTGCTACTGCTGTCGCTGGGGGCCAGCATTGCGCAGGCGACGCGTCACGGCGAAACCGCACAGACCGGTGGCTGGGCCACTGCCCGGCGGGATTCGTCCGGAATCGCGCCCGATCCGCGTGCGTTATATAACCTGGCTATCGTGCAGGTCTATGCGGCGCCGACCTATGGCTGGAAAGGGCGGGTGGCGGTGCATCCCTGGATCATCTTTAAGCGCGCAGGTGAAACGCGTTTCACCCGCTACGAAGTGATTAGCTGGGGCAGCGGCGACAAAATCCGGCGCAACACCAACCTGCCGGATGGTTACTGGTATGGCGCAAAACCCCGGCTGCTGGTGGAGCATCGCGGACCGGAAGCCGAGGCGATGATTCCGCAGATTGAAGCCGCCATTAAATCCTATCCGTGGCCGACAACTTATCGTGCCTGGCCCGGACCGAACAGCAATACCTTCCTGGCGCATATCGGCCGTGAAGTGCCGGCTTTAAAACTGGATCTGCCCGCCAATGCGCTGGGCAAAGATTACCGGTCACTGTGGCATCCCATCGGGCTGCCGCCATCCGGGCGCGGTTTGCAGGTGTCGATTCTGGGCGTGGCGGGCGTGACGCTGGGCGCGGAAGAGGGACTTGAAGTGAACCTGCTGGGGCTTAATATGGGACTCGATTTTACGCCGTTCCGGCTGCGGTTGCCGTTTATCGGTGGTCTGGGCAATGACAACCTTCAGCAGGACAAACCCTGACAGTCTGGCCCCGTCAGGGGCCATTTTGCGTCAGCACACGCCAAAGTCACCCTCTTCATGATAGAGATTGACGCTCTCTGCCTTCACTTCGATCTCTTTCTTTGCCGCATCATCAACGCGCGCACACCACAGGGTGTCGCCGTCGACGCGCAGTACCTGCATTTTAGGTCCGCCGGTTTTCGACTGAACAAAATCCTCTGCTTTAAACATTCCTGCCTCCGTTGTTGAACATGAGTCCGGCCGGATTCTCGCTGGCGCGGTTTATTTTTTGCGTGACGTTATCCAGTTTATACCCTGACCGTTTTACTGCGAGAAAAAGTCTGCGCATGCTGAGGCGCATTAAGAAATATTCACCTGGTTGTCAGTTGACAACTCAATCATTCAGCGTCAGGATAGGGACACACATGGCAAGGAAGCGACATCCCAGTAAAGAGATTGAAACGGCGTTACGTTACGCCGAAACCCATGGCTGGCTGGTCGTGACGGGAGGTCATCACGCCTAGGGCAAAATGTACTGCCCGAAAAATCTGTTGATATGCCGATGTGGGGAGTTTTGTCTGACCTGCATCTGGAGCACACCGAAAAATGCACATCAGCATGCCCAGGCGCTGCGGCGCGTGGTAGATAATTGTCACTATCTGAAGTCCTGAAGCAGCACAAGGAGAGGCATATGGAATATTGTTTTACACTGCGGTTTAGCCTGCCGGAAGGGCATGCGCCGGTGGATGAGTGGCTGGAAACACTGGCAGCAGCAGGCTGTGATGATGCACTGATCGGTCTGGGTATGCCAGGGCGCATTGCACTGGAGTTTACCCGGGAGTCTGACTCTGCCACGGAGGTATTGAGACAGGCAGAAGAGGATGTGCTGCGTGCTATACCGGGTGCCACGCTGGTAGAAGCGGCACCTGATTTTGTGGGATTGACGGATGTGGCCGAGATCATCGGCATGACGCGTCAGAATATGCGTAAGTTAATGCTCAGCCACCGCCCGCCGTTTCCACTGCCGGTGCACGACGGTAAAACCGCCATCTGGCACTTAGCGGACGTGCTGGAGTGGCTGAGCCAGCGCGGCAATTACACGTTGCCTGCGGCGACCCGTGAGCTGGCACAGGTGACACGCCAGCGCAATCTCAACGGGTCGCTGCAACGTTACGGCCTGCACGCCTGATCAGTGGGGCAGCAGGAAGATCGTCGCCAGTCCCAGGAAGATAAAGAAGCCGCCGGTATCGGTCAGGGCGGTGATCAATACGCTGGAGCCTACGGCCGGATCGCGCTTCATTTTGGTCATTACCAGCGGAACCAGTACACCCATTAGCGCGGCCAGCAGCAGATTCAGCGCCATGGCCAGCATCATGACGCCGCCCAGCGCCATATTGTCATACATCAGCCAGGTAATGCCGCCCATAATGCCGCCCCAGAACAGGCCGTTGATCAGCGCTACGCCCAGTTCACGCACAATCAGAAACGAGAAGTTACCCGGTTCAACCTGATGTAAGGCCAGTGCCCGCACAATCATGGTGATGGTCTGGTTACCGGTGTTGCCGCCAATACCCGCAACAATTGGCATCAGGGTGGCAAGCGCCACGATTTGCGAAATCGTCCCTTCAAACAGCCCGATAACCCGCGAAGCAACAAAGGCGGTACAGAGATTAATGGCCAGCCAGGCCCAGCGTTTGCGTACTGATTTACGCACCGGGGCAAACACATCCTCTTCCTGACTGATGCCGCCCATTTTACGAATGTTACTTTCGTTTTCTGCATTCACCAGGTCGACAATGTCTTCGATGGTCACACGGCCAATCAGTTTGCCCCTGGCGTCGGTGACGGCAGCAGAAATCAGGTTATAACGCTCAAAGGCGCTGGCCGCATCTTCGGCCTTGTCGTTGAGCTGGAAGGTGGTCGGACGCGCGTTCATAACGTCGCTGACCAGAGTTTTAGGTTTGTTAAGCAGGATATCCGTCAGCAGCAGTTCGCCCAGCAGCTGATTGTCTTTGTTAGTAATAAAGAGTTTATCGGTACCGCCTGGCATGCTTTTACGCTTGCGCAGAAAACGCTGCACCGTTGCCAGCGTGACATCGTCGCGCACCGTCAGGATATTAAAATCCATCACCCGGCCTACGCGGTCGCGGTCGAGCTGCACCATATCGAGCATGCGGGCGCGCAGGGCTGGCTCCACGGTCGCCAGCAGGCGCCCGGTCAGGTCACGCGGCAGATATTGTGCCAGCCAGACCTGATCGTCGATGTCCAGCGGCTGGATAGCGCGCAGGATATCACGGTCGCTCATCTCTTCGGTGAGGCTGGCCCAGACCGTTTCTGAGGCTTCAACCAGCACGTGACCACGCCGCTCATTCGGCACCAGCCGCCACAGCCCCTGACGTTCCTCTTCGGGCAGGGCTTCAAGAATGTCGGCGAGGTCAGCGGCATGAAGCTGCTGAATATCCTGTTCCAGCGCATCACGCTGGGCCGCATTTTCACGTTGCTGTTCAGGGTTGAGATCGCCGGATTTCTCCAGCAGGGAATCAACCAGATCGTGCTCATTGAGCAGCAGCGTCAGAATGCGATGACGTATTTCACTTAAACGTTGAGATTGAGAGGCAGACACATTGGATCCCTTAGTCTGTAAGCACCAGCACGCAGTGTAGCGTTTCGCCTGAAAAAGGGATGCAAAAAAGAGTCCAGTTATCTGGATTCCGTTCAGGTTTCAGTGCAATTCAGGCGAAATATCACTATTCGCTAGCGCGTATCATTTGATGTGACGGTGACAGGCTCAGGAATAGCTTTCTGTTGCTGATGATGCTCGAAGGCAGCAGGCAGGATAAAAATCAGGCGACTAAAGAGAATGATAAAACTGATCAGCAGCACAATGCGGGTCATGGTGCCGGTTTTTTGACGTCTTCGGGGAGAAATAGCGCTGTTCACGCGGGGTGGTTCCTGTAATGAGCCCATCAGAGGGCGATTGCAATATTTAGTCACAGTCGCCTGATGAAATCAATCGCTGTTGAAAAAAACAGCAGATAAAGATCAATAACTCGCTTTTTGCGCCAGTAACGTTGCAAAGCGGCAGGTGATGCGGTTGCCGTTTTCATCTTTACGATGCAGCTGACCGGGATGCTCGTTGTACTTCACGATGTGCCAGTTGCGATAATAGTGGCTGAGCTCACCCGATTTAAACGCAAAAGAGAAATCTGCCGGGCAGGGCATATCGTCCGTGTTCATCGCCGCCACAATCAGGTTGAAACCATCCCTGACCGTACAAGCCTGCATGTCGGCAATCAGCTGCGGAATGGTCTGCGGCTGCAGAAACATCATTACCACAGTCGACAGCACAACGTTGAAGCCGCCATTGAAGCGTGTGTTGTTCAGATCGCGCTGCTCAGTGTGTATACCCTGAAGGTTTTCCTGCGCAATAATCTCCTGCAGGCGCGCCAGGCTCTGCGGATTGTGATCCCACGCTGTGACGTCAAAACCGTGCTGATTCAGAAACAGCGTATTGCGTCCCACGCCACAGCCAAGATCAAGCGCCTTGCCGACGTTAAGCTGGGGCAGAGCCGCAACCACTTCGGAGTGGGGCGGCGTTAAACCATAGGTGTCGGCAAAATAGTTTTCGCCTGAAAGCGGTGCGGTTGGTTGTGTCATAGTCATCAATTCAGTTAAACGGGCGCTGGGCGCCCGGGTTGTCAGATATCTTCTTCGAGGATCAGCTTCCATCCAGTGACGTCGTTCCAGTAAGCCTGCTCGCGTTCAAGATCGAGCTGAACCAGATTGTTCTGTGCAAAGTAGCCCGCCGGGAAAATCAGCGTCCAGTGGCCATCATCGCATTTCAGGGTTAACGCATCCGGACGCGTGGTGGCCTGACGCTGATTATTCAGCAGGGTGCCCAGGCGCAGCAGAAAAATCAGCGGCACAAACTGTTTTTTCTTGAACAGCGTTACGCGTGGTAACTCATCAAGCTTCACCGCTTTACGATGGAATCTGACCAGTGCCGCCAGTAGCATCTGCTGATCCTGATTGAACCCCGGCAGGTTGGTGTTTTGCAGAATATAGGCTGAATGGCGTTGCAGGCCACTGTGATTGATAGTCAGGCCCACTTCATGCAGCATCGCCGCCCATTTTAGCAGTGCAGCCAGTTGCGGATTCGCCAGCTTTGGGTTCTGATCGCGCCATTGCAGATAAAGCTGCTCGGTCGTCTCCAGAACACGTCGAGCCTGATCGCTGTCGATGGCGTAATGGTTAGCCAGACTTTGTGCTGTGCGGCTGCGAATATCCTGATGGCGGAAACGGCCCTCCATCTCATAGAGCACACCTTCACGCAGCGCACCGTCGGAGAGGCGCAGCTCGCGAATCGCCAGCGCATCGAAGACGCCACAGAGAATCGCCAGTCCGGGGACAAACACACCTTTGCGCTCTTCTGACAGGCCCGGCAGGCTCAGTGCAGAGAAGGATTTATGTTTCATCACTTCGTCATAGAGCTTTTCGAGACGCTCAGGCGTAATCAGCTTCTCTTTTTCATCCATCGCCTGCAGCACTTCGCAGGCAGCTTTGATGGTACCGGATGCGCCCAGCGCATATTGCCAGCCATGCAGACGATATTGCCACGCCAGCGTTTCCAGCTTTTGTGCAGCCGCTAAGCGGGCACGACGGAAGTTTTCACGGCTGATTTCCCCTTTCGGGAAATAGAGCTGGGCGAAACTGACGCAACCCATGCGCCGGCTCTCAACCAGCTGAGGTTCGAAATCCTCACCAATCACCAGCTCAGTGGAGCCACCGCCGATATCGATCACCAGCTTGCGGCCTTTTTCCGGCTGTGTGTGCTCCACACCCATAAAGATCAGACGCGCTTCTTCATGGCCTGAAATCACCTCGATTGGATAGGGGATCACCTCGGCAGCGCGCTGCAGGAAGGTTTCGGCGTTGATCGCCTCGCGCAGCGTATGGGTGCCGACAATCGTCACGTTGCTGGGACTGAATCCCTGGAGGCGTTCGGCAAACAGGGCCAGGCAGGCTAAGCCCCGCTCCATCGCCTCTTCGCTGAGGTTGTGTTGAGCATCCAGCCCGTCCGCCAGATGGACGCGCTGTTTAAGGCGGCCCAGTACCTGCATCGCACCATCGACAACCCGCGCAATTACCATATGGAAACTGTTCGAGCCCAGGTCAATCGCCGCAAACTCCTGGGGTTTTGGCGTACTTTTATGAGAAATTGGCATAGGATTTATTCAGGTTGTTCCAGTTTCTTGATGTAATCATAAATGGCCAGCTGCGAGCGCACTTTACGACGATTGCCGCGCTGGACGTAATGGTTACTCAACTCTTTATCGACGATGCGGGCTTTCACCGTATCACTCAACTGAATAGCAATAATGTCGAGTATACGCTGCCGGATGTGGGGATCGAGGATCGCCACAGCCACTTCAATGCGGTAATCGATGTTACGCGTCATCCAGTCAGCGGAGGAGAGGAACACCTTTTTATCGCCGCCATTTTCAAAAATATAGACGCGATCATGTTCCAGATAACGATCAACAATACTGATGACACGAATATTTTCACTGATCCCAGGCAAGTCAGGAATTAATGAGCACATTCCGCGCACCAGAAGATTGACCTTTACCCCTACGCTCGAGGCTGTATAAAGCCGATCAACCAGACCTTTGTCCACCAGATTGTTTATTTTCAGAGTAATGCCGCAGGGCTTATTTTGCTGAGCATTGGCAATTTCGGTGTCGATCAGTTCATACAGCATCCGGCGCGAGTTTTGTGGCGACACCATCAGGTGATCGAACGTCACAGGCCGATAGGGATTCTCAATAAAGTTGAACACCCGGCGCACTTCATTGGTGATGCGCGCATCCGCGGTCAGCAATGAGTAATCGGTATAGAGTCGCGCGGTTTTCTCGTTAAAGTTGCCGGTACCGATATGCGCGTAGCGCACAATCTCTTCGCCTTCGCGGCGTGAAATCAGGAACAGCTTGGCGTGAATCTTCAGGCCTGGTGCGGAGAAAATGACGTGCACACCCGCTTCAGTCAGGCGTTTCGCCCAGTAAATGTTAGCTTCTTCATCAAAGCGCGCCTGCAGTTCCACCACCACCGTGACTTTTTTACCGTTATAGGCGGCATGGATCATCGCATCCATAATGCGGGAGTGTTTGGCGACGCGGTAGATATTGATTTTGATTGCCAGCACGCTGGGGTCAAACGATGCCTGACGCAGCAGCTCCAGCACATGCTCAAAGGTATGGTATGGATAGTAGAGCAGCACGTCGCGATTACGAATCGCATCAAAGCCGTTGCGGAAGCCATCAAAGCCGATGTGGCGAATCTGCGGCAGCGGGCGGTTAACCAGGTTGTTTTTGCCGACGTTCGGGAAGCCGATAAAGTCTTTGAAGTTGTGGTAGCGGCCGCCCGGCAAAATGGAATCCAGGTTAGAGATGGAAAGCTTGTGGCACAGCAGCGACACCATGGTGTCGGGCATATCGCGCTGGTAGACAAAACGTACCGGCTCCGCCGTCAGGCGCTGCTTCAGGCTGGAGGACATCAGCTCCAGCAGGCTCGACTCCATTTCCGTGACCAGGTCATACTCGGCGTCACGCGTCATTTTCATTGAATAGGCGTTGAGCGCGTCGTAGTCGTAGAAGCCTTTGAAAATATCATCCAGGCAGTAACGCAAAATGTTATCCAGCAGAATCATCGGTTTACGGCGACGCGGTGGCTCTGCCGGTAAATTAATGAAACGCGGCACTTTGTCAGACGGAATTTCCAGCAGTGCATACTGAATATGGTCACCACGGATAATCTCTACTGCCAGATAGGTGTAGTCGTCTTTGAGGAATTCCGTCAGGTCGGTCTCGTGGGTGATCAGGATCGGCGAGATGTGCTGACGCAGTTCATGTTTGAAGTAGTGGCGCAGCCAGGCCTGCTGATTGGATGAGAGCTGACGTTCGTTGATCAGGAAGATCTGATTACGTGCCATCTCCAGCAGCAGATCGTTATAGAGCGCATCAAACTCCTGATCGGACTTCATCACCCGTTGCTGAATTTTCTTAAACAGATGGCGTGGCGTACTGGCGGAACCCTGCTCTTCACCAATCAGAATGCGGCGTTTGAGGTCGGCGAAACGCACTTTATAGAATTCGTCGAGATTATTGGAGTAGATGCCCAGAAAGCGCATCCGCTCAATCAGTGGATTGCTTTTGTCTGCGGCTTCCTGCAAAACCCGTTCATTAAAGGATAACCAGCTTAATTCTTTTTCAATATAAAGCTTTACCTGACCCATTCTCACTCCATTTAGCGGTTGCAGGACTGAAGATCCAGTATCCACCAACATTATGGCGAGAGTATGGCAGCGTTGTCCAACGCCAGGAGTTGTCTTATCAATCGGCTACGGGCAACATAGCGGCTTATTTCAGGCTGCCACCGGAACCGCATGAGCGCAAACCACATTCCTGTCCAATTCAGCGATCGTAAGCGTCGTGCCGTTGACCGTCTGACGCGACGACTGGTCACCTGCTGTGGCGTAGCGATCCTATTGCTGATGCTGCTGCTATTCTGCTGGTTGATCGGCGTGGTATTACCGCTATTTAATGCGCCTGGCCTGCAAATTGCGGCCAGCCAGCAGCTCTGGGATCGTGCGCCCGCTTTAGCCATGGGCAATCAGGGCAGTGTTGGCTGGCGAATCAGCGCGCGCGGTGCGGCCCGTTTTATTCCGCTGGATGGACAGCCTGCAGAACCAGCGCTGACCCTGACTCCCGCTCCCGATGACGCTGTGCAGAGTGCCGACGGGCAAACACTGTTGCTGAATATGCAGGGCGCGCTAACGCTGATGCAGCCGACAGCCGACCAGCAATGGCGTTTTCCATTGGGTGACAAACCGTTCCATCTGCCTGATGGCACGGTGACGAAGATGGCGCTGGCGACGCGTCATGCGGGCCAGTGGCGCATTGCTGCTCTCACCGAGGCCGGACTCCGGGTGCTGACGCTGGGCACCGATCGTCAGGCATCCATTATCCCGCTTCCGCAACGTCAGCTGGATCTGCTGGCACTCTCGCCATCCGGCGATCTGCTCTACACCACTGAAGGCAATCTGCTGCGGGTCTGGCAACTTGATGATGATCGGGCACTGTTGCGCGAAACCCACATGCTGCCGCAGCCTCCGCAAAGTTTGCATCTGCTGGTGGGGGGGAAAAGCCTGCTGATCCAGGATAATCGCGGTGTCACCCAGTGGTTTGCGATTGCCAGCGATCAGGGGCCACGGCTGCAGCAAATCCGGACCTTTGCCGACAGCGACGGCGAGACGATTCTGGTGACAGAATCTCAACGTCGCGTGTTTGCGACCCTCAGTAAACAGGGGATGCTTCGGCTGTTCGCCAGCAAGCAGCATGGCCCGATACTGCAGCGTCAGCTGGCGCCGGGCATTGTGCAGGCGCAGTTCTCTCCCCACGGCGACAGCCTGCTGATTGAGCGGCCGGGCAGCTGGCAGACACTGCGGCTTGATAATCCGTGGCCGGATGTCACCTGGCGCAATTTCTGGCAAAAGATCTGGTATGAAAACTACCCTGGACCCGACTGGGTCTGGCAATCGACTGCGGCCGGCGATAACTATCAGGCCAAATTCAGCCTGATGCCGATGGTCTCGGGAACGCTGAAAGCGGCCAGTTTAGCACTGCTGTTTGCGACACCGCTGGCGCTGGCGGCGGCGATGTACACCGCATGGTTCATGGCGCCAGGCCTGCGGCGCTGGGTTAAACCGGCCATTGAGATGATGGGTGCGCTGCCGAGCGTGGTGGTGGGGCTGATTGCCGGGATTTGGCTCGCGCCGCATATCGGTCAGGCGCTGGTGGGTGTGCTGCTGCTGCCGCTGACCCTGGCAGGCGCGCTGCTGCTGTGCGGCGTATTCAGCGCGCGTTTACCACCACGCTGGCGTCAGCCGGGCCGTGAGGTCATGGTTCTGCTGCCGCTGTTGCTGCTGGTCACGCTGCTGACGCTGTGGCTGCCCACACTCTTTATACCGGATGCCGGTGACTGGCTCCCGCATTACGAGCAGCGCAATCTGCTGGTGGCTGCGCTGGCGATGGGCTTCGCGCTGGTGCCGCTGATTTTCACCCTCTCAGAAGATGCGCTGTTTAGCGTGCCTGCTGCACTGGGGCAGGGCTCGCTGGCACTGGGGGCGACGCCCTGGCAGACACTGACCCGCGTCGTGCTGCCGGGAGCCTCTGCCGGTATTTTCGCCGCCCTGATGATCGGTCTGGGACGCGCCGTAGGAGAAACCATGATTTTGCTGATGGCGACCGGCAATACGCCGCAAAGTGAAGGTGGCCTGTTCAGCGGGTTGCGCGCGCTCTCTGCCAATATCGCCATTGAGATGCCGGAAGCAGCAGCGGGCAGTGCCCACTATCGCGTGCTGTTTCTCAGCGCACTGATGCTGTTGCTGTTTACGCTGGTGATTAACACGGTTGCCGAGCTGATCCGTCAGCGACTGCGTCAGCGCTACAGCCAGCACGAGGAGCAGGCATGAAAGCGATGCGACAGAATGACCGCTGGCGCTGGTTAACCGCCGGTGCCGTCGCCGTCTGCCTGCTGGCTTTTACGCTGCTGATTGGGCTACTGGCGTGGCAGGGCGTTCGCGCTTTCTGGCCGCAGCGCGTTGACCTTTATACGTTCAGTCAGCCCGAGGGCGGCGAAACACGTCTGCTGGGCGAAACGCTGGAACATCAGCGACGTTTTCCGGCCCCGGCCGATGAGCAGGGTAACAGCGGCGGTCAGGTGAATCGCTATCTGATCAAAACCGGTAACCGTGACTGGGACGCACCCGATTTCCGCGTCGTCTACAGTAGCACGGCAGCGAAGGTCAGTCAGCCAGCAGATATCATGGTGCTGCAACGCCGCAGCCACGGCCAGGCTTATGGCTGGTTTGTTGGCCTGCGTGAAGATAATGAAGAGTTAACTGCGCAGGATCCCGATGCGCTGCTGAATCAGCGGCTCGGACAGGTGCAGATGCTGGTGCGGCAGGCTAACCAGATTCGCCGGGTCGGGATGGCGCGCATCAACAGCCAGCGTGAGGAGCTTGATGAGCAGGCGGCTACAAACCGTGCTGCCGGCCACTTTGATCTGCAGGCCGAATCGGAATATCAGGCCAATCAGGCTGCCTTACAGCGCCGCTTCAATCAACTGAGTGAGACACTGGCTTCTCTGCAACTGCAGAGTCAGCGCGATGTGTTAGTTCTGCGGGATGTGAAGGGCACCGAACATGCGATCCCACTGACCGAAATCGTCGACAGCTGGAAACCTAATGCGATGACGCTGACCGGCAAAACCGGACATTTTTTGCAGCAGCTGTGGCGTTTCGTCAGTGACACACCCGCCGAGGGTGAAAGTGAATCCGGAGCGTTTCCGGCGATCTTTGGCACCGTGCTGTTGGTGTTATTGATGTCGGTGGTGGTGATGCCGCTGGGCGTCATCGCCGCCATCTGGCTGCACGAATATGCCGGACGCAATGCGTTGACCAGGCTGGTGCGTATCGCAGTGGTCAATCTGGCGGGCGTCCCTTCAATCGTTTATGGCGTATTTGGTCTGGGCTTCTTTGTCTGGCTGGTGGGCGGCACCCTTGACCAGCTCTTCTTCGCCAGCGCGCTGCCGAATCCCACTTTTGGCACACCGGGTTTGCTGTGGGCCTCACTGACGCTCGCCTTGCTGACGCTGCCGGTGGTGATTGTGGCGACTGAAGAAGGCTTATCCCGTATTCCCAACAGCCTGCGTCAGGGTTCGCTGGCGCTGGGCGCGACCCAGGCGGAAACGCTGTGGAACGTGGTGTTGCCGATGGCGGTGCCGGCCATGTTGACCGGCCTGATTCTGGCGGTAGCGCGTGCTGCTGGTGAAACCGCACCGCTGATGCTGGTGGGTGTAGTAAAAATGGTACCGGAACTGCCGGTCGACGCAGTGTTTCCTTATCTGCATCTGGATCGCAAGTTTATGCATCTGGGCTTCCAGATTTACGATCTGGCGTTTCAGAGTCCGAATATTGAAGCTGACCGGCCGCTGGTGTTTGCCACCGCGCTATTGCTGGTGCTGATTATTCTGTCGCTTAATCTGCTGGCGATGGGCCTGCGCCACCGTCTGCGTGAACGCTATCGTCTTATGACTCAATAACAGGCTATGACTATGACGTCCGACACGGATATCGCGCTGACCGTTAACCATCTGTCGCTGTGGTATGGCGAGCGCCAGGCGCTGCAGGATATTTCTCTGCAGGTGCCGAAAAACAGGATTACTGCGCTGATTGGCCCTTCAGGCTGTGGCAAGTCGACGCTGCTGCGCTGCTTTAATCGTATGAACGACGTGATTGATCACTGCCGGGTAGAGGGCGACGTGCTGCTGGATTCACTGCCGATCCTGCAACCCGGACAGGATCTCTCTGCGCTGCGCCGTCGGGTCGGTATGGTGTTTCAGCGGCCCAATCCTTTTCCAAAGTCGATCTATGAAAATGTGGTCTATGGGCTGCGTTTACAGGGTGTGCGCGATCGGCGGGTATTGAACGAAGCCTGTGAACGGGCACTGCGCGCGGCGGCGCTGTGGAGTGAGGTCAAAGATCAGCTGTCACAGAATGCGCTGACGCTTTCGACCGGACAGCAGCAGCGGCTGGTGATTGCCCGTGCCATTGCGATTGAGCCGGAAGTGCTGCTGCTGGATGAGCCGACCTCCGCGCTGGATCCGATCTCCACGCTGGTGATTGAAGAGTTGATGACCACACTGAAGCAGCATTTCACGCTGGTGCTGGTGACGCACAACATGCAGCAGGCGTCGCGGGTGTCAGATTACACTGCGTTTATGCATCAGGGCGCGTTAGTGGAGTTTGATGAGACCGACCGGATTTTCACCGCGCCGAAACAGCGACGGACTGAAGATTATATTACGGGGCGCTACGGCTGAAGAAGGGGAAAAGCAGGCTTTCGTGAGGTGGGAATGAAGCACCCGCCCCGTCGCTTTGATTTTTTCAGCCGTCTGAGAGAAACCCCTGACGGCTTCCCATGCATCAGTCGTTAGCATAGCCCTGCGGCGGCAGCGGTTCGCCATCCAGCCAGGCTTTGCCGTCTCGCATTTCCAGCCGACCCTCAACAAACCAGCTGATCACCAGCGGATAGATAGCGTGTTCCTGGTGCTGCACCCGCTCCGTAATCTCCGCTTCACTGTCGCCAGGAAAGACCGGCACTTTGGCCTGCAGGATCACCGGACCACCATCCAGCTCGTCCGTCACGAAATGCACGGACGTGCCATGTTCGCTGTCGCCATTTTCCAGCGCCTGACGATGCGTATTCAGACCTGGATATTTCGGCAGCAGGGAAGGGTGGATATTCAGCAGGCGATTATGGAAATGCGCCACAAAAGCGCTGCTGAGAATGCGCATATATCCGGCCAGCACAATCAGGTCTGGACGGTATGCGTCGATTTCAGTGATGAGCTGACGATCAAAGGCTTCGCGGTCAGCGAAGTCACTGGCGGCAAGCGCATGGGCGGGAATGCCCGCCTCCTGCGCCCGCGTCAGGCCATAAGCGGCGGCACGGTTGCTGAACACGGCAGCGACGCTGCCGTGAATCTGCCCGCTTTCACAGGCGTCAAGGATGGACTGAAGGTTACTTCCGTTGCCGGAAATCAGTACAACCAGCTTTTTCATCCGTTAATAACCACACGCTCTTCAGCATCCGACGCTTTAATCACGCCGAGCTTCCAGGCTTTCTCGCCTGCGGCCTGCATCAGCGCAATCGCCTTGTCCGCCTCTGCCGGGCTCAGGGCAATGATCATGCCGACGCCGCAGTTAAAGGTGCGGTACATCTCGAAACGGCTGACGTTCCCCGCCTGCTGTAACCAGCTGAATACCGCCGGCCATTCCCAGCTCTTTTCGTCGATCACGGCCTGAGTATTGTCAGGCAGTACGCGCGGAATATTCTCCCAGAAGCCGCCGCCGGTCAGGTGCGCAATAGCGTGCACATCGACCTGCTCAATCAGGCTCAGGATATTTTTCACGTAGATGCGGGTCGGTTCCAGCAGATGATCAGCCAGCGGTTTGCCTTCCAGCTGTTCAGCCAGTGGATCCGTGTTGCTGACTTCCAGAATTTTGCGCACCAGCGAATAGCCGTTGGAGTGCGGGCCGCTTGAGCCGAGGGCGATCAGTACGTCACCATCCTGCACCTTGCTGCCATCAATGATTTCTGACTTTTCCACCACGCCGACACAAAAACCCGCCACGTCGTAATCTTCGCCGTGATACATGCCTGGCATCTCAGCGGTTTCACCGCCGACCAGCGCACAACCCGACTGCAGACACCCTTCGGCGATGCCGGTGATCACCGCAGAGGCGGTTTCCACATCCAGTTTGCCGGTGGCGTAGTAGTCGAGGAAGAAGAGCGGCTCAGCGCCCTGTACCACCAGGTCGTTAACGCACATCGCGACCAGGTCAACACCAATGGCATCGTGGCGTTTGAGATCCATCGCCAGGCGCAGCTTGGTGCCGACGCCATCGGTGCCGGAGACCAGCACCGGTTCACGGTATTTTTGCGGCAGCGCGCAAAGCGCACCAAAACCGCCCAGTCCACCCATCACTTCCGGGCGACGCGTCTTTTTCACTACGCCTTTAATACGGTCAACCAGAGCGTTACCAGCATCAATATCAACACCGGCGTCTTTGTAACTGAGAGAGGTTTTGTCGGTCACTGCGAGGTCCCCACGCGAATTGCGGTTGGTGGTTAAAATAAAGCGCGGCAATTCTATCAGTGCAGGCAAACGTTTGCGAGTCCGGGATTGCGCATCGGGCGATTTTCATTAATCCTCTATTTGTTCCGGTAAAAGCCGCGGCTTTGCGCAAGAGCAGGTGGCGCAGGGCGCAAAAGGCGGTATAATCCCGCGATTTTTTTTTAGCTCAACTCATTCCGGGAGAACACCAATGAAGATCGTGGAAGTCAGACACCCGCTGGTCAAACATAAACTGGGCCTGATGCGTGAGCATGATATCAGCACAAAGCGTTTTCGCGAGCTGGCCTCTGAAGTGGGCAGCCTGCTGACCTACGAAGCGACCGCCGATCTGGAAACAGAGCGCGTCACCATTGAGGGCTGGAATGGCCCGGTAGAGATCGACCAGATCAAAGGCAAAAAAATCACGGTGGTCCCGATTCTGCGTGCCGGCCTGGGCATGATGGAAGGGGTGCTGGAGCACGTCCCCAGCGCCCGTATCAGCGTGGTGGGTGTTTACCGTGATGAAGAAACCCTGGAGCCGGTTCCCTACTTCCAAAAGCTGGTCTCTAACATTGAAGAGCGCCTGGCGCTGGTGGTCGACCCGATGCTGGCGACCGGCGGTTCCATGATCGCCACCGTCGATCTGCTGAAGAAAGCGGGCTGCACCAGCATCAAAGTGCTGGTTCTGGTTGCTGCACCAGAAGGGATTGCCGCGCTGGAGAAAGCGCATCCTGACGTCGAGCTTTATACCGCGTCAGTGGACCAGGGACTGAATGAAAAGGGTTACATCATTCCCGGGCTCGGCGATGCCGGGGACAAAATTTTCGGAACCAAATAATACGCACAGCCGACCAGAGAGTCGGCTTTTTTTTGGCAAAAAACACCCCACGGATTCGGCCTGCCGCAAGGCGCACCGGCGTGCCTGCTGCTGTGCCTGAGGCCCGAATCGTCGGGGAAAAAATAAGGGGATAAATGATGACTCGTCGCGCCATTGGCGTCAGTGAACGACCGCCGTTACTGCAAACCATTCCACTCAGCCTGCAACACCTGTTTGCCATGTTTGGTGCCACGGTACTGGTACCCATTCTGTTTCACATCAACCCGGCGACAGTGCTGTTGTTTAACGGGGTCGGCACACTGATTTATCTCTTTATCTGTAAAGGCAAAATTCCCGCCTATCTGGGTTCGAGCTTTGCCTTTATCTCGCCGGTGCTGCTGTTATTGCCGCTGGGTTATGAGGTCGCACTGGGCGGGTTTATTCTGTGCGGCGTGCTGTTTTGCATCGTGGCGCTGATTGTCAAACGCGCCGGAACCGGCTGGCTTGATGTAATGTTCCCTCCGGCGGCGATGGGCGCAATTGTCGCCGTCATCGGTCTGGAGCTGGCGGGCGTGGCCGCGAATATGGCGGGCCTGCTGCCTGCTGAAGGCAGTGCGCCCGACAGTAAAACTGTGCTGATCTCGCTGGTCACGCTGGCGGTAACCGTATTCGGTTCGGTGCTGTTCCGTGGTTTCCTGGCGATCATCCCGATTCTGGTCGGGGTCGTGGCGGGTTATCTGCTTTCCGCGTTTATGGGCATCGTTGACTGGAGCGGCGTGGTCAAAGCGCCCTGGTTTGCACTGCCGACCTTTTATACGCCGCGCTTTGAGTGGGTGGCGATGCTGACGATTCTGCCTGCGGCGCTGGTGGTCATTGCCGAGCATATCGGTCATCTGGTAGTCACCGCCAATATCGTGAAGAAAGATCTGATTCGCGACCCCGGCCTGCATCGTTCGATGTTCGCCAACGGTTTATCGACCGTCATCTCCGGCTTCTTTGGTTCCACACCCAACACCACCTACGGTGAAAACATCGGTGTGATGGCGATTACCCGCGTCTACAGCACGTGGGTGATTGGCGGCGCGGCGATTCTGGCGATTCTGCTCTCCTGCGTTGGCAAACTGGCGGCGGTGATCCAGGCGATCCCGGTTCCGGTTATGGGCGGTGTGTCGCTACTGCTGTATGGGGTCATTGGCGCCTCCGGTATCCGGGTGTTGATCGAATCCAAAGTCGATTACAACAAAGCGCAGAACCTGATCCTCACCTCGGTGATCCTGATCATCGGGGTCAGCGGGGCGAAAGTGCATATCGGCGCAGCGGAGCTGAAAGGCATGGCGCTGGCGACGATAGTCGGTGTCGGACTGGCGTTGATCTTCCGGGTTATCTCGCTGCTCAGACCTGAAGAAGTGGTGCTGGAGGCTGAAGAACCGCGCGAGCAGTGATCGCTGCGAGCCTGACAGGATCCGGGGCAGGGACGCCCCATTCATCTCTTTCTGAAAACTGTGTTAGACTTCCCCCGATTTTTTGCTTGTTCTCTTGCTGAGGTGCTTCTGAACACGCCGGCACAATTGTCATTGCCACTCTATTTACCTGACGATGAAACCTTCTCCAGCTTCTGGCCGGGGGAAAACCCGTCGCTGATTGCCGCCCTGAAAGGCGCGCTCAACCAACAACATGGCAGCTATCTCTACTTCTGGTCACGCGAAGGCGGTGGGCGGAGCCATTTGCTGCACGCCGCGTGTGCCGAAATGTCCGCACGCAGTGAAGCCGTGGGCTATGTTCCGCTGGATAAACGCACCTGGTTTGTTCCGGACGTTCTGGAAGGGATGGAGCAGCTGTCACTGGTCTGTATCGATAACATCGAGTGCATTGCAGGCGAGCCGGAATGGGAAATGGCGATCTTCGATCTCTATAACCGCATTCTGGAAACCGGTAACACGCGTCTGTTTATCACCGGCGATCGTCCGCCACGCCAGCTTAATCTTCAGCTGCCCGATCTCGCCTCGCGCCTTGACTGGGGGCAAATCTATCGCCTGCAGCCGCTTTCTGATGAAGATAAATTACAGGCGTTGCAGTTGCGTGCCGGGTTACGCGGATTTGAGCTGCCGGAAGATGTGGGTCGCTTCCTGCTGAAGCGACTCGATCGTGAAATGCGCACGCTGTTTGATACGCTGGATCGTCTTGATCGCGCCTCGATCAGCGCCCAGCGCAAACTCACCATTCCCTTTGTTAAAGAGACGCTCGGCCTTTAAAGAATGTCGAGCACCGCATCTGGCGGGCGGCCAATTCGCGCCCTGTCGCCATTGATCACTATCGGCCTTTCAATCAGCTCCGGATTCTCTACCAGCGCATCCAGCAGCGCACTTTCGCCTTTGTCGTCAAGCGCCAGCTCGCTGTAGATCGCCTCTTTAGTTCGCATTAACTCGCGTGCGCTCTGCATCCCCAGTTTCTGTAACAGGATTTGCAGCGTCTCGTGGTCGGGCGGCGTTTGCAGATAGAGCACCACATCCGGCTCAATTCCGCGGGCAGTGAGCAGCGCCAGTGTCTCGCGGCTCTTGCTGCAGCGCGGGTTGTGATAAATCGTCACCATCTCTGACTCTCCTTTCTTCTCTGTTCGCGACGTGCTGGCGGTGTGAGTGCTTAGCCTTTCTGATACTGCTTAAAGCGCTGTTGTAACTGGCGCAGCTGATCGATACGGGCATCGTAACGCGCCTGTTTCAGGCTGCCGAGCGGCACCTGTGCGCTGGCACTGCTCAGGGTGGTGATCGCCTGATCAAGCTGGCCATTCAGGGCCAGACTCTCTGCCCGCGCCGATAACTCTTCATCATGCAGTCCCTGCTGTGCCGAGGCCTGCGCCAGTAAATCCCAGCCGTTGGGATCGTCTTTATTGGCCCAGGTGTAGCGGTTCAGAATACGGCTGGCATTGGCATACTGTTTCGCTTCAACGTAGGCATTGGCCAGATTGAGCTGCACGACCGGACTGTTTTTGGCACCGGTTGCGGCGGTGAGCAGGGCGATGGCCTGCTGTGGCTGATTCAGCCCGATATCAATGTCCGACATGATATCCAGGAACCAGACATTATTGGGCTGCTTCGCCAGCAACGGGGTGATAATACGTTTCGCATCGGCGTAACTCTTCGCCTGCAAAAACTGTATGGCTTTGCCATATTGTGACGCCATCTGCTCACGGGAATTGCCGCTGGCGTACTGACTCAGCAGTTCGTCAGTAAGCTGATTACGTCCGGTAGAGTACATGCCCAGCGAACGCACCTTTGCCATATAGAAATCTTCCGTGGATTGCACCACCACCGGCCGCATCTGATTAGCACGGTTGCGGGCATCCGCCAGACGACTGTCGGGCAAGGGGTGCGTCAGCAGAATTTCAGGTGGCTTAGAAGAGAAGCGGCTCTGATCGGCCAGTTTTTGCAGAAAGTTCGGCATTGCCTGGGGATCGAAGCCAGCGCGCTGCAGCACCTGAATCCCGATGCGGTCTGCTTCCTGCTCATTGCCCTGTGTAAAGCTGATAATTCCCTGCTGCGTTCCCGCCAGAGTACCGGTCAGCGCGGCCATGCCCGCCTGCGGACTGGCCATCGCCAGCAGAATAGAGCCAAGCGCACCGACCCAGGTCAGTGGCGCGTTGCGCTTCTGATCTTCCATGGCACGCGCCAGATGGCGCTGGGTGACGTGCGAGATTTCATGTGCCATTACCGATGCCAGCTGGCTTTCATTGTCGGTAAAGCGGAACAGCGCTGAGTGCAGCACCACGTTGCCACCGAAAAAGGCAAAGGCGTTAAGTTCATCGTTCTGAATCAGAAAGAAGTGGAACGGCGTTTTCACCGAGTCGGCGTGAGAAACGAGTCGTTGCCCCAGCTGATTAATGTACTGATTGAGCAGCGGATCGTTGATTAGCGGCGCACTGGCGCGCAGCTGGCGCACATAGAAGTCGCCCATCTGCAATTCCTGATTAATTGATAGCGTCGAACCCGCCGTAGTACCAATATCGGGAAGTGAGTCACTGACATCGGCGTTAGCGGGTGTCAGAGTGGAGAAAATGAGCGTCGGAAGGAGCGCGGCGATCAGCGTTTTCTTTAACGAGTTCAACATGCCTGAATCCTGTAGAGAGGCCCTGAGAATGGACAGGTGCGCAGCGGGAATGTTCCGTTTTTCGCAGATAACGACGGTTCGTGACTATCTTAACCAGGGCCTCAAAAGAAAGAAATGTTGTTTTCTGGCAAATCGCCCGCCTGATTTGAGCAAGATCGCCGATTATGAAGAAAAAAATTGAATATCCTGCCAGTTTAAACGGCAGTTAAACGAAAAAAAACTGGCGGGGTATTGCCGGGGTCGTCAGCGGTTATATTACGGCGTTGTTGTTTATTTACATTGCGTTTCGTTGAATCAGAGCAGAATCTGCTGCCAGACAACCGAAGCCAGTAAGCTTATTTTTATAAAGTTATGTAAATTCACTCAAAAAAACTGAACATGGCATGTGTTTTTCCAGGTCTACTCTGAAAAAATAGCGCACTCTGCGCCGCTAAATGCCTTTCAACCATTGATAAATCAAATCGTCTCTCCCGCCTTATCCCACGTATTCCAAATTAGCCTGGTTGTTATTTTTATATAATAAATAGCATCGAAAAGGAAAAAGAAGAAATAGTTAGGTCCACTTCAGATAAGACTTTTTATTTCTCATCATAAAACTTTTCGATTAATTCCGGCTGTGAATAATTTCAATAGTTATCAGCGCTGCGTTGACCTGAATTTACAGAGGCAAGAATTACACCTGCGCTGTGGTATAGATAGCCGACCTGATTCAATTCTGAATCTGCCAGACATAATATGCCGGAGAAAAGGGTTATGCGTTCAGTTGTTTCATACGCGTTAATCGCCATTATTGGCGGCGTCGTTGGCGCGGCTGTCACACAGAGTGGCGATATTTACGACAAAGTGACACGCCATTTTGCAACCGAGCCACAGGAAGCACCCGGATTCTGGAGCACGCCGGCGATTGAAGGTTACGGAAAAATTCATTACGAGCCTGACGCCGCGTTTAAACCGGTGCCGGGCCTGAGTAACAAAATTGTTTTCCAGATTACCCGAAGTGACGGGGCGATGACCGCACCCAATCTGGGGCTGGAACGTGTAGCCAGGGTGGTCAATCTCTATATCGCCTCGGGTATTCCGGCTGACCAACTGAAGTTTGTGGTGTCAGTCACCGGAGATGCGACGCCCGCCATGCTGGACAATGCCCATTTCAAACAATTTTATGGCATCGAAAATCCAAACCTGAAGCTGATTAATGAGCTGAATCAGGCGGGAGTGAAAGTCTCGGTCTGCGATCAGTCCGTGGCATTCCATCACTATCCCAATAACTGGATTGATAAATCCGTGGTACATGCGCTTTCCAGTCCAACCACCGTATCAACCCTGCAAAATCAGGGATACGCGTGGCTGGCAATGTAATTCATATTTAAATAATTGGGAGAAACGTAAATGCGTCCAGCAGCTTTAGTGGTGATGGCAGCCGTTGCCGGATTTATTGGGGGCAATGTTTTACAGTTGCCGGAATTATACGATAAGGTCAGCGGGAAAATGGCGGATAATAAATCTGAGCCTGCTGATTTCTGGAGTACGCCAGCAATCGAGGGCTACGGTAAAATACATTATGTGGATACGCCCGCATTTAAACCCGGCACGACAGCGGGCCTGAGTAATAAAATTGTTTTCCAGATTAACCGTAATGAAGGCGATATTCGTAAGCCGAATCTGGGTCTGGAGCGCGTAGCGCGCGTCACCAACCTCTATTATGCGGCGGGTGTGCCACTCGACCAGCTGAAATTTGTGGTGTCGATTAACGGTGATGCAGTGTCATCAGCGCTGAATAATGATCAGTTCAGCAAAGCTTATGGCGTCGATAACCCGAACCTGAAGCTGATCAGCGAGCTGAAAAAAGCGGGCGTTCAGGTCACTATCTGTGATCAGTCTGTCGCGTTTCATCAGCTTGATCGCAACTGGATTGACCCGATGGTCACTCATACCATCTCCAGCGGCACCACCGTTGCCACCCTGGAAAACAGCGGTTACGCCTTCCTGATGCTTTAACTCTCCAGCAGCGGCGTCACTGCCGCTGTCATCTGTCAGTCAACTTCCTGAGATACGCCTGTCATATAACGCCACTAGTTTAAACCGCAATGAGATCGATCTCATTGACGATAAACGAGGCAGACATGACCGATTTAATCAGCGTAGCCAGACTGGCAGGGGTTTCCCGCGCAACCGCTGCGCGCGCCTTCTCTGATCCTCATCTGCTTAAACCGGGTACGCTGCAAAAGGTGCTTGCCGCCTCAGAACAGATAGGTTTTCGGCCGAATCACATTGCCCGTCAGCTCCGTACCCGCCACTCCACCACGCTCGGTGTACTGCTGCCTTCTCTGCTCAATCCGGTTTTTGCCATGCAATTGCAGGCGATGGAGCAGCAGGCGCAGCAGGCAGGCTATGCGTTGCTGGTGGCGACCAGTGATTATCAGGCTGAGCGGGAAGCAGCCATTGTCGAACATATGCTGCACCAGCGTGTTGCCGGTCTGGTACTGACGGTGGCAGACGCCGACCGCAGTGCGCTGCTGCCCACACTGGCGGCAGCGAAGATGCCATTTGTACTGACCCACAGCGTGCCGCAACAGCACGCATGGCCTGCTTTGCACGTCGACAACCGCAAAGCGATGGCCGAAGCGACCACCCATCTCATCTCTCTGGGTCACCGTCACATCGCGATGGCCGCAGGCCCAATGCAGCAATCCGATCGCGCGCGTCTTCGTTTTCTCGGCTACTGCCAGGCCATGCAGCAGGCTGGTCTGACGCCGCAGGCGATGATTGAGATGCCCAGCCATATCCACTCCGATTTCAAGCCGCTGCTGCCGCTGATGAATGCACCTTCGCCGCTGACTGCAGTGATTTGCAGTAACGATCTGCTGGCTATCAGCCTGCTGGGGGCGGCTGCGCGTGCAGGTGTCAGCGTGCCGCATCAATTGTCAGTGATCGGTTTCGACGGCATTGCGCTGGGCGAACAGCTTTCACCGTCACTGGCGAGCGTGGTTCAGCCGATTGCGCTGATGGGAACGCTCGCCATTGATCTGCTTCTGAATCCGGGCAGTGAAACCCACCTGCTGCCCCATCATTTACGGATCGGGGAGAGTATCGCCCCGGCATTTTATGGCTCTTCTTCAGGGAAACATCATGTCACTCACGTTTAATCTCAGATATATCGCCAGCGCCGCGCTGCTGGCTGGCTGCACGCTGACCAGTTCATGGGTCCAGGCGGCGGAAAATGCTATCTGCTACAACTGCCCGCCTGAGTGGGCCGACTGGGCCACGCAGCTTCAGGCGATTGAAAAAGCGACCGGGATTCATGTGCCGCAGGACAATAAAAACTCGGGTCAGGCGCTGGCGCAGCTGGTGGCAGAGAAAAATAATCCGGTTGCCGACGTGGTCTATTACGGCGTCAGCTTCGGCATTCAGGCTGTCAGTGCTGACGTGGTCAGCGCGTATAAGCCGGCTCACTGGGATGAAATCCCGGCCGGTATGAAAGATCCGGCGGGCAAATGGGTAGCGCTGCACTCCGGCACCATGGGCTTTATGGTGAATGTTGATGCGCTGGGTGGCGCGCCGGTGCCACGATCCTGGGATGATCTTCTGAAGCCGGAATATAAAGGCATGGTGGGTTATCTTGATCCGGCCAGTGCCTTTGTAGGCTATGTGGCCGCAGTCGCGGTGAATCAGGCCAAAGGCGGCAGCCTGCATGACTTCACTCCCGCCATCAACTGGTTCAAAGCGCTGCAGCGCAACCAGCCCATTGTGCCTAAGCAGACCGCCTATGCGCGGCTGATTTCAGGCGAAATCCCGATTCTTATCGACTATGACTTCAACGCCTATCGCGCCCGCTACAAAGATCACGCCAATGTCGAGTTTGTGATCCCGAGTGAGGGAACGGTGACGGTGCCGTACGTTATCAGCCTCGTGAAGAACGCGCCGCATCCGGCCAACGGTAAGAAAGTGATCGATTTCGTGCTGTCCGATGCGGGCCAGGCAATCTGGGCCAATGCCTGGCTGCGTCCGGTACGGGCTGGCGCAATGTCACCTGAGGCGAAAAAATATTTTCTGCCTGACAGTGATTATGCGCGCGCCCACACGGTCGATTATCAGCAGATGGCCGATGCACAGAAGGGCTTCTCCGCCCGCTATCTGAGTGAGATTCGCTGATGTCACTTTCAGACATTAATTCCTTAACCACGGGCGGGCCGCTTCGCCATCGGCTCCGCCCGCTGGGGGTAAACTGGCCGTGGATGCTGTTGCCTGCGCTGCTCTTCTTTGCCGCCTTCTGGGTGCTGCCGTTTGCCCGCCTGTTGCAGATCGGCATGACGGAGGATCGCACCACGCACCACAGTGGCTACTGGACGGTAATCAGCCAGCCACAATATCTGCAAAGCCTGCTGAATACCGTCCTGCTCTCGGCGGCGGTGACGCTGGTTACGCTGCTGATTGCGGCGGTGGTGGGCTGCTTTCTGGCGCGGCAGCGCTTTACCGGGCGAGGGACGCTGCTGGCGCTGCTGACCTTTCCGCTGGCTTTTCCGGGCGTGGTGGTGGGATTTCTGATGGTTATGCTGGCGGGGCGTCAGGGGGTACTGGCGCAACTCAGTCTCAGTCTGTTTCATGAACGCTGGGTCTTCGCCTATTCACTCAGCGGCTTATTTGTTGGCTATCTCTACTTTTCGCTGCCGCGTGCCATCGTAACGCTGGTGGCGGCCAGTGAGAAACTGGATAGATCACTGGAAGAGGCGGCCCGTTCACTGGGTGCCAGCCAGTGGCGCATCATCATAGACGTCATCATACCCGGACTGAAACCGGCGCTACTCTCCTGTGGCGCACTCTGTTTCGCCACCAGTATGGGCGCGTTTGGCACCGCCTTTACGCTGGGTACCGAACTCGCTGTGCTGCCGCTGACCATTTACGGTGAGTTCACCAATTACGCTAACTTTGCCACTGCGGCGGCACTCTCAGTCGTGATGGGCGCCGTGGCCTGGCTGGCGCTGATGCTGGCTAATGGCCTTACGCGCCGGAAGGAGCATGAATCATGAAACGACGGGGTCTCTTCTGGCTGCAGGTGGCGATCACAAGCCTCACCGCACTGTTTATGATCGTGCCGGTCATGCTCTCGATGCTGGCGGGCGTTACACAGAACTACTTCGCGGGCCTGCGCAGTGGCCTGACACTGAAGTGGGTGGAGCAGGTGTGGCAGATGTATGCCGACACCTTCTGGCTGTCACTGCTGATTGCGCTGAGCTGTCTGGCGGTGACGGTCATTGCTGGCATACCCGCCGCCTGGGGCTTACTCAAGTCACCGTCACGCTGGGCCTCGCGTATTGAGGAGTGTCTGATGCTGCCGGTGGCGTTGCCGGGCCTCGCCACCGCGCTGGGCATCATTCTGCTTTACGGTCAGTTCAGTGCGTTGCGCGACAGCTGGCTCTTTATCCTGATCGGCCATGTGCTTTTTACACTGCCCTTCATGATTCGCCCGGTGCTGTCGGTGATGCAGGCGATTGATCTTCCGCGCCTGGAAGAGGCCGCCGCCAGCCTGGGGGCGAGTTTCTGGCGTCGCTTTTTTACTGTGGTCGTTCCGAACTGCCGTAACGGCATTCTGGCGGGTGCGTTTATGGTCATCACCCTGTCGGTGGGGGAGTTCAACATTACCTGGATGCTCCACACACCGCTGACCAAAACGCTGCCGGTGGGGCTGGCCGACAGCTACACCTCCATGCGGCTGGAAGTCGGTTCTGCCTACACACTGATCTTTATCATGATGATTTTACCGCTGCTGCTGTTGCTTAACGCCTGTAATCACTGGCTGGAACGGCAAACGTCGCGGCAGCAGAGAGAGGAAACCGTATGAATGAGGCCATCAATGTGACGCTGCGCCACTGCTCGCGTCGCTTTAATCAGCAGGTCGCGCTGCATCCGCTCGATCTGCGCGTGCACGCCGGAGAAACGCTGGTTCTGCTGGGACCGTCGGGCTGCGGTAAAACCACGCTGCTGCGCATTATCAGTGGCCTGGAAAGCAGCGATCCGCCGGGCGAGATCTGGTTTGATCAACGTAACGTTACCGCGCTGCCGATTGAGAAACGCAATGTCGGCATGGTGTTCCAGAACTACGCGCTGTTCCCGACACTTAACGTGGCGCAGAACGTCGCCTATGGCCTGAAGGTGCAGGGCGTGCCGCGTGCCGAGCGAGAGGCGCGGGTTGCAGAGATGCTGGCGCTGGTTGATCTGACGCCTCTGGCACATCGCGCGATTGATAAGTTGTCCGGCGGGCAGAAACAGCGTGTGGCGCTGGCACGTGCGCTGGCCGCCCGGCCTAAAGTGCTGCTGTTTGATGAGCCGCTGGCGGCGCTTGATGCCAGGCTGCGCGACCGACTGCGTCTGGAGATCGGTGCGCTGCTTAAGCGGCTGGCGATCACCGCCGTTTACGTCACGCATGATCAGCAGGAGGCGATGGCGCTGGGCGATCGCATCGCAGTGATGGAGCAGGGCCGTCTGGTGCAGCTTGATACCCCGCAGGGCATTTATCAGCGTCCGGCCTCCCGCTTTGTGGCCGATTTTGTGGGTGCGATTAACTGCGTAGCGCACGACCCGGAAGGCAATCCTGTGCGTTTTTGCCGCCCGGAAGATGTTCTGCTGGCCGATGATACGCGCTATGCCCAGCGCGGCGTGGTGGTGGGCAGTATGTTTCTCGGCGCTTCACAGCGCTTACTGATTGATATCGGACTGGATAATCCCATTCAGGTCGATCGTCATGCGCGCGAAATCTGGCAGGCGGGGCAGCGTATCAGCTGGTCGCTGACCAGCCACGCCGCGCTGGAATTCAGTTGCTAAGGAGTCTGTTGTGTCTCTTCAACCCACATTGATTGCTCAAATCAGCGATCTGCATATCAAGGCCCATGGCCGCCTCTCATACAAACAGGTCGATACCCATGCGGCGTTACTGCAGGTTATCGATACCCTCAACTCGCTGCAGCCGCGACCTGATGCAGTGGTAATTACCGGCGATCTGGTCGATTTTGGCAGGCCGGATGAGTATCAGACTTTGCGGGAAGCCCTGCAGCGCCTGCAACCGCCGTTTTATCTCATGGCGGGCAATCACGACGACCGCGAGGCGCTGCGGGCTGCCTTCCCTGATCACGGCTATCTGCAATCCGGACCCACACTGAACTGGCAGCTGAGTGTGGGCGGCGTCAGGTTGATTGCCCTGGATTCCAGCGTACCGCAACAGCCGTGGGGTGAGGTAGATGAGGAACAGTTAGAATGGCTGGACCAGGCGCTGGGCATGTCCGCGGATCAGCCCACCCTGGTCATGCTGCACCATCCGCCTTTTGCCTGCGGCATTGCGCATATGGATCGGCAACGGTTACGCCATCCGCAGGCTCTTGAGGCGATCATTGCCCGTCATCCGCAGGTAGAACGGGTCTTGTGTGGACATCTGCATCGCAGCCTGCAGACCCGCTTTGCTGGCACGCTCGCCTGTGTCGCGCCGGGCGTATCGCATCAGGTCGCGCTGGATCTGCATCCGGAGGGGCCCGCGCACTTTATCCTGGAGCCGCCCGGCTATTTACTGCATTGCTGGCAACCCGGAGAGGGAATGGTCACACATCAGTGCGCGATTGGCCATTTTTCAGGACCCTGGCCATTTTACGATAGTCAGGGATTAATCGATTAGTGCCAGCTAAATCTGTATTAAGCGGGGTAAAATTTGTCTTAGTGCTGCTCAAAAATGCCGACACAGTGTAGACTTAAGCCCGGATATCAGGGCCTCTGGCACACTTAAAAAAATAATCAGGCATTCACGACATGACACTCATCTTCGGCGCGGCGACGCCATGCTAAAGCACATCCGGCCCAAGGCCGATTTGCGCAATCTGATCGCCCTGCTGGTGATTGTCAGCATTGTTATCACACTCGCGAACGCGCTCTACGCTACCTGGCGGGTTCAGCGCCAGGTGCTTATTGACACCACGCTTGAGGCTAACCGGGCGTATGCCGCCAAGCTCGCCTCAACCAGTGAAATTTTCTTCCAGCTGGCGCAGTCTCAACTTCATTACAGCGCCAATCAGCTCAGCCGTGACTTTACTAATCAGGGGCTGCTGAACAATGAAGTCAATCGACTGCGTGAGCAGACCACCAGTTTCAACTCCGTCGCGATCGTGGATGCGCAGGGCGTGATCAAAGCAATTTCCCCCGAGTCACTGACGTTACAGGGTATGCACCTCACCAGTGACGCCTCGCGAGAGGCGCTGACCCTGCGACAGCCGATCATCAGTAAACCCTCCCTTTCTGCCGCCAATAATCTGCTGGTTTTTGTCTCATGGCCTGTCTGGAGTCCCGAGGGTGACTACCTGGGCTACATCGGCGGCACGATCTACCTGAAGAAGAAAAGCATACTCAATGCGCTGCTGGGTGAGCAGTTCTATCGCGATGGCACAACGGTTTATGTGCTCGATAGCAACAATGAGGTGTTGTATCACCAGAATCGTCAACTGATTGGCAAAACGCTGCCTGCCATCGTCAATCCGCGTGATGACCAGACCAATGGCTCGCTGATGCTTGCCGGTCCGGGTAATGCCACACAGCTGGCGGGCTTTGCCGTGGTGCCGACGACCGGCTGGACAGTGGTAGCGTTGAAGCCGATTAACGTCACACTGGATCCGCTGTCCGGTCTGTTGATGAAAGTGCTGAAAAATTCTGTGCCGTTCGCGCTGCTGACTCTGCTGGTGGCCTTAGTCATGGCACGTCTGATTGCCCGGCCACTCTTCCAGCTGGCGCGCAAAGCCAGCCGGATGGATGCGCAGGGCGTATCAAAAGAAATTGGCGGCATCACCGCCTGGTATTTTGAGGCGGCCCAGGTAAAGCGCGCGCTGCTCACCGGTATTGGGCTGGTGCAGGATAAAATTGGTCGCCTTAACTCAGAAGCGCAGACCGATCCGCTGACTCAGGTACTCAATCGCCGGGGTCTGAATGCGGTGCTGGAGTACTATCGGACCCTGCGCCAGCCTTTTTCGGTGCTGGCACTGGATATCGATCATTTCAAAAACGTTAATGACAGCTGGGGCCACGACGTGGGCGACCGGGTCATTCAGCAGGTGGCAAGTACGCTGCGTGCCAGCGCCCGTCAGTCTGATGTGGTCTGTCGCAATGGCGGAGAGGAGTTTCTGATGCTATTGCCAGGAACGGCCCTGGATGAGGCGCAGATCATCGCAGAACGCGTACGGGTGGGCATTGCTGAAGCCTGGCTGACTGACGTGGGGCGCATTACCTTGTCTATTGGCGTGGCGGCCTGGAATGGTTCGCAGGATGCGGGACTGGAAAACAGCCTGAAACAGGCGGATGCGGCGCTCTATGAGGCGAAGAGTGCCGGACGTAACTGTGTGATCGTTGCCGACTCCTAGTCGGGTGAAACCGGATGTTTCATTACGGCAGGGTAAACGTGCGGGAAAAAGAGAAGCAGGGGCGCGGCGGTCAGACTAACGCGCCCCTTAACATCAGGCTGATTTGACGTAATCCAGCACCATGTCGTGGTGATTCGACGTCTTAAAGTTATCAAACACTTTTTCGATCTTGCCCTCGGCATCAACCAAAAAGCTGATGCGATGAATACCGTCATAGGTTTTCCCCATAAACGTTTTTTCACCCCAGACGCCAAACGCCTGGCAGACTTCATGATTTTCATCTGACAGCAGCGTAAAGTTCAGCAGCTCTTTTTCGACAAACTTTGACAGTTTTTCCGGTTTGTCGGTGCTGATACCCAGCACTTCCACGCCCGCTTTTTTCAACTCATCCATGTTGTCACGCAGACCGCACGCCTGCACGGTGCAGCCTGGTGTCATCGCTTTCGGGTAGAAGTACACCAGAACGCGCTGTCCCTGGAAGTCGGTCAGATTCACGTGTTCGCCGTCCTGGTCAGGCAGGCTAAATGCGGGTGCAGTATCTCCGGCTTTCAGTGGATTCATCACATCTCTCCATTTTCTTATTCAGGCTGTGGGTAATACACCATCCGGCCAGAAACGGCCAGCAGCAACATTACCATCAGGGGGTATTTCACCACATAGCCGAGCATTCAGGCGTCAGTAATGTGGAGAAATAACTCCGGTTTAAGGACCAAAGCTTAGCGTATCGCGCTGACAGGTTCGCTGCTGTCGGCGTCTGAGACACTGTAGAGACGTAGCGTTCCCTGGGCATTCAGCTCCTGGCACAGGGTATTAAAAGCCTGCTCAAACGACGTGCCACGGGTTCGCGTTGGACTGTGGGCCGTCATTTGAATATAGAGTGTCGGTGGCAATTCGTGTTGCGCAGGTGTGATTCGCGACACCAGTTCGGCCACGTTCATCTGATGCTTATCAATAAGATCGGTGAAACGCTCAATAATATGCGGCGAATCGGCCACTTCAACCTGGATGAATGCGGTGTCGGGCATCGGCGGACGAAGCCGGGCATTGGTTCGCTTCATGACGATCAGCAGCTCCAGCTCTGCGCCTTTCAGCGGCAATGTCGATTCAATCAGTGTGATTGCGTTCCAGCTGCCCGACAGCAGCATAATAAACGTGAACTCATCCCCGAGCATGGCAAGACGGCTATCTTCAATATTACAACCGCAGCTGCTGACGTGTCGGGTAATGGTGTTGACGATACCCGGACGGTCAACACCAAGCGCGGTGATCACCAGATGATGGGGCTGAGATTGCGGCAAAATGGCTTTTCCTCTGCTTTCGCTAATAACCATAAGGTAAACATAAAAAAAACTGCTGACAAGCGCGGGAATGGCGTGGCTTGCTTGCTTTTCCCTAAGTGTAAAACGTACCATGAAGCACTTGTTTGTCGAGGGGATCGCCAATGTTTACGGGAAGTATTGTTGCACTCGTTACGCCAATGGATGACAACGGTAATGTCTGCCGGTCGAGTCTGAAAAAACTGATTGATTATCATGTCGCCAGCGGCACCGCGGCGATCGTTTCCGTCGGCACCACAGGCGAATCTGCAACCCTGAGCCATGAAGAACATGGTGATGTGGTGATGCTGACCCTGGAACTGGCTGATGGCCGTATCCCGGTGATAGCCGGAACCGGTGCAAACGCCACCGCTGAAGGCATCTCTCTGACGAAGCGTTTTGAAAATTCCGGCGTGGTGGGTTGCCTCACCGTGACGCCTTATTACAATCGTCCGACCCAGGAAGGGCTGTTCCAGCACTTCAAAGCGATTGCGAATAGCACCAGCCTGCCACAGATGCTGTATAACGTTCCCTCGCGCACCGGTTGTGACATGCTGCCGGAAACCGTTGCCCGCCTGGCCGAAATCAAAAATATTATCGGAATCAAAGAGGCAACCGGGAACTTATCGCGTGTTAGTCAGATCCAAGAGCTGGTAAATGAAGATTTCATTCTGGTGAGTGGCGATGACGCGACTGCGCTGGACTTTATGCAACTGGGCGGTAAAGGCGTCATTTCGGTGACCGCAAACGTCGCTGCACGCGAAATGGTTCAACTGTGTCAACTTGCACAGCAGGGCAATTTCGTTGAAGCACGCCGCCTGAATCAGCGTCTGATGCACCTGCACCAGACGCTTTTCTGTGAACCCAATCCTATCCCGGTGAAATGGGCTGCGAAACAGCTAGGATTAATCGCTAACGACACGCTGCGTCTGCCAATGACGCCACTGACTGCAGCTGGCCAGCCGAAAGTGGAGCAGGCGCTGGTGAAAGCGGGTTTGCGATAATTTAGGGAGTTTGAATGAATTACTCAGTAAAGCGGTCAACAGTAGCCACAGTGGTGGGGCTTTCTACCCTGATGCTGTTGTCGGCCTGTTCAAGTGATCAGCGTTATAAGCGCCAGGTCAGTGGTGACGAATCTTATCTTGAAGCCAGTCAGTTAAGTGAACTGAAAGCGCCGGCCGGCATGATCCTGCCGGTACAGCGTGGTGATTACGATGTACCGCGCACCAGCAGTCAGGCACCCACCGGCAAGCAGCTCGACATTCGTCCACCTGCCCAGCCGCTGGCGCTGATGAACGGCACCCGTGCGCAGTTCAGCAACAACACGGGCGCACTGATGATTGATAGTAGCCGTGGTTCAGTCTGGCCCCGCGTCGTGAGCGTCGTGCAGTCAAACAATTTCGCGATTGCTTCACGTAATGACGCCGGCCAGCAGCTGACGACCGACTGGGTACAGTGGAACCGTGCTGATGAAGATCAGCAGTATCGTG
Organism: Pantoea sp. ANP04; assembly: GCF_041982285.1. Classification (NCBI taxonomy): domain Bacteria; kingdom Pseudomonadati; phylum Pseudomonadota; class Gammaproteobacteria; order Enterobacterales; family Erwiniaceae; genus Pantoea; species Pantoea sp. ANP04. The sequence continues at coordinate 44,858 of NZ_JAUTYS010000008.1, read as the reverse complement.
GTCGCTACCAGATCAGTGTGCAGTCGCAGAGCTATCAGCAGCAGCTCACCGTACGTCTGCTGGAGCTGCAGCAGGCGGGCAAAACCGTTACCTCACCTGTGCAGATTCAGCGCTATACCGCGCAGATGCTGAATGAAATCAGCACCGGTCTGGACAAGATTGATACCGCCAGTGAAAACGCGGCGGCAGGTCGGGTGAGTGGGGCTATTGATGTGCAGAGCGGCGCAGATGATACCGGCCTGCCAATGCTGATCCTGCGCACGCCATATAATGTGGCGTGGCAGCGTCTGCCTGAAGCGATGAAACGCGTTGGGATGGAGGTGACGGATACCACTCGCTCAACGGGTAGCATGAAAGTGACCTACAAGTCACTGAGCAGCAGCGACTGGGATTCCATTGGCGCAAAAGACCCGGAATTACCTGACGGTGATTACAAAGTGCAGGTCGGTGATTTGGACAACCGCACCAGTCTGCAATTTATCGACCCGAAAGGGCATGTGCTGACCCAGTCGCAGAACGATGCGCTGGTGGCCGTGTTCCAGGCGGCGCTGAACAAATAAAGTTGCCTCAGGCCGGAGATTCTCCGGCCTTTTTATTTTGTTTTTGGCATAATAGCGCGCGGCGAAGTAAACGATTGCGTCAAGGCAATCGCCGCAGCGGCACTGGCCGCTGAACACCCGTTATTTCAAGTCTGGAGTGAATAAGATGCAAAAGCGAGCTGAGTTGTATCGCGGTAAAGCGAAAACCGTATACAGCACCGATAATCCGGATCTGCTGATACTCGAATTCCGCAACGATACGTCAGCAGGTGATGGCGCCCGAATTGAGCAATTTGATCGCAAAGGAATGGTTAACAACAAGTTTAACCACTTCATCATGACCAAATTGCAGGAAGCGGGTATTCCAACCCAGATGGAAGCGCTGCTGTCTGATACCGAAGCGCTGGTGAAGAAGCTGGAGATGGTGCCGGTAGAGTGCGTGGTCCGTAACCGCGCCGCAGGTTCGCTGGTAAAACGTCTGGGCGTGGAAGAGGGCATTGTGCTCAATCCCCCGCTGTTTGATCTTTTCCTCAAAGATGATGAAAAGCATGACCCGATGGTCAACGAATCCTACTGCGAAACTTTTGGCTGGGTCAGCAAGCAGAACCTGGCGCGGATGCAGGAACTGACCTTTAAAGCCAACGAAGTGCTGAGCAAGCTGTTCGACGATGCGGGTCTGATTCTGGTTGATTTCAAACTTGAGTTTGGTCTGTTTAACGGTGAAGTCACGCTGGGCGATGAGTTTTCGCCAGATGGTGCACGCCTGTGGGACAAAGAGACCCTGGATAAAATGGACAAAGACCGTTTTCGCCAGAGCCTGGGTGGCGTAGTCGAAGCTTATGAAGCAGTGGCACAGCGGCTGGGTGTAAAACTCGACTGAGTCAGCCTGCAGTGCAGTAAGTAAGCAGAATAAAACGGAGAGCCCAGGCTCTCCGTTTTCATTTCAGCCTAAAGCTGGTGATTGCCCGGTCACGCAACTAAAATCATGCCATCTGAAAAAAATGACTGAGGGAAGAGAGCATGCGCTGGCAAGGGCGTCGCGAAAGCGACAATGTAGAGGACCGTCGCGATCAATCGTCCGGTTTAGGTGGCGGAGGCCGTCAGATTCGTCTGCCGCGCGGCAAAGGCGGTATCATCCTGTTGGTGGTGGTGGCTATTGCAGGTTATTACGGTTATGACCTGACCGCGCTGCTGACGGGTGGGGACGTTGCACCAACCAGCCAGCAGCAACAGCGCAGCGTCAGCACCAATGATGACGAGGCTGCAAAATTCACTAAGGTGATTCTTGCAACCACGGAAGATACCTGGGGCAAGCTGTTCAAACAGATGAACAAACAGTATGTTGCACCGAAGCTGGTGATGTATCGCGGGGCAACCCGAACCGGCTGCGGCACAGGCCAATCCGTGATGGGACCCTTCTACTGTCCTGCCGATCAGACTGTCTACATCGATCTCTCTTTCTATGACGAGATGAAAAACAAACTCGGCGCTGACGGCGACTTCGCCCAGGGCTACGTTGTCGCGCATGAAGTGGGCCACCATGTTCAGAAACTGCTGGGTATTGAGCCTAAAGTACGTGAAATGCAGCAGGGCGCGAGCCAGACGCAGGTCAATCAGCTCTCTGTGAAAATGGAATTGCAGGCAGACTGTTTTGCCGGTGTCTGGGGACACTATATGCAGCAAGAGAACATCCTTGAAGCAGGGGATTTGCAGGAAGCGCTGAACGCCGCGGAGGCGATTGGTGATGACCGTCTGCAGCAGAAGGGTCAGGGCCGCGTAGTGCCGGACAGCTTTACCCATGGCACCTCTGAGCAACGCTACACCTGGTTTAAGCGCGGATTTGATGGTGGCAATCCAGGACAGTGCAACACCTTCGCCAGTAACGGATGATCGCAACACAGTCTATGCAGCAGGCCGGTGTGCGTCGCCTGGCCGTGATCAGCGGCGACCCGGACTGGTGCCTGGAGCGTGCTGCAGAGTGGCATGAAGCGTTGCCAGGCGACTGGCTGGTGCTAAGCCCGGAGCCGCTCCTTTCTGCTTCCTCTGGTGAGTCACTTATACACAAACAGCCAGGTGCGGTTCGCACGCTGCTTGGCCGTGAATTTCGTCATGGGATATTCGATGCCCGCCAGGGCTTTCATGCCGAGGCTTTCGCTGCGCTGGCTGGCACGCTCACCGCAGGTAGCTGGCTGTTACTGCTGGTCCCGCCCTGGGAACGGTGGTCGCAGCAGCCTGACACCGACAGCCTGCGCTGGGCCGATGTCGCTCAGCCCATTCCAACACCCCGTTTTGTTCACCATCTGCAACAGCTGATCCTGGCGGATGACCAGGTACTGCTGGAGCGGCAGCATCAGCCATGCCGTTTTCCGGTGCAGCCTGACTGGCCAGAATGGCACTGTCAGGCCCCGCAACAGCAGCAGGCGATACTCGATCAACTGATGAGACTGCCATCGGGGATCGCGGTGCTGACCGCCGCCCGTGGACGGGGTAAATCGGCGCTGGCGGGGATGCTGGCCCGCCAGAATCGCCATTGTCTGGTCACGGCACCCGCGAAAGCTTCAACGGAGGTGCTGGCCACCTTTGCCGCTGAGCATTTTCACTTTATGGCGCCGGATGCACTGCTGGCGCTGGAGCCGCCGCCCGAGGCGGATTGGCTGATTGTGGATGAAGCGGCGGCGATACCGGCCCCGCTACTGCAGGCGCTGGTCAGCCGGTATCCCCGTGTGCTGCTCACCACCACTGTACAGGGCTACGAAGGCAGCGGGCGCGGCTTTATCCTTAAGTTCTGCGCCGGGCTTAGCGGGGTGCACTATTTCACGCTGGACGAGCCGCTGCGCTGGTCGCGTTGTGATCCGCTGGAGCAGTGGCTGAATCAGGCGCTGCTGTTTGACGATGCCAGCGCGACGGCACCCGATTCTCCGGCCACACCGCATCCTGTTGAACGTCACGATTTCAGCACGCTCGAAGCCGCCTATCGCCTGCTCACCAGCGCGCACTATCGCACGTCGCCACTTGATCTGCGCCGCCTGCTGGATGCGCCGGGTATGACGTTGTGGCGGGCGGGCGAGACACCTGCATTACAGGGTGCACTCTGGCTGGTGGAGGAGGGCGGTCTTGAGCCAGCACTGGCGCAGGCGGTCTGGGCGGGCACCCGGCGACCACGCGGGAATCTGGTGGCGCAATCGCTGGCAGCCCACGCCGGTCTTGCCGAAGCGGCAATCCTGCGCTCGCAACGAATCAGCCGTGTTGCCGTGGCAACGGAGAGCCGTCGCCGCGGAATCGGTCAGCAGCTTGTGGCCGCCGCGGCCCGTGCGGCTGCCGAACACGACTACCTCTCTGTCAGCTTCGGCTACACTGAATCACTCTGGGCGTTCTGGCGCGCCTGTGGTTTTACTCTGGTGCGAATAGGCAGTCAACTCGAAGCCAGCAGCGGCTGCTATGCGGCAATGGCTATTCTGCCCTGTTCTGCTGCGGGCAGGGCATTAGCGCGCCGGGCGGCAGAACAGCTGGCGCGTGACTGGCCACTGTTGCGACAACATATCGCGCTGGACCTGCAGTTTGATCAGATCCCAGATAATGGATTAACAGCCCAGGATATGCATCTGGCCATCGGTTTTGCCTGGGCGCAGCGGCCCCTGGAGGCGAGCCTGCCGGTATTGCAGCGTCTGGCAGAAGCCAGTGTCGCGCCCGCCCCGTTATTGGCCGCAGTCGTTGCCGCCCCCGATGCGCTAAGCGAGCTTGCCCGGCAGGCAGGCGTGAGTGGCCGTAAAGCGCTGGTCGCGGTGTTACGTCAGCAGGCAGCAACAGCGCTCCAGAGCCTGGGTGTGACTGCGGACTGACTGCACCGGCCGTTGAAATAATTCGACCAGCTGGTTCAAATTATCCCCATATCATTTTTTGCTACGCGGCGTAGAGTGAACACAGGAGGTCAACAACATGACACTGAAATATGTAATCGTTCAACAGCCTGCTACCACAGCACAGCTGTTTCTGCTCTACCATGGCGTTGGCGATAACCCGGATTCAATGGGTGAGATTGGTCACTGGTTTGCGAAAACCTTTCCCGACGCGCTGGTGGTGTCCGTTGGCTCGCCTGGCGCGGTTCGTCAGTGGTTTGGCGAAACTGACCTGCACGATCAGACTATCCAGCAGCGGGTTGATGCGGCGATGCCGCAGTTTGTCGAGTCGGTGCGGCACTGGCAAAAAAAGAGCGGCGTGCGGGCGGAAGCGACAGCCTTAGTCGGTTTTTCCCAGGGCGGCAGTATGGTGCTGGAAGGCGTCAAAGCGAATCCTGATCTGGCGGGCCGCGCGGTGGTGTTCAATGGCAGGTTTATCACGCTGCCGGAGAAAGCCAGTACCCGCACCACGATTCATCTGATCCACGGTGATTATGATGAGCAGATCCCGTTGCACCATGCACAGGAGGCGGAGCAGCGGCTGACCGCCCGCGGGGGCGACGTCACTCTGGACATCGTTGACGATCTGGCGCATGCCATCGATCATCGCAGTATGGAACTGGCGCTGAATCATCTGCGTTATACGGTGCCAAAACGCTACTTTGATGAGGCGTTAAGCGGCGCAAAACCCGGTGACGATGACGTTATCGCGTTGATGTAAAAATGCCCCTGCAGAGCAGGGGCATTTTCGTTTACTTCTTCTTCGGCCAGTTATCGTCGTCATCCCATTTATCGTTGAAATCACGATGCGGCGGCAGGTCTGGTTTGTTATCCATAAACTTCTTGTGATCGATGCGTTTCAGATCTTTATAAACGTTCATCAGCACGCCAACCATCAGCAGGATCACCAGGATCCACCAGTAATCTTTAATAAATTCCATTTGCTGCTCCTTAACATCGCCATCAGGCGATCAGTTGTTCCATGATGCGTTGGTACATCCGGCTCAGCATCTGCAGATCTGAAGCTTTCACACACTCATTGATTTTATGAATGGTGGCATTTACCGGTCCCAGTTCAACCACCTGCGCCCCCATCCGGGCAATAAACCGGCCATCAGAGGTTCCACCCGTAGTCAGCAGCTGCGGCTTAATTTCATTATAGTGCGCGACAGCTTTTACGACGGCATCAACCAGCTTACCGCGCGTGGTCAGGAAGGGTTGACCCGAAAGTTTCCACTCAATGGTGTAACGCAGCTGGTGACGATCCAGCAATGCTTCGACGCGCTGACGAATCAGCTCATCAGTGAGTTCAGTGCTGAAGCGGAAGTTAAACTGCACAAACAGCTCGCCAGGAATCACGTTGTTGCTGCCGGTGCCCGCCTGGACATTGGCAATCTGCATGCTGGTTGCCGGGAAGAACTCATTCCCCTGATCCCACTCCGTGGCGACCAGCTCATTCAGTGCTGGCATTGCCCGGTGGACCGGATTATCCGCAAGGTGCGGATAGGCGACGTGCCCCTGCACACCATGCACCGTCAGGTTGGCAGTAATTGATCCACGACGGCCATTTTTCACCACGTCACCGACCACTTCCGTACTGGACGGCTCACCGACCAGGCAATAGTCGAGCCGTTCCCGGCGCGCCATCAGCCGTTCAACCACTTTAACCGTGCCGTTGGTCCCGCTGGCCTCCTCATCAGAGGTAATCATAAAGGCGAGTCGCCCTCTGTGATGGGGACGTGCTGCAACAAAACGTTCGGCAGCTACCACCATGGCGGCCAGTGAACCTTTCATGTCGGCCGCACCACGACCAAACAGCATGCCATCGCGTATGGTGGGCTCAAAAGGTGGGTTGATCCAGCGACTGGCATCGCCAGGCGGCACCACATCGGTGTGACCGGCAAACGCCAGTGTTTCACCTTCGCCACGGGTGGCCCAGAAATTCAGGGTGTCGTCGATGTTCATCGTTTCAATCTTAAAACCAATAGTTTCAAGACGGGCGATCAGCAGAGCCTGACATCCGGCATCATCGGGGCTGAGGGAAGGGCGACGAATAAGCTGCTGCGTCAGCTCAATGACCGGGCAAAACATATTATGACCTCTCCTGGATAGCATTCTGATAGGTGGCTTCGCTGAAACCGGCGAGCAAACTGCCATCCGGGGTGCGCAACAGCGGGCGCTTAATCATGGCGGGATGCGCCAGCATCAGCGCTTTGGCGCTGCTGGCATCGGTAACCCCTTCACGGTCGGTCTCTGGCAGTTTACGCCAGGTGGTGCCGCGGGTATTAAGCAGGGCTTCGTAGCCCAGCGCATCGATAAATTCCTGCAGCAGGACATCGCTCAGGCCATCGGCACGGTAATCGTGAAAGTGATACTCAACGCCTGCGTCTGTTAAAAAGCGCCGGGCTTTTTTTATGGTGTCGCAATTTTTAATCCCGAACATCACCCACTGCGTGCTCATTGCCCGATCCTTATTGTCCTGTGAGAAGTAAAAGCTAAAAAAGCAGCCAAAGCGCGAGTTTACCATAGTGTGATCCGTTGCGGCAGTTGCCGGGGCGCGGGAATCTGACCCGCGATCGTGTCGTGAAAGCCACCGTTTATCCTCGGGTAACCGCTGTCAATTTCTCAGGTAATCATTACCTTGCTTAGCATTATTTTATTCGGAATTTCGCCATGCAGATAAAATAGTCTACCGCTGGGCTTAAAATAAATTATTTTCAATCGGGTTAAGGAGTTGCTGAAATGTGCGTCAGCTTCCAGAACCGGCAGAATTCATGTTTTTATCAGGCTTGCCGATAAATAAAACAGGTGTAACCGTATTCACCTGATTAAAAAAAGAGCGTAACATCGCCAGCACAATAAGAGAGGGCATCATGATTGACACTGAAATGGGAACCTGGAAAGAATTTATCGAAGCAATGTTACGCAACAAGTAACAGGCTGAGGTAAAGGCGGGGTAAACCTGCTGACTGGAATTCTTACCACACACAGAAATAAGGCGGCCACTGACATCAGTGGCCGCTTTTTATTTGCCTCAGTGATCAGTCGAGTGGCTTCTCTTTAAGCGGGAAGCGACGGCGAACCAGCACAAAGAACAGCGGCACAAAAAAGATCGCCAGCAGCGTGGCGGAGATCATTCCACCCATCACACCGGTTCCTACCGCGTGCTGACTGCCGGAGCCTGCGCCGCTGCTGATTGCCATCGGCAGCACGCCAAAGATAAAGGCCAGCGAGGTCATCAGAATCGGTCGCAGACGCTGACGCGATGCCTCCAGCGTGGACTCCACCAGTTCGCGTCCTTTACTGTTAATCTCATTAGCAAATTCCACAATCAGGATGGCGTTTTTGGCGGATAACCCGACGACTGTCAGCAGGCCCACCTGGAAGTAGACATCATTCTCCAGTCCGCGCAGCCAGGTCGCAATCAACGCGCCGACGACACCCAGTGGGACCACCAGCATCACCGAGAACGGAATTGACCAGCTTTCATACAGTGCGGCCAGGCAGAGGAATACAACCAGCAACGATATCGCATACAGCGCCGGTGCCTGTGAGCCAGAGAGGCGCTCCTGATAAGAAGCACCTGTCCACTGGAACCCGACGCCCAGCGGCAGGGCATTCACCAGCTTTTCCATCTCGTCCATTGCCGTGCCGCTGCTGACGCCATTAGCCGCTTCCCCGACAATCTCCAGTGAAGAATAACCGTTATAGCGTTCAAGACGGGGTGAGCCGGTCTCCCAGCGGCTGGTGGCAAACGCGGAGAAGGGGACCATTTTGCCGCTGCTGTTGCGCACATACCACTTATTGACGTCGTCCGGCAGCATGCGGAATTCGGCGGCGGCCTGTACATAGACCTTTTTCACCCGGCCGCGATCAAGAAAGTCGTTCACATAGGTTGAGCCCCAGGCCGTGGTCATCGTGTCGTTGATGGTATCCAGCGACACGCCCAGCGCCTGCGCTTTACGGGCATCCACATCGATCTGCAGCTGCGGACTGTCATCCAGTCCATTGTGCCGTACCCGTGACAGCGACTTATCGTTGCCGGCCATCTCCAGCAGTTTGTCGCGCATCGCCATCAGTTGGGTATGGCCGATACCGGCGTGATCCTGCAGTTCCATGTCAAAACCAGAGCTGCTGCCCATGCCGGTGATAGCAGGTGGACTGCTGGCAATAACCCGGCCCTCTTTAATCTTCTGAAACGCTTTGGTCGCGCGATCGATAATCGCAAACGAAGTCCGATCGGCGCCGGGCCGCGCTTCCCAGTCTTTCAGACGGACAAACAGACGTGCGACGTTCTGTCCATTGCCGCCCGGCCCGGCACCGATAGTGGAGAAAACCGACAGTACGTTGGCCTTCTCCTCGGTGAGATAATAATTTTCGACTTTGGCAACGACGCTGGCCGTTTGCTCAAGCGTCGCACCTGCCGGAAGCTGAACCTGAGTCAGGAATACGCCGCGATCTTCCAGCGGCAGAAACGACGTCGGCAGACGCAGAAACAGAAACGCCATCAGGCCAATAATCGCGACATAGACCAGCAGCCAGCGACCACCTGTGCGCAGGATGCCCGCAACGCCGCGTTCATAGCGGTCAGCGTTACGATTAAAGTGGCGATTGAACCAGCCGAAGAAGCCGCGACGCTCGTGCACCTCGCCCTGCGTAGCGGGTTTGAGCAGTGTGGCACAGAGCGCTGGCGTCAGGATCATCGCCACCAGCACCGACAGCACCATCGCCGAGACAATGGTGATAGAGAACTGACGATAAATGGCGCCAACGGTACCGCCGAAAAACGCCATTGGCACAAACACCGCAGAGAGCACCAGCGCAATACCCACCAGTGCACCCTGAATCTGTCCCATCGATTTTCGTGTGGCAGCACGCGGCGAAAGTCCCTCTTCATGCATGATGCGTTCAACGTTTTCCACCACCACAATGGCATCATCCACCAGTAGTCCTATCGCCAGCACCATGGCAAACATGGTCAGGGTATTGATGCTGAATCCAAAGGCATAAAGGACGCTAAAGGTGCCAAACAGCACTACCGGCACCGCAATGGTGGGAATTAAGGTGGCGCGGAAGTTCTGCATAAACAGATACATCACGCCAAATACCAGCACGATTGCTTCAAGCAGCGTCTTCACCACATCGGTAATTGATGCTTTGACGAACGGCGAGGTTTCATAGGCAATTTTTGCTTCCAGGCCGTGAGGGAAATAGTGCGAGAGTTCCTCTATACGCGCCCGTACCAGCTTATCGGTGTTCATCTCATTAGCACCGGACGCGAGCTTCACGCCCAGGCCTGACGCAGGCTGGCCGTTATAGCGGCTCAGATAATCATACTTCTCTGCGCCCAGCGCCACGGTGGCAACATCGCCCAGCGTCACCACAGAACCGTCGGGATTGTTCTTCAGGGTAATGGCCCGGAACTGCTCGGGGGTCTGCAGCATCGACTGGGCGTTGACCGTGGCGTTAAGTGCCTGTTTCTCCACCGACGGCAGGCCACCGACCTGACCCACAGCCACCTGGGTATTCTGCGACTGGATTGCATTAACGACATCGTCGGTGGTGAGCGCGTAAGCGATCAGTTTGTTGGGATCGAGCCAGATGCGCATCGCATATTGCGAGCCATAAGCATCAACCTGGCCAACGCCATCAATACGGCTCAGCGGGTCCTGAATATTACTGGCGACATAGTCTGAAATATCCTGCTTATCCATACTGCCGTCGGTCGAGACGAAGGCCACCATCAGAATATTGCTGTCACCGGTTTTGTTGACCGTCACGCCCTGCGACTGCACCGCCTGCGGCAATTTGCGCAGGGCGGACTGCAACTGGTTCTGAACCTGCTGGCGGGCTTCGTCGGGATTGGTCCCGGCAGTAAAGGTGAGGGTGATTTGCGCCTGACCGGTGTTGCTGCTGTTCGAGGACATGTACATCAGATTATCGATGCCGGTCATGTTCTGCTCGATCACCTGAGTCACGGTGTTTTCCAGCGTCTCGGCGGATGCGCCGGGATAGTTAGCGGTGATACGCACATTAGGTGGAGCCAGATCGGGATACTGCTCAACAGGCAGCGAAATAATCGAAAGGGTGCCACACAGGCACAGCAGAATCGCCAGCACCCAGGCAAAAATGGGGCGGTCGATAAAGAAATTCGACATTAAATCGACACTCCTCAGGACTTATTATTATCGGTCAGGCCCACCGGCAACGGGCGCACAGGCAGAAAGGTCGCAGGGTCTTTGCCACGATTCTCCGCCGCCTTTCACTTTACGTGCGGCAGCGAGGGAAATCGTGGAGAAATTGAGGAGAAAATGTAAATTCGTTGGCTATTTGCGGCTTTCAAGCCACATCACCGTGGCGGCAACGCGTGAACGGACATCCAGCTTACGCAGAAGGTTACGGATATGCACTTTCACTGTCTCTTCAGAGATATGCAGAATGGCAGCGATCTCTTTGTTTGACAGGCCACGCGCCACCTCCTGGAGCACGTCGCACTCGCGGTCAGTGAGAAGACGCAGAGGGTCGGCGCTGTGCTGACGGTTATCCAGATAGCTGGCGACGCCCTCACTAAAGACTTTCTCGCCCCGCGATGCCTGCAGAATATGTCCCAGCAGAATCTCTGGCTCGCTGTCCTTGAGCAGATAGCCGTCGGCACCGGCATCCACCATGGCAAAAATATCACTGCGGGCATCGGAGACGGTCAGCACCAGGATGCGCGAGCTGATACCTTCGTGGCGCAGCGCCTTTAGGGTATCCAGCCCGGACATGCCTTTCATATTGAGGTCGAGCAGAATGATGTCAGGTTCCTGACGGCGGGCTTCCGCCAGCGCTTCGGTGCCATTGTTAGCCTCGGCGATCACGTCCAGCCGGGGATCCAGTGCCAGCAGCTGACGAACGCCGCGGCGCATCAGAGGGTGATCATCCACAATCATCAATGTTAATGCGGGCTGTTGCATAATTTCTCCGTTTTATCGTTTCAGACTGCGGCGGGGCAACACGTATCGCGCACCGGTATGCCTGTGTTCAGCCTTTAATAGCCTGCTATCTGTAGCCAGTAGCGTGTTTTAATTATTTGAAGGATAAATTACGTTAGCTGCCGTGCCGGTTGCGGTGGAAAGCGCAGTTCAACCCGTGTCCCTTGATCCTGTGCATGAAGGGTCAGATTACCATTAAGGCGCTGGGCACGTTCAGCCATAATCGTCAGACCGTAATGGCCTGGAGGTTCGTCAGTACTGCCGATGCCCACGCCGTCATCCGTTATCGTAAGTAAGTGCTCACCCTTATTGCTGTGCTGATAGTCCACGTTGATCACCTGCGCACTCGCATGATGGATCGCATTCAGCAACGCCTCCCGGGCGATCTGCAAGACATGCACCTGCTGCTGTGCCTCCAGATTCTGCAGGCCGGTCTGATAGTTGAAATGTATCTCTGCGCCGCTCTTTTCCTGCAACGAGGCGATCATTGCCCGCATCGCCGCCACCAGACCTGCCTGCTCAATGGTCAGGCGGAAGGTGGTCAGCAGTTCGCGCAACTGACGGTAGGCATCAGCCAGCGCCTGATCGAAGTCAGCGATAATCGCATGGGCGGCACTGTCATCCTTGTCCACGGTGCGGCGTAACAGGGTCAGCTGAATACGTAAAAAGGAGAGTGACTGCGCCAGTGAGTCATGTAATTCCCGGGCAATCGTCGTTCGCTCTTCAATCAGCAGCATTTGTTGATACTGCTGCTGTGCCTGCCAGATCCAGATTGCGCGTCCCAGCATCGCCGCAAGACTGCGCATCAGCTCATCCGGTGGGGAAGCGCCACATGTCTGCCAGCGCAATTCGCCAATCTGCTGCTCATCCTGCTGTAATGGCTGACGTTGCCACTCACCAGCCGCCTTTTCGTCACCGGCGCGGAACTGAAACTGGTCGCTTTCGAGCCAGATTGCCGTCAGTTTTTCACGCGTCAGCACCGTGGTCAGCACCGCTTCAAACAACGCCGGATGCAGTGGGCTGGCGGTCAGCATTTGTGAGCTGTCATAGAGTAGCGACAGCGTGCGATTCGCCTGAGTTAAGTCTTCCGTCTTTGCGCGAACCGTACTCTCCAGCAACTGGTAATGCGAATGCAGGCGTGCCGCCATACCGCTAAAGGCATGCGACAGAACCCGCAGCTCATTTTGTTGCTCAACGTGCAACGGCGGAAAAGCAAAGTTGCCATTCTCGACGTAGCGGCTGGCCTTGACCAGCGCATTCAGTGGCCGCACGACATGCAGTCGGGTAAAGCGAATCGTCATGAGCGCCAGCGCCACAATCGCAATAACACCGACCAGGCTGCTGGCGGCCACCAGATGCATTTTTAATTCGGTATAGCGTTGCAGACCCAGAACAAAGCGATCAATTTCCCCGACGTAAATGGGCACCTGCTGCTGCAAGGCCACGCTATCACCCCGTTGCAACGCCTGTTTCAGGAGAGGCCAGGCGGCGCGCAGTCGCTGGTAGCGAACGCCCACTTCGCGTGGTACCCAGGGCCGATCAAGATTGTGCAGCACTGGCGCATCCAGCGTTTGCTGATAGCGCGCGAAATGTTGCGGCAGGTTTTGCGGCTGACGGCTGGCATCCCAGGCCATGCGATAGCTCTGCATGCGCAGTGAACCCGCCAGATTAATCGCCTCGGCGTCGCGCTGACTGCTGAGTAGCGTGACTAAGGCCAGACTGGTGGTGAGCAGCGACAGCAGGACAATGGCGCTGAGGGCCCGAGCGATGCTTTGTGTAACTGAACGTTTAACGATCACATGAATGGCCCTCTTCTGAGTGGGGGGATTATATGAGCGAAGTCACGCAACGCAAATGATCCCTTCCCTGTTTATCGCACAGGACATTACAGGTCGCACATAAAATGACCTCGACTGACACTTCCCAGGATGCGTTACGATTTTACGGTTAAAAAGGGAACAGGTTTACATCGTGCCGATGTTGCTTTTCATTGCAGCGCTAATAATTCACTCAGTCATTAGCAACGCAATCCCGATCACAGATCAAGGAGCATCCAATGAAAAAACTGAGTGCTGTACTGGCGGGTGCTTTACTGGCTACCGCCTCATTTGCCACCTTCGCCGCCGCGCCAGTCGATCGGTCACAGGCGCTGGGTATGCAGAGCATCGGCAGTGTGTCTGTTTCCGGCGTACGCGGTTCACTGGATGATGCGAATCGCCAGTTATCGCAAAAAGCGCAAGAGATGGGCGCCAGCCATTACCGTGTTATCGGTGTCGATAATCCAGGCGATTCCAGCTTGTGGAGCGGCACCGCAGAGATTTATCGCTAACCCAACCCTCCTGTTTCCATCCCTGTAGCTTTTACCGGCCTGAAAATGGCCGGTTTTTTTGTTTTTGTGCATCATGATGGATTCTTACAAATCAGCCTGTGCATCTGCCCGGTATATTTTGCTTCGTTCTTGCAGAACGGGTAGGATTCATCGCCGTAAATTCCCGCGTTGCCCGGCACTCACTCACGGGCAAAGGCACAGAGGAAAATCCCCCATTTTGCAGGACGTTACGTCCGCATTGGGGAGACGACGACTGATAGTCCGGACAAACAGGAATGCTATGAAATCCAAAAAGAAAACCCCAGGTGAGATGCGCGCTGCGAAACGGCGCTGGCTGAATTCTCACGATGCTGGCTACCAGAAAGCGATGGGTAACCGTCACGTTCAGATGATTGCGATCGGCGGTGCTATCGGCACCGGTTTGTTCCTGGGTGCAGGTGGCCGCTTGCAGGCTGCAGGCCCCGCGTTAGCCCTCATCTATCTGGTGTGTGGCATCTTCTCCTTCTTCATTCTGCGTGCGCTGGGCGAACTGGTGTTACACCGCCCGAGCAGTGGCAGCTTTGTCTCTTATGCCCGTGAATTCCTGGGTGAGAAAGCCTCCTACGTTGCAGGCTGGATGTATTTCGTCAACTGGGCGATGACCGGTATCGTCGATATCACCGCCGTTGCGCTTTACATGCACTACTGGGGCGCGTTTGGTGATGTGCCACAATGGGTCTTTGCACTGGGCGCGCTGGCAATTGTCGGCACCATGAACATGATTGGCGTTAAGTGGTTTGCCGAGATGGAGTTCTGGTTTGCGCTGGTGAAAGTGCTGGCGATTGTGATTTTCCTGGTGGTGGGTGTGGTGTTTCTTGGCACCGGCAAGCCGCTGGATGGCAACAGCACCGGTTTCCATCTGATTACTGATAACGGCGGCCTGTTCCCGCACGGCCTGCTGCCCGCGCTGGTGCTGATTCAGGGCGTCGTATTCGCCTTTGCCTCAATTGAGCTGGTCGGTACGGCGGCCGGTGAATGTAAAGACCCGCAAACCATGCTGCCGAAAGCGATCAATAGTGTGATCTGGCGTATTGGTCTGTTCTATGTCGGTTCGGTTGTGTTGCTGGTGCTGCTGCTGCCATGGAATGCCTATCAGGCGGGCCAGAGTCCATTCGTGACATTCTTCTCGAAACTTGGCGTGCCTTACGTTGGCAGCATCATGAACATCGTGGTCCTGAGCGCAGCGCTCTCCAGCCTGAACTCCGGCCTCTATTCAACCGGGCGTATTCTGCGTTCCATGTCGATGGGTGGCTCTGCACCGAAATTCATGTCAAAGATGAACGGTCAGCAGGTCCCTTATGCCGGTATTCTCGTCACCATTGCCGTTTATGTCATTGGTGTAGTGCTTAACTACTATGTGCCTTCTCAGGTATTTGAGATCGTCCTGAACGTTGCCTCACTGGGCATTATCTCCTCCTGGGCCTTTATCGTGGTCTGCCAGCTGCGTCTGCGCAAAGCGATCAAAGAAGGCAAAGCAGATGATGTCAGCTTCAAGCTGCCAGGTGCGCCGTTCACCTCATGGCTGACGCTGCTGTTCCTGTTCAGCGTGCTGGTGCTGATGGCGTTTGACTACCCGAACGGGACGTACACCATTGCCTCTATTCCGCTGATTGCAGTGCTGCTGGTGCTGGGATGGTTTGGTGTGCGTAAGCGTGTTAACGCTATCGCGCAGACCGAACAGGATCATCATGAGGATGAGCCTCAGTCAACCCGACTGGCTGACGATACGTCACGCTGATCAGGTCTGCATCAATCAGGGCCAGCCTTCGGGCTGGCTTTTTTTTGGCCGCTAATCGCCTATCTGGCAATGCGAATTAGGATAGTTTTCCGGCAAGCCTGGCCCTATGATGAATAACTCCCTTTATGCGGTAGCGGAGTCTCCATGTCGTTTAAGATCAACATCATCAAAAATAAGCTCCTGTCTGAAAACTGGTTTGTGCTGCGCAACTACACCTATGACATCACCGATCGCCGTGGCGAGGTTATCCGTCATAAACGCGAAGTCTACGATCGCGGAAACGGGGCGACCATCCTGCTCTATAATCGCGAAAAGAACAGCGTCGTCCTGACGCGCCAGTTCCGCATCGCGACGTACGTCAACGGCAACGACGGCGGCATGTTAATTGAAGCCTGCGCGGGCTTGCTGGACGACGACTCCCCGGAAGATTGCATCCGCAAAGAGGCGATTGAAGAGACCGGATATGCAGTCGGTGAGGTGGAGAAAATTTTTACCTGCTATATGTCGCCGGGCGGCGTCACGGAATTGGTCCACTTTTTTGCGGCAGAATACAACGAATCACTGCGCGACAACCCAGGCGGTGGCGTTGAGGATGAGTCAATTGATGTGCTGGAACTGAGCTTCCCTGATGCGCTGGCGATGGTGGCCGATGGCCGTATTCGCGACGGTAAAACCATTATGCTGCTACAGCATGCGCAGATTGCGGGATGGCTGAGGCCTTAGGAAACCCATCTGTCATACCTGTTGCCGCGCAGCAGCGCTGAACGTGGAAGGATGCAGCTTTATCCACCTTATGTACGCTTTTTAAGCACTTAACTGCGCTTTTTGCACAGGTTCACAGAATGCGAACCCTGCCAGGCCCGTTGATGCGCTATCCTCTCCATTCTGGTTATTCGGGGATCGATTTTCTTAATGTCGTATTGGATGAAATCGCTGTGGCTGTTGCCGTCTTTGTGGGTTGCCTGTGTTCAGGCGGAACCGTTGCAAAAGTCATTCAACGACTGGCAAATTACCTGCAACAATGTCGCCTTTTGCGTGGCGCGCAATATTCCAGGCGACAAAGGGTTGGTGATGACGATTTCGCGTCATGCGGGCGTCAACGATCGCCCCTTGCTGCGTATTGACTATGGCAGCGCCTACAGTGGTGCGCTGCCTGGCGGTCCGCTTCAGGATAACCTGCTGCTCGATCAGCGCCGCCTTAAGCCCGACCTCAAACACTGGACGGTAGAACCTCATCATCTCGCCACCAGCAATACCATCGCGATAGATGAGTTCCTTGATCTGGTGATGGAGGCGAAAACCCTGCAGCTCACCTTTGATCCCAATGCGCTGATCTCGTTGCGCGGCATGAAAGCTGCACTGTTGCTGATGGATGACACCCAGGGTCGGGTAAACAGCCTGAGCGCGTGGATCAAACGTGGCGACCGTGCCAGCTGGGACGTTCCGCCGCCGCCTGCGCTGCCGCCATTGCCGCCTGCTGTCGAGCCGCCCGCAGCACTGACGCGCGATGAGACCAGCGGACTCATTGATTACGGCACCTGGCGGGTCAATACCGATTCCTGTTCACTCGATCCGCTACGCCGGGAAGTCAGCGTGGCTCCCCTTACTGACCAGCGCGCGCTGCTGCTGGTCAGTTGTGAAATGGGGGCCTATAACGTGATCGATTTGGCGTTTGAAGTGACGCGCAGCCAGCCTTACGTGGCGCGGGGTATTACCTTAACGTTGCCGTTTACACCGCCGGGTGCCAGCGATCGTCAGCTGGAGCTGATTAACGCCGAGTATGATGCGGCCAGCGGCCAGCTCTACACCTTTGGTAAAGGACGGGGACTGGGCGATTGTGGCAGTGCGACACGCTGGCAGTTTGATGGCACGCGTTTTGTGTTAGCGGAGTATGCGGAAGAGTCGACCTGTGACGCCTGGCACAGCAGTGATGACTGGCCAACCCTGTGGGTCAGCCAGTCTGACGGTAGCGTACAGCAGCGTTAAGGAATGGCCTGCACCATCATCGGTGAGCCCAGTTGGTTACCCACCAGTTCGGCCAGCATATTGTTCACGCCGTCGCTCATTGGCGTAAAGCGGGTCAGCGGCGAGCGCGTCACCACGACAAACACCCCAACGTTATGCTGCGGCACCATCGCCATATAGGTGATGAAACCGCCACCGCCGCCGGTTTTCTGAATAATGCCCGGGCGACCATTTTTTGGCCCCATATAGACCCAGCCCATACCCAGTGCATCCGCTTTACCTGGCACATCCATGCCTTCAACTTTGTGCAGCTGATCGCGACGGTAAATCAGCGTTTGCAGTCTATCGATCTGCGGCGTGCGATGGTTTACCGAAGAGTTAAGGAACTGCTGCATCCAGCGGCCCATATCATCCGGCGTGGAATAGACGCCGCCGCTGCCGATCGCCGCCAGCGTGTTATTACACGGGCTGGCACCTTTCTCCGCCACCATCAGGCGTCCGCACTGCTCAGGCGACGGCGTAAAGGTGGTGTCTTTCATGCCCAGCGGGCGGGTTATCAGTTGCTGAAACAGCGCCGGATAAGGGGTGCCGGCGGCGCGTGACAGCGCATCGCTCAACAGATCGTAGCCCAGGTTGGAGTAGGCGGCACTGCTGCCGGGTGCCGCTTTAAGGCTGGCGCGCGCCAGCCATGTCCAGCGCTCGCTTTTCGTCGGCCAGACAAACACCGGACGCTGCGCTTTGCCGCCTGGCTGTTCGCGCGGCAGTCCGCTGGTGTGGGTTGAGAGATTAATCAGGCGAATAGGCTGGCCGTTATACGTGGGCACGCGTGCACCTGGAGGCGCATATTTACTCAGGGGATCGTCAAGGCGAATCTGTCCGCGTTCAGCCATCTTCACCATCACTTCACTGGTCATCAGCTTACTCAGCGAGGCGATGCGAATCAGTGAATCTTTCTGTGGACGCACATTGTTGCCGGGACGGGTGTCACCGAAGCTGGCGAACACCCGCTGATTGCCATCTATCGCCACCAGCGCCATGCCGGTTGCACCGCTGCCATAAAAAATATGTTCCGCATAGCGATCAACAATCTGAGAAGCCAGCAGCGGATCGGGCGCGACCTGCGCCATGCTTTTTAAAGGAAGCAGTGAAACCATCAGGGCCAGTAAATAGGGTGTACGCATGTTCAACGGAAGTGGCTTCGCTATAGATATCGGAGAAAATCTGCCTTCACTCATCAGAATGCGGCAGGTCAGACCCGTTTTTATCCCGGCAGGAACAACAGCAGGAAAAGAGGGCCAGCCAGCGTACAGGCAGCATTGAATAGGACGGCTCTATAGTAATCAGTTTGCGCGGGGCGTGAAGAGGGGAATAGAGGTTTTTTTCTGTTTCAGTTTTTAAGATGAAATGGCCCTTCCCGGTGAGCCGGGAAGGGCGCAGGCCTTAAACGGGCTTGAGTAATGCTTCAGCATGGCTGACGATATTCTCAACCGTGAAGCCAAACTCTGCGAACAGCTGGCTGGCAGGGGCGGACTCACCAAAGGTGGTCATCCCGACAATTGCACCATCCAGACCGACATACTTGAACCAGTAGTCAGCAATACCTGCTTCGACTGCCACACGCGCTTTCACGCCGCTCGGCAGAACAGATTCGCGGTAAGCGGCATCCTGCGCATCAAACAGGTCAGTTGAAGGCAGTGAAACCACCCGCACCTTGTGACCGCCCGTGGTGAGCTTTTCTGCTGCACCCAGCGTGATCTCAATCTCAGAACCGGTGGCGATCAGAATCACGTCTGGCGTGCCGTCGCAATCCTTCAGCACGTAGCCGCCGCGTTTGATATTTTCGATCTGCTCCGGCGTACGTTCCGGCTGCAGCAGGTTCTGACGGGAGAGGATCAGCGCGGTTGGACCGTGATGGCGCTCAATAGCCGCTTTCCACGCCACCGCCGTTTCCACCTGGTCACAAGGACGCCATACGCTCATGTTTGGTGTCAGACGCAGGCTGGCGATCTGCTCAACCGGCTGGTGCGTCGGGCCATCTTCACCCAGACCGATGGAGTCATGGGTATAGACCAGAATCTGACGCGCCTTCATTAACGCCGCCATACGCGCGGCGTTTCGCGCATATTCAACAAACATCAGGAAGGTGGCAGTGTAAGGAACGAAACCGCCATGGTGCGCGATACCGTTACCAATCGCCGTCATACCAAATTCACGTACGCCGTAGTGAATGTAGTTACCGGCCGGATCCTCTTTGATCGATTTGGAGCCTGACCAGATAGTGAGGTTACTCGGCGCCAGATCAGCTGAGCCGCCAAGGAATTCCGGCAGCATTTTACCGTACGCTTCCAGCGAATTTTGTGACGCTTTGCGGCTGGCGATTTTCTGCGGATTAGCCTGCAGTTCCTGAATGAAACGGGCTGCTTCAGTTTCCCAGTTGGCCGGCATTTCGCCATTCATGCGGCGTTCATACTCTTTCGCCAGCTCAGGATAGGCCGCTTTGTAAGCGGCAAATTTCGCATCCCAGGCTTTTTCACGTTCAGCACCCGCCGCTTTGGCATCCCACTGCTGGTAGATTTCAGCCGGGATTTCAAACGCCGGGTAGTTCCAGCCCAGCTGCTTACGGGTCAGGGCAACTTCAGCCTCACCCAGCGCTGCGCCGTGCGACTCCTCTTTACCGGCTTTGTTCGGTGACCCGAAACCGATAATGGTGCGGCAGATAATCAGTGAAGGCTTATCGGTAACGCTCTGTGCTTCTTTAATGGCGTCACGAATAGCATCAGCGTCATGTCCGTCGATGTCGCCAATCACATGCCAGTTGTAGGACTCAAAGCGTTTGTGGGTGTCGTCGGTAAACCAGCCTTCGGTCTCACCATCGATTGAAATACCGTTATGGTCGTAGAAGCCGATCAGTTTACCCAGGCCCAGGGTGCCCGCCAGTGAACAGACTTCGTGCGAGATCCCTTCCATCAGACAGCCATCGCCCATAAACACATAGGTGTGGTGATCGACGATGTCATGGTCCGGACGGTTAAACTGCGCGGCCAGCGTGCGTTCTGCAATCGCCAGACCCACGGCATTAGCCAGTCCCTGACCCAGCGGGCCGGTGGTGGTTTCAACGCCTGGGGTGTAACCAATTTCCGGGTGACCTGGCGTTTTAGAGTGCAGCTGGCGGAAATTTTTCAGCTCTTCAATTGGCAGGTCATAGCCGCTGAGGTGCAGCAGGCTATAAAGCAGCATGGAGCCGTGGCCGTTGGAGAGGATAAAGCGGTCGCGATCAAGCCAGGCGGGATTGGTCGGATTGTGCTGGAGGAAGTCGCGCCACAACACTTCGGCGATATCGGCCATACCCATCGGCGCACCGGGGTGGCCTGAATTTGCCTTCTGAACGGCATCCATGCTCAGTGCACGGATCGCGTTTGCCAACTCTCTGCGTGAGGACATACAGTTCTCCCTTGTTATGCATCAGGGCGGGAATGTCCCGCCCGATTAAAATGAGGACTACAGACGTGCGGCGAGCACATCTTCCAGTTTCTGCTGGTCAACCGCGAACTGGCGGATGCCGTCAGAGAGTTTCTCAACGGCCATCGGGTCCTGGTTATGTTCCCAGCGGAACTCCGCTTCGGAGAGCGGCGATGGCTGATGGAAGCCTTCTGTGGAGGGCTCCAGTTTGCGCTCCAGCGGCGCATCACTGTTCTGCATCTCTTCCAGCAGGTTAGGGGAGATCGTCAGGCGATCGCAGCCCGCCAGCGCGATAATCTGCTCCACTTTACGGAAGCTGGCACCCATGATGATGGTGCTGTAACGGTGCTTTTTGTAGTAATCGTAAATGCGACGCACAGACTTCACGCCGGGATCTTCATCCGCCACATAGGGTTCCATCGGCTTGCGTGAGTTGTACCAGTCATAGATGCGGCCAACAAACGGGGAGATCAGGAACACGCCCGCTTCGGCACAGGCACGCGCCTGGGCAAAGGAGAAGAGCAGTGTCAGGTTGCACTTAATGCCGTTTTTCTCCAGCTCTTCTGCTGCACGGATACCTTCCCAGGTCGACGCCAGCTTAATCAGTACGCGAGAGCGGTCGATACCGTGCTCTTCATACATCCGAATCAGTTTTTCTGCTTTGGTGACACACATGCCACGATCGAAGGAGAGGCGCGCATCCACTTCGGTCGAAACACGGCCCGGTATGCTCTTCAGGATTTCCATACCGAGGTTGATCGCCACTTTGTCGCTGGCATTAATAATCTGGGTCTCTTTGCTGCCACCCTGTTTTTTGGCGTAC
Organism: Pantoea sp. ANP04; assembly: GCF_041982285.1. NCBI lineage: Bacteria > Pseudomonadati > Pseudomonadota > Gammaproteobacteria > Enterobacterales > Erwiniaceae > Pantoea > Pantoea sp. ANP04. The sequence continues at coordinate 23,096 of NZ_JAUTYS010000008.1, read as the reverse complement.
TCAATCGCGTCATCCATCAGGTGTTTATACCCTTCGAGACCGGACGCTTTCAGAATGAGTGAGGGGTTGGTGGTAGCATCTTCCGGATGGTAATTACGAATCGATTCGATATCACCACTGTCCGCCACCACGGTGGTGAACTGTTTTAGGGCTTCTAACTGATTCATCTCTAAACTCCTTGAAAAGAAAAATGAAAGCGAACAGGGAGCACCTCAGGCCTCGCAGCCGGTCTGTGGCATGTTCTGCTACCGGTAACGCGAACCCATAACATTGCAACAGAGACTTTCTGATGGAAATGCGGTTTCTCTGATTGTTGCGCTGCGAGGCGGTGCGAAGGAGCCGTCATGCGGTTTTTACCGTGGGATGCGCCATATTCCATCTGTAAGCATAGCAGTCACGCGGAATGACGCAGGCTGCACTGTAGCAATCCGTGCCCTGTAAAAAAGAATAAACCGATCAGGAGAGAGGTAAGCGCAGCGCGGAGGCAGGCTCGCGCTGCAGCGGCAGAAGAAATCAGACGGGCAGGTTCAGCCAGTTTTTCACCGGCAGGAAATCGCGATAGAGAGCCGCTTCAGGAGAGCCGGCCTCGGGCTGGTAATCATATTCCCAGCGCACCAGCGGTGGCATCGACATCAGGATCGATTCTGTGCGTCCACCGGTCTGCAGGCCAAACAGCGTGCCACGGTCCCACACCAGATTAAACTCCACATAGCGACCACGGCGGTAGAGCTGGAACTGGCGCTCACGATCGCCCCAAGGATGATCTTTACGGCGCGCCACAATGGGCCGATAAGCATCGATAAAGCCGCGGCCTACCGACTGCATAAAGCTGAAGCTCTGCTCAAAGTCGGGCGTATTGAGATCGTCAAAAAACAGACCGCCAATGCCGCGCTGCTCATCACGATGCTTCAGATAAAAATAGTCGTCGCACCATTTTTTGTAGCGTGGATAAACATCTTCACCAAAAGGCTGACAAATATTTGCTGCAGTCTGATGCCAGTGCAGCGCATCTTCTTCGAAGCCATAAAAGGGGGTCAGGTCAAAGCCGCCGCCAAACCACCAGACTGGATCGGCACCCGGTTTCTCGGCGATAAAGAAGCGCACGTTGGCGTGACTGGTGGGCACATAGGGATTGTTCGGGTGGATCACCAGAGAGACCCCCATCGCTTCAAAGCTACGACCCGCCAGCTCTGGCCGGTGCGCGGTCGCTGATGCTGGCATCTGATCGCCATGCACATGCGAAAAGTTGACGCCTGCCTGCTCAAAGACCGCGCCATTGCGCAGGACGCGGCTCTGACCGCCGCCGCCGCCAGGACGCTGCCAGCTATCCTCGGCAAACTGTGCGCCGCCATCTTCAGCTGCCAGCTGGTTACAAATCTCATCCTGCAGTGCGAGCAGGAATGCTTTTACGCGTGAAATATCAGCCATCTTTTCGCTTATCGTTTGTCAAAGTCTGACGCGATTATACGCAAAACCGCGCCGCTTGCATGAGTACGGCGAGTGCCCGGACCTAAACCGGCTATCTGCATCAGGCGTTGCGGCGGTCAAACTCATCAAAGTAATTGACGATGCCGCTGGCAATTGCAGAGGCAATTTTCTGGCGAAACGCCGTCGTGCCGAGTAATTGCTCTTCGTGCGGATTGGTAATAAAGGAAGTCTCAACCAGCACCGAGGGGATCGACGGTGACTTGAGTACCGCAAAGGCCGCCTGCTCGGTGTGCTGGCTATGAAGATGATGCACCGGTCGGATCTGGTCCAGCACGTGCTTGCCCAGTGTCAGGCTGTTCTTAATGGTGTCAGTCTGCACCAGGTCGAACAGGATCTGCTGCAGATAGTGATCCTGCTGCTGCGCTTTCACGCCGCCCAGTTTGTCTGCATCGTTCTCGCGCTGTGACAGGTAACGCGCCATGGAGCTGCTGGCCCCACGATTAGAGAGCGCAAATACGGAGGCGCCACTGGCGTCGGGGCTGGTAAAGCCGTCGGCATGAATCGACATAAAGAGATCGGCGCCGTGCTGATGCGCGATCTCGACGCGCTGATAGAGCGGGATAAAATGGTCGCTGTCGCGGGTCAGGCGCACTTCAATGCGCGGATGGCTCTGGAGCTGGCGCTGCACGTTGCCAGCGATCTCCAGCACGATGTGTTTCTCTTCTGAACCCTCTTCGCCAACAGCACCGGAGTCGATGCCACCGTGGCCAGGATCGATCATGACGATGCGTTTGCCGTTTTTCGCTGGTGGAGCCGGGCGCGTATGAGGATTTGCTCCGGTCAGGGTTTTTTCTTTAGCCTGAACCGCACGCGGCGTTAAAATGGCTAGCGCCAGCCCGGAAAGCAGTAACTGACGACGATGAATCAAACGTTTAAGCAGGTGCATGTGGGGGTCCGGTAACAGGAATCTTGCCGGTGTTATAGCCTAAGCCTCTGCTGCCTGCGATCACAGAACCATTTCAGGGCATTACTTTGTATTGCAGGTCGCGAACAGGAAATTTGCGCTTTTTTATTTGTCCCTCGCCATGGAGGGTTGCGTGCAGCAGAGAATGCGTGATAATCAGCAAATTGTGCTTATTTGCAGGTAAAGAAGATGGAAATCCGCGCCTTCCGCCAGGAAGATTTTGAAGAAGTGATCACCTTATGGGAACGTTGCGATTTGTTACGGCCATGGAACGATCCGGAGCTGGATATCGAACGCAAAATGAATCACGACCCCGATCTCTTTCTGGTCGCTGAAGTGGGCGGTGTCGTCGTTGGCACGCTGATGGGCGGTTACGATGGTCACCGTGGCGCGGCGTATTACCTGGCGGTGCATCCTGACTATCAGGGACGCGGCTTCGCGAATGCGCTGATGAACCGTCTGGAGAAAAAGCTGATCGCGCGAGGCTGTCCGAAACTGCATCTGATGATCCGTGAAGAGAACGATCAGGTGGTGGCGTTTTATGAGAAGCTCGATTATGAGCCGGTTGATGCGCTGCTGTTTGGTAAGCGTCTGATTGAAGATCGTGAATACTAATCCGTTACCTGGCTATCAGCCGGACGAATACGACGCGAAAGGGCAGCTACGGCTGCCGTTTCTTTTTTGGCTAATCCTGTTGCTTCAGGCCCGAACCTGGCTGCTGCTGGCGATGGCTGGCGCGTCACGGCAACAGGGCAACGATCTGCTGGCGCTGTTCTATCCGGATCGTCAGGCGTTCTGGATTGGACTGGCACTGGGTTTACCCGCGCTGGCGGGCCTGCTGCTGACCGGCTATCGCACGCGCCTGCCGCGACTCTGGCAGCACTGGCGCAGCGTACTGGCGCTGTCGCTGTTGGTGAATCTCCTCTGGCAGGGCTGGCAGTTTGTGCAGGGTGATCTGCTCAGCTCACCGCTGCCCTTGTTGCTGACGCTGTTCGACCTGCTGGCGCTGATCTGGCTGCAGTTTAATCGCCGCTGCCGCGACTGCTTTCTGCCCGAGCACCATCTCAACTAAACTTTTTGTCGCTTTGCGACTCCAATCATTTCCGCCTTTCCGGCATCGTATTTACAGGAGTTCTCATGAAAGCTGTTCGTTCCACGCTACTGATCGCCGCCGTTGCACTGAGCGGCTGTGCCAGTTCGGGTTCCGGCGCTGACAGCAGCCAGCAGGCAAGCTGGTGGAATCCGCTGACGTATCACTGGTCTTCTGCGCTGCCATGGAACTGGTTTGGTTCCACGCTGACCGCGACTGAACAGGGCGTGGGTGGGTTAACCGCCTCGACCGCCATGAAAGAGGACGCGATCAGTGCCGGACTGAACGGTGACTATTCGCTGCGACAGGGCATGCGCAGCGAGAATGGTCAGGTGATTTCATTCTGGCAGGCGCTGAATGATGGCAAAGTTAAGCTGGTAATTTATGGAGAGTCGCAGGTCGATCGTATCGAGGTCATGGATAGCGCGATCGCCAGCAGCGACGGCAGCAAAGTGGGTGATGCCTTCAGTAATAAGTTCAGCAAAGCCTTCGACAACTGCACCTTAGCCAGCGGCCCCGACGCGCGTGACGTGGCGTGCCGTGCGCCAGGCAGTCAGCATCTGACTTATGTCTATCATGGCGACTGGCACGGGCCGGAAGGATTGATGCCTTCTGACGATACCCTGAAAAACTGGAAAATCAGCAAGATTGTCTGGCAGCGTTAAGCCTGCCTTATCAGCGCGCCGCCCCCTGGCGGCCGCTGAACAGCTCAGAACCCCTGCCAGCCCACGCTGCACGCGGTTCCCTCTCCCCATCGGCTTTTGCTGATTTGTGCATAAACTCTGCCGTCGTCTTATGCTTTTTTCGACTTTGAAATCATTAAACGATATATAAAACCGTTACTGGTTTTCACTGAGTTATAAATAAACTGATGCCTCAGCGGGTGAGATCCGCATCAAACTTTTTCAGGGTGCCAAATGACATTACAAGCGATGAAAAAAATCGTGAGCGGTATCGCGTTGTCGCTGAGCCTTGCTGGCGCAGCCAACGCCACTGAACTTCTTAATAGCTCTTACGATGTGTCGCGGGAGCTGTTTGTTGCCCTGAATGCTCCGTTTGTTAAACAGTGGGATGCCACACATCCAGGCGATCCGCTCACTATCAAGATGTCACATGCCGGTTCATCAAAACAGGCGCTGGCTATCCTGCAGGGACTGCGCGCGGATGTGGTGACCTACAATCAGGTGACGGATGTGCAGGTGCTGCACGATAAAGGCAATCTGATTGCTGCAGACTGGAAAAGCCGTCTGCCGAACAACAGCTCACCTTTCTACTCCACCATGGCGTTTCTGGTGCGCAAAGGAAATCCAAAGCAGATTCATGACTGGTCAGATCTGACCCGCAGCGATGTAAAGCTGATTTTCCCGAATCCGAAAACGTCCGGTAATGGCCGCTACACCTATCTGGCCGCCTGGGGCGCAGCGGACAAAGCTGATGGCGGCGATCAGGCCAAAACGCAGGCCTTTATGACGCAGTTCCTGAAAAACGTGGAAGTGTTTGATACCGGTGGTCGTGGCGCGACGACGACTTTTGCTGAGCGCGGTCTGGGCGACGTCCTGATTAGCTTTGAGTCGGAAGTGAATAACATCCGTAACCAGTACGGCAAAGATGAATATGAAGTCGTGGTGCCGAAAACCAATATTCTGGCGGAGTTTCCGGTGGCGTGGGTGGATAAGAACGTCGCCACCAACAAAACCGCAGATGCGGCCAGCGCATACCTGAACTATCTCTACACCCCAGAAGCGCAGAATATTATTACGCACTACTACTATCGCGTGAATAATCCACAGCTGATGGCAGCGCAGAAAGATCGCTTCCCGCAGACCAGCCTGTTCCGGGTGGAAGATGCCTTTGGTGGCTGGGACAAAGTAATGAAGACGCACTTTGCCAGCGGTGGTGAGCTCGATAAATTGTTAGCGGCGGGGCGCGGATAATGTTTGCAGCCAGCCATAAACGCGTATTGCCCGGCTTTGGTCTCAGCCTTGGCACCAGCCTGCTCTTTACCTGCCTGATTCTGCTGCTGCCGATCAGCGCGGTGATCATGCAGCTGTCGCAGATGACGCTGCAGCAGTACTGGGATGTGGTGACTAACCCGCAGCTGATTGCCGCCTATAAAGTGACGCTGCTCTCTGCCGGTGTTGCGTCACTGTTTAATGCCGTGTTCGGCATGCTGATGGCGTGGATTCTGACCCGTTATCGCTTCCCGGGCCGTGCACTGCTGGACGGTCTGATGGATCTGCCCTTTGCACTGCCTACCGCCGTAGCGGGTCTCACCCTGGCCGGACTCTTTTCGGTCAACGGCTGGTACGGACAGTGGTTCGCCCATTTCGACATCAAAATTTCCTACACATGGATTGGTATCGCCATTGCCATGGCCTTTACCAGCATTCCGTTTGTGGTACGAACCGTACAGCCGGTGCTGGAAGAGTTAGGCCCGGAGTATGAAGAGGCCGCCGAAACCCTGGGTGCCACACCGTGGCAGAGCTTCCGCCGCGTGGTGCTGCCAGAGGTAGCCCCTGCGCTGCTGGCCGGTACGGCACTCTCCTTTACGCGCAGCCTGGGTGAGTTTGGTGCGGTGATTTTCATTGCCGGTAACATCGCCTGGAAAACCGAGGTGACCTCCCTGATGATTTTTGTCCGGCTGCAGGAGTTCGACTATCCGGCGGCCAGCGCCATCGCCTCGGTGATCCTGACGGCCTCGCTGATTCTGTTATTCGCCATTAACACATTACAGAGCCGCTTTGGCCGTCGTCTGGGAGGTCACTAATGGCTGAGGTTTCACAACTTAATCACGCGGCGCGTCAGCCGGTGAACTGGGGCAAGTGGCTGCTGATTGGTACTGGCGTACTGATTTCTGTTCTGCTGCTGGTGGTGCCGATGGCCTCCATCTTCTGGGAGGCGCTCAATCAGGGCCTGATCGTGGCGCTCAGCAATCTGGCCGACCCGGACATGCTGCACGCTATCTGGCTGACTGTCATGGTGGCACTGATTACCGTTCCGGTTAACCTGGTATTCGGCACGCTGCTTGCCTGGCTGGTCACGCGCTTTACCTTTCCGGGACGTCAGCTGCTGCTGACCCTGTTCGATATTCCTTTTGCCGTGTCGCCGGTTGTCGCCGGTCTGATGTACCTGCTGTTCTGGGGCGTGAATGGTCCGGCAGGCGGCTGGCTGGATGCGCATAACATCCAGATTATGTTTGCCTGGCCGGGTATGGTGCTGGCGACGGTGTTTGTGACCTGTCCGTTTGTGGTCCGCGAACTGGTTCCGGTGATGCTGAGTCAGGGCAGTCATGAAGATGAAGCGGCGGTGTTGTTAGGCGCCTCTGGCTGGCAGATGTTCCGTCGTGTGACGCTGCCGAACATACGCTGGGCGCTGCTGTACGGCATCGTGCTGACCAACGCCCGTGCGATTGGTGAATTTGGTGCGGTCTCGGTGGTCTCGGGATCGATTCGCGGTGAGACCTATACGTTACCGCTTCAGGTTGAATTATTGCATCAGGACTACAACACCGTTGGCGCGTTCACCGCAGCCGCACTGTTAACCCTGATGGCAATTGTGACGCTGTTTCTGAAAAGCATTGTGCAGTGGCGTTTAGAGCAACAGCACAAACGCCTGCAACAGGAGGGAAATCATGAGCATTGAGATTAACAAGATCAACAAGTCCTTTGGTCGCACCTCGGTGCTGAACGATATCTCTCTGGATATTGCCTCGGGTGAAATGGTGGCGCTGCTTGGCCCATCAGGCTCGGGTAAAACCACGCTGCTGCGTATTATCGCCGGGCTGGAGCATCAGAACAGCGGTCAGATCCGTTTTCATGGCAACGATGTCAGCCGCCTGCATGCGCGCGACCGTCAGGTCGGTTTTGTGTTTCAGCACTATGCGCTGTTCCGTCATATGACAGTGTTCGACAACATCGCCTTTGGCCTGACTGTCCTGCCGCGTCGTGAACGTCCTTCAACGGCAGAAATCAAACAGCGTGTTACGCGTTTGCTGGAGATGGTGCAACTGGCCCATCTGGCGAATCGCTTCCCGGCACAGCTGTCGGGCGGCCAGAAACAGCGTGTGGCACTGGCGCGTGCATTAGCGGTTGAACCGCAGATTCTGCTGCTGGATGAACCCTTTGGCGCGCTGGATGCTCAGGTACGTAAAGAGCTGCGCCGCTGGCTGCGTCAGCTGCATGAAGAGATTAAATTCACCAGTGTGTTTGTGACCCATGACCAGGAAGAGGCGATGGAAGTCGCCGATCGCGTGGTGGTGATGAGCCAGGGCAACATCGAACAGGTCGGCACGCCAGATGATGTGTGGCGCGATCCGGCAACCCGCTTTGTGCTGGAGTTCCTGGGTGAAGTGAATCGCTTTGATGGCGAAATTCAGGGATCGCAGTTCCACGTGGGCGCGCATCACTGGCCGCTGGGCTATACCTCGGCACATCAGGGCGCCGTGGAGCTGTTCCTGCGTCCGTGGGAAATCGACGTGTCGCGCCGCAGCAGCCTGGAAACCCCGTTGCCGGTGCAGGTGCTGGAAGTGAGCCCGCGTGGCCACTTCTGGCAGCTGGTGGTGCAGCCTGCTGGCTGGCAGAGCGAGCCGTTCTCGCTGGTGTTTGAAGGTGATCAGACGGCCCCGATTCGTGGCGAGCGTCTCTTCGTAGGCCTGCAGCAGGCGCGCCTCTATAAAGGTGACACACCGTTGCGCCCGGTTGCCTTTGCACAAAGCGCCTGATATTTTCTCATCAACAACGGGCGGGAGTGTGACTCCCGCCTTTTTTTCGCCTCTCGTTTGTAACAGGCCAGGAAGCAGACCGTGACGACTCTTGAAAATACCATCGGCAATACCCCGCTGATTAAGTTGCAGCGCCTGACGCCTGCCAACGGCAGTGAGGTCTGGCTCAAACTGGAAGGTAATAATCCGGCGGGTTCGGTAAAAGATCGCGCAGCCTGGTCGATGATCAATCAGGCAGAGCTGCGCGGTGACATTTCACCCGGCGATCAGCTGATTGAAGCCACCAGCGGCAATACCGGCATTGCACTGGCGATGATCGCAGCGATGAAAGGCTATCGTCTTCGCCTGCTGATGCCAGACAACATGAGTCAGGAGCGGCAGGATGCGATGCGTGCCTACGGCGCGGAGCTGATTCTGGTGCCGCGAGAGCAGGGCATGGAAGGCGCACGCGATCTGGCGCAGGCAATGGCCGCGCGTGGTGAAGGGCGGGTGCTGGATCAGTTCAATAATCCTGATAACCCGCTGGGCCATTATCAGACGACCGGGCCAGAGTTGTGGCAGCAGTCGAATCAGCGCATGACCCATTTTGTCTCCAGCATGGGCACGACCGGCACCATCACCGGCGTAGGGCGTTACCTGAAAGAGAACAACACGGGCGTGAAGGTGATCGGTTTACAGCCGAGTGAAGGCAGCAGCATTCCGGGCATTCGCCGCTGGCCACTGGCCTATCTGCCGGGCATCTACCGTCCCGATCTGGTGGATGATGTGATGGATATGGCGCAGAAAGAAGCGGAAGAAACGATGCGGGCGCTGGCACGCCGTGAAGGTATTTTTTGTGGCGTCAGTTCAGGCGGCGCGGTTGCGGGCGCGCTGCGCATTGCGCAGGCTAATCCGGGCAGCGTGGTGGTGGCGATCGCCTGCGATCGCGGCGATCGCTATCTCTCTACCGGACTCTATCATCAGTAGTCTTTGCTGATGCGGGAACCCAGCCTGTGCGCAGCGTTTGCTGCCCACAGGCTTTTTTTTAACAGTATTTCACGCGCCAGATAGACTGAATCTGTAAGGATCGCGTAAATCAGGCTGCACGAACGCCCGGTACAGGACAAAATAGCGCCAATTCTGTCGAGAGATAAACATGAAAATTTTGCTTGTTGATGATGACGTTGAATTAGGCACGATGCTAAGCCAGTACCTGATCGCCGAGGGGTTCGATGCGCAGCTGGTTCTGACCGGCAGCGCCGGCATTCAGGGCGCGCTATCAGGTGAGTTCACCGCCATGATTCTGGACATTATGCTGCCCGACATGAGCGGTATTGATGTACTGCGGCAGGTACGCCAGAACAGCCGGATTCCGGTGATTATGCTGACCGCCAAAGGCGATAACATTGATCGGGTGATCGGTCTGGAGATGGGTGCAGATGACTATATGCCAAAGCCCTGCTATCCCCGGGAACTGGTGGCCCGCCTGCGCGCCGTATTGCGTCGTTTCGAAGAGCAGGTTCCGCAACCTGATGCCAGAGAGCCGCTGCGCTGGGGCGAGCTGACGCTGAATCCGGCTACCCGCATGAGTGAATGGCAGGGGCGAGCCTTCGATCTGACGGCATCGGAATTTAACCTGCTGGATTTACTGCTGCGCGCCCCGGATCGGGTGGTGTCGAAAGATGAGCTCTCTGAGAAGGGGCTGGGTCGTCCGCGTGAAGCCTATGACCGCAGTGTCGATGTGCATATCAGCAATATCCGTCAGAAGCTCAGTGCATTAACTGCTGACAGCATCAACATTGAAACCGTTCGCAGCATCGGTTACCGCATTCGATGAAACAGAGTTACCGTGGACGCATGTTCTGGAAGATTTTTATCGGCTTCTGGATTGTTTTTGTCATCATGAGTCAGCTTATCTGGCTGGGTTTTACGCTCTCCGGTAAACGTCACGAACCGCCTGAAATTGTGGCTATCCGGCGCATTGTCGATCTGCAGATGACTTCTGCTGCATCGGTGCTGGCGCGCAGCGGGCCCGACGCGCTGAATGCGATGCTGTCGGACTGGGATAACAGCGATCGACAGTTTTTCCATGTGACGCAGCAGGCAAAATCGCCACAATCACAAAACAGCGGCAATCTGGATTATGTGGGGCGTCTTCCTGAAGAGGTGGTGCGCTGGGTTCAGGGTGCTGATGGCAAAGAGTATCAGCTGCGTTACGACCTGGATGGCATGCGCAAAGACAGCATGCATAATCTGATGCCACGCAAATTTCTGAATATTCCTGAGCCGATTTTCATCTTTGCCGGTTCGGTGGGATTGCTGTTCAGCCTGTTGCTGGCCTGGAATCTGACGCGGCCTATGCGTCAGCTGTGTGAGGGATTTTCCCGCGTCGCCGAGGGTGATTTACGTGTGCGGCTATTCCCGATCATGCGAAAGCGCCACGACGAGATCTCAAACGTTGCAGAAGCCTTTGATGCCATGGTCGAGCGGCTGGACACCCTGGTGCGCGCCCGTGAAGAGCTACTGCACGATATCTCGCATGAGCTTCGTTCACCGCTGGCACGACTTCAGCTGGCTACCGGACTGGCCAGACAGACGCCAGAGAGCGTAAACAGTTCGCTTGATCGCATTGATGAAGAGGCGCGTCGGCTGGACAAGATGATTGGCGAACTGCTGACGCTGTCGCGGGCCGAGCATGAAAGCATTCCGGATGAGCAATATTTTGACCTGACTGGTTTACTGGAGGCAGTCCTTACTGATGTCCGTTATGAAGCGCAGATTCCCGGTGTGCAGGTTGAGCTGCATGTCGATGCCGAGGCTGATTACACCGTGCGAGGCAATGCCGAGCTGATACGGCGCGGCGTAGAGAACGTGTTACGTAACGCGCTGCGTTTCTCTCTGCCAGGACAGCGGATTGAGGTGCATTTGCGCGCAGAAGCGCAGTGGCTGGCGATTCAGGTGTGCGATCAGGGGCCGGGTGTCGACGAGGATAAACTCTCCAGCATCTTTGACCCGTTTGTGCGGGTAAATTCGCCGCTGATGGGTAAAGGGTATGGTCTGGGTCTGGCTATCGTGCGCAAGGTCGTACTGGCGCATCACGGTGAGGTTGATGCCCGGAACCGGCCAGAAGGTGGACTTGAACTGACGCTGCGTCTGCCACACTGGCAGCCCTGAACAGGTGTATTGCAGAAACGATAACGGCACCCGCAGGTGCCGTTATGATATCAACGCATACTTACTTTCTGATGCGAATCACCGGCGTTTCGCCGACGGTGACCTGGCCAGACAGCTTAATCAATTCCTTGATTTCATCCATGTTGGAGATAACAACCGGTGTCAGGGTTGATTTCGCTTTCTCTTCCAGCAACGGCAGATCGAACTCGATAACCACATCGCCTTTTTTGACCTTCTGGCCTTCTTCAGCGATGCGTTTGAAGCCTTCACCTTTCAGTTCTACCGTATCGATACCGAAGTGGACAAACAGCTCAATGCCGTTGTCTGATTCGATCGAAAAAGCGTGATTGGTTTCAAAAATCTTACCGATAGTGCCATCAACAGGCGCAACCATTTTGTTGCCGCTGGGTTTGATAGCAATACCGTCGCCCACGATTTTCTCTGCAAACACCACATCTGGTACGTCTTCAATATTCACGATTTCGCCTGACAGAGGCGCTACGATGTCAATTGTCCCAGCGCTATCCGTTTTTTCGCCAAAAAGTTTAGAAAACAAACCCATGATCTTCTCCTAAGCAGTAATTTGGGGCCAGCATCATGCAGATTAGCAGAGCGTTTTTTCCTTAATAAACTTGTTTACCAGGTTCATCAGGTCTTCCGCTGTCGGTTGAGCCAGTGCCTGCTCTGCCAATGCCTTCGCATCTTCAAAATTAGTATTACGAATGATTTTCTTGATGCCAGGGATAGAAATGGCACTCATGCTGAACTCGTCCAGCCCCATTCCCAGTAACAGTAGTGTAGCACGTTCATCACCTGCCAGCTCACCACACATGCCGGTCCATTTACCTTCAGCGTGAGATGCATCAATGACTTGCTTGATTAAGTTAAGCACAGACGGCGTCATTGGGTTGTACAGGTGCGAGATCAAATCATTACCACGATCGACCGCCAGAGTATACTGCGTCAGATCGTTTGTCCCAATACTGAAGAAGTCGACTTCTTTCGCCAGATGATGCGCAATCACGGCTGAAGCCGGGGTTTCCACCATGATGCCGACTTCGATGCTTTCATCAAAGGCTTTACCTTCTTCGCGCAACTGCGCTTTCAGCAGTTCCAGTTCCGCTTTCAGACTGCGAACTTCTTCAACCGAAATGATCATCGGGAACATGATGCGCAGTTTACCGAAGGAGGAGGCGCGCAGGATAGCACGCAGCTGCGCATGCAGAATCTCTTTGCGATCCATAGCGATGCGGATAGCACGCCAGCCGAGGAACGGGTTCTCCTCTTTCGGCAGGTTCATGTAAGGCAGATCTTTGTCACCGCCGATGTCCATGGTACGAACGATAACGGCTTGTGAACCCATCGCTTCAGCAACGGCTTTGTACGCCTGGAACTGCTCTTCTTCGCTTGGCAGAGAGTCACGGTCCATGAACAGGAATTCGGTACGATAAAGACCAACGCCTTCAGCGCCATTGCGCTCAGCACCGGCGATATCGCGCACGGTACCGATGTTGGCGCAGACTTCAACCTGGTGACCATCCAGCGTGACGGCTGGCAGATCTTTCAGCTTGGCTAATTCGTGTTTTTCCGACAGATACTGATTCTGTACGGCTTTCAGCTCTTCCTGAATCGCTTCAGAAGGATTGACGTGAATCGCATTGTTAACGCCATCCAGGATCAGGAAATCGCCGTTTTTAACCGTGACGGTCACATTGCCGGTGCCGACAATGGCTGGGATCTCCAGCGAGCGCGCCATGATTGAAGTGTGTGAGGTACGGCCACCCAGATCGGTGATAAAGCCCAGCACCTTTTTCAGGTTCAGCTGTGCGGTTTCTGACGGCGTTAAATCTTTTGCCACCAGAATGGATTCGTCCGGAATAGCGCTCAGGTCAACAATGTGCAGACCGAGGATGTTTTGCAGCAGACGTTTACCGATGTCACGTACGTCAGCCGCACGCTCTTTCAGGTATTCGTCATCTAACTCTTCCAGAGCTTTCGCCTGGCCATCAATAACAGAGTAGGCAGCAGCATCGGCAGAAGCGTGATCTTTTTTAATCAGATCGATGATTTCCTGCTCCAGCTCTTCATCTTCCAGCAACATGATGTGGCCTTCGAAGATGGCTGCTTTCTCTTCACCGAGGGTTTCACCCGCTTTGACGCGAATCGCTTCCAGTTGTAATGCCGCTTTGCTACGGCCATCAAGGAAGCGTTGTACTTCCTGCTCAACCTGATCATCAGAAATTTTCTTGCGGTTGATGACGATCTCGTCTTCTTTCAGCAGCAGTGCTTTGCCGAAAGCGATACCTGGTGATGCTAAAATGCCTGAAATCATAACGCTACCTTTTAATCACGATGGCTGATGGGACTCTATGCGGTGCCATTGTCGCGGGACACGTACTCTACGAAAGCAATAACGCGGACAGGTTGTCCGCGATCAAGATGTTTGCACTCAATGGCGCAGAGGAGTCGATTGGCTGGAGAGCTGAGCGGAGATTACTCCAGTTCAGCCATCAGTTTGACCAGATGCTCAACTGCTTTCTGCTCATCTTCGCCTTCTGCAGAAAGCGTCACAACCGTTCCCTGGGTTAAACCCAATGTCTGCAGCTTGAACAGGCTTTTCGCGCTTGCTGATTTACCGTTAGAGGTCACGGTAATTTCTGACTGGAAAGCTTTGGCTTCTTTTACGAATTGCGCAGCTGGGCGAGTATGCAGACCGTTTGGTGCAGTAATGGTAACTTCTTGCTGGAACATTCTATTTCCCCAACGTTATCAGGATGAGTGTTATGGATCTAAAGTCTAGCCTGGAGCCTTCACTTTAGCCTGTGTAGGTGCGCGGGTATAGCATCATGCTGACCAAAGACGCGCAGGCGTCAAATCTACATTCCGTTGCTTCTCAAAACCGATTCTACACGTCACCGGTTAATTATGCCGTGATTCGCCGTTTCACTGAATCCGTAAATCGATTCAGCTTGATCCACTTCAAAGGCGGATTAATTTCAGGCATCGAAATAATTGGCAGTCTGAATACCAGATCGGCGTCACTGAAATCAATCTGCCGGGTTATGAAAGTGAGATCTGCACCACAAAAAAGCACCCAGGCGGGTGCTTTTTTCTCCATTTTCAGACTATCTGCCGCTGCTACTGCAGCTCTTTTTCTGTGAAGAGATCGGCAAACAAAGCCGTACTCAGATAGCGTTCGCCGGAGGAGGGGAGAATGACCACAATATTTTTATTCGCGAAGGTTTCGTCTTCCTGCAGCTTCAGCGCGGCGGCGACGGCAGCACCGGATGAGATACCGGCCAGAATGCCTTCCTCTTCCATAAGCTTACGCGCTGTGCTGATCGCTTCATCATTGGTGATCGCCACTACGCGGTCCACCAGATTCAGCTCAAGGTTGCCCGGAATAAAGCCTGCGCCGATACCCTGAATTTTGTGTGGACCAGGCTTGATCTCTTCACCCGCCAGCGCCTGAGCAATTACCGGTGAATCCGTTGGCTCAACGGCGACGGTTATCAGGTCTTTCTTACCTTTGGTGTTTTTGATATAGCGGCTCACCCCGGTCAGCGTACCGCCGGTGCCGACACCTGCGATAAAGACATCCACTTCGCCATCCGTGTCTTCCCAGATTTCCGGGCCGGTGGTCTTCTCATGGATTTCCGGGTTAGCCGGGTTGCTGAACTGCTGCAACAGGACATATCGGTCCGGATCGCTGGCGACAATCTCTTCCGCTTTGCTGATGGCGCCTTTCATGCCTTTAGCACCTTCGGTCAGCACCAGCTTAGCACCCAGCGCTTTCAGCAATTTACGACGTTCCACTGACATGGTTTCTGGCATCGTCAGGGTTAATTTGTAGCCGCGCGCTGCGGCAACATAGGCCAGCGCAATACCGGTGTTACCGCTGGTCGGTTCAACCAGTTCAACACCGGGCTTCAGAATACCGCGTTTTTCTGCGTCCCAAATCATATTGGCACCGATACGGCATTTTACGCTGAAGCTCGGGTTACGGGATTCAACTTTCGCAAGGATGCGGCCGTTACCGATGCGGTTCAGTCGAACCAATGGCGTATGACCAATTGTCAAAGAGTTGTCTTCATAGATCTTACTCATAGCCTGTCCTTAACTGTATGAATTATTGGGAACGCTATGAGCATACCTGTTCTGCCTGGGGGCGGAAGGAAAGAAATCGTATATCTATATTTCGCCCGGCAATAAGCCCTGCTAAAAAGAGCATAAGGCGTGCGGGTGTGACTAGCGCACCTCACTGCGGGCCAGTTGCGGCCGGTAACGGTCAACCCACATGGCGGTGGCACCACAAACGGCAACCGGCATAATCACCAGATTAAGAATCGGAATCATGGTGAACAGGCTGGTTAGCGCGCCAAACTGCATGTTGGCCGTTTTGTGCCGGCGCAGGGCGTTTCGCATTTGCTGAAAAGGCACTTTGTGGTTGTCGAACGGGTAGTCGCAATACTGAATGGATAACATCCAGGCACTGAACAGGAACCACAGCACGGGCGCCACCGTCTGACCAAATCCCGGAATAAAGTAGAGCAGCAACAGTCCCAGCGCGCGGGGCAGGTAATAGCCCAGTTTTTGCATCTCGCGCTTCATAATGCGCGGCACATCTTTAATCATTCCCGCCCAGCCACTGTCGGGCAGAGGCTTACCGGTCAGGCGGCCTTCGAGCTGTTCGGCCAGCAGGCCGCAGAATGGAGCAGCAATCAGGTTTGCCAGCGTTGAGAAGAAATAGCTGAACACCAGTACAATCGCAATCACCGACAATGGCCACAACAGATAACTCAGCCACTGCAGCCAGTCGGGAATATGGGCCATCAGGCGTGGAATCCAGTCGCCGAGGCGATAGAACAGCCAGACGAATGCGCCGCCCAGCATAATGATGTTGATCAGCAGTGGCATCACCACAAAGCGGCGAATGCCAGGCAGACGGACCAGTTTCCAGCCCTGGCTAAAGTAGTGCATGCCGTTAAAATTTGAGACGGAATTCTCAAGGGCCATAAAGCCAATTCTCCTGAAGGTGTTAAGGCGCGCTCACTATAACCTGGCTTTTTCTCCAGGCCAGGTGCCGTTTGGGTAAAAAAACAGCGAAAAAGCGTGGGTTGCCTATCTTATTTGTCAGAAAATACTGCACAGACTTGCACTTGTGTAGCAGGGCAAATACAGTTAGAGGATAAAGTTTGCCGCGGTGGCAAGGTATTGGAACAACAGAGAATACAATGATGCAGGATTTGCGTCTGATATTAATCGTTGTTGGCGCGATCGCCATTATAGCGCTCCTTCTTCACGGGCTGTGGACCAGCCGTAAAGAGCGTTCGTCAGTGTTCCGCGATCGCCCGCACAAACGTCTAAAACAACGTGATGACCATGATGAGCAGGACCTGATTGACGACGAAGATGACGGCGTCGGCGAGGTTCGTGTTCGTTCTGAGCGCAACGTCCATCAGGAACCGCGTTTCGATGAGATCCGCGAACCACAGCCAGAAGCGCCGCGTAAGCAAGCGCCCGCTGAGCCTGTGCGTCAGCCTGCGCCACGACCCGCACCGCAACCCGAACCTGACAGCGATCCGCTGTTCACTACGGCACCGAAGCCTGCTCCACAGCCGCGCCCTGAACCGGTGCGTCAGCAGCCAGCGCAGACTTTCGTCGCGCCGCCTGTTCAGGCCGACCCGTTGCTGGATCTGGATCCGCTGGAGTCTGTGCAGCCTGCGCCGCAGTACCAGGCTGAACCTGAGCCACAACCGCAGCCTGAGGTGTCAGCGCCTCCTGCGCCTGAACAACCCGCGGCTAAAGCGCCAGCAGAAAAACCGAAAGAAGCCGTACTGGTGCTGCATGTTGCTGCCCATTCGGGCGGCGAACTGAACGGTGAAGCGTTGCTGCAGGGTATTCTGCAGGCGGGCTTCCAGTTTGGTGAAATGAATATTTTCCATCGTCATCTTAGTCCGGCAGGCAGTGGTCCGGTGCTGTTCAGTCTGGCTAACATGGTCAAGCCAGGTTCGTTCAATCCTGACATGATGACCGATTTCAGCACGCCTGGTATCTCCATCTTTATGATGGTGCCCTCTTATGGCGATGCGAATCAGAACTTCAAGCTGATGCTGCAGTCTGCACAGCGTATCGCTGATGATGTTGGTGGCGTGGTGCTGGACGATGAGCGTCGCATGATGACGCCACAGAAGCTGGAAACTTACAAAGCGCGTATCCGCGATGTGGTTGGCGTCTGACACCTGCGCTAAACGCTATCTGAATTGTTAAAACAAACCCCCGCCTGTCGGGGGTTTTTTATCTGATGGGGCTTTATGAAATCCGTCCAGGATCACATCACCGAACTGCGCACCACGCTGCGCCATCACGAATATCTCTACCACGTCATGGATGCGCCGGAAGTGCCGGATGCTGAATACGATCGCCTGATGCGTGAACTGCGTCAGCTGGAAGAGGAACATCCCGATCTCATTACACCGGATTCGCCCACCCAGCGTGTGGGTGCTGCGCCGCTGACGGTATTTGAGCAGGTTCGCCATGAAGTGCCGATGCTGTCGCTGGACAACGCGTTTGATGAAGCCACATTTATGGCTTTCAACAAGCGGGTACAGGATCGGCTGAAAAACAGTGAGGACATTACTTACTGCTGTGAACTCAAGCTCGATGGCGCTGCGGTCAGCCTGATGTATGAAAATGGCCTGCTGGTTCAGGCCGCGACGCGCGGTGACGGCACGACCGGTGAGAACATTACCGCCAACGTCCGGACCATTCGCGCTATCCCGCTGCGGCTGAAGGGCGACAACATCCCGGCCCGGCTGGAAGTGCGCGGCGAGGTGTTTATGACGCAGCGCGGCTTCGAGAAGCTTAATGAAGAAGCGCGACGCACAGACGGCAAAGTTTTTGCTAACCCGCGTAATGCAGCAGCAGGTTCCCTGCGTCAGCTTGATCCACGCATTACCGCCAAACGTCCGCTGACGTTTTTCTGCTACGGTTTTGGCCTGCTGGAAGGCGGTGAGATGCCACACAGCCACATGGAGCGCCTGCAACAGTTTAAAGCCTGGGGCCTGCCGGTCAGCGACCGCATTAAGCGGGTGCATAATGCGGAGGAAGCCCTGGCGTTCTATCGGGAAATTGAGCAACAACGTCCGAACCTGGGTTTTGATATCGATGGTGTCGTAATCAAAGTCGATTCACAGGCGCTGCAGGAGCAGCTGGGCTTTGTGGCGCGAGCGCCGCGCTGGGCGATTGCTTTTAAGTTCCCGGCACAGGAACAGCTGACCTGGGTGCGCGACGTCGAATTTCAGGTTGGCCGCACAGGCGCTATCACGCCAGTAGCTCGCCTGGAGCCGGTGCAGGTCGCAGGCGTTATCGTCAGCAATGCCACACTGCATAATGCAGACGAAATCGAACGGCTGGGTTTACGCATCGGTGATCGAGTTGTGATTCGCCGCGCCGGCGATGTGATTCCGCAGGTCGTCAACGTGGTTATCGCGGAGCGACCTGAAGAGACGCGGGAGGTGGTATTTCCTGCCCATTGTCCGGTCTGCGGTTCTGAGGTTGAACGGGTTGAAGGCGAATCAGTCACGCGCTGCACCGGCGGCTTGATCTGCGGCGCACAGCGCAAAGAGGCACTGAAGCATTTTGTCTCACGTCGGGCGCTGGATGTGGATGGCATGGGCGATAAGATTATCGACCAGCTGGTGGAGAAAGAGTACGTCAGTACGCCAGCCGATCTGTTCCGTCTCACGGCGGGCAAGCTGACCGGACTGGATCGCATGGGGCCGAAATCAGCGCAAAACGTTGTAGATGCGCTGGAGAAAGCGAAGTCGACCACGCTGGCACGCTTCCTCTATGCGCTGGGCATTCGTGAAGTGGGTGAAGCTACCGCCGCTAATCTGGCTAACCATTTTGGTGAGCTGCAGAAGGTGATGGATGCCGATCTTGAGGCGCTCATTGCGGTACCGGATGTGGGCAAAGTTGTTGCCACACACGTTCGCAACTTCATGGAAGAGGAGAGCAACCGTGAGGTTATCCGTCAGCTGACCGACGAGATCGGCATTCACTGGCCGCAGGTGGTGGTGGTGAAAGCCGAAGAGATCGACAGTCCGTTCGCGGGGAAAACGGTGGTGCTGACCGGCTCGCTGTCGCAGATGAACCGTGATGATGCCAAAGCGCGGCTCGTCGCACTGGGCGCAAAAGTCAGCGGCAGCGTATCGAAGAAAACCGATCTGCTGATTGCCGGCGAAGCTGCCGGTTCCAAGCTGGCGAAAGCCCAGGAACTGGGCATAGAGGTAATTGATGAAGCGGAAATGATTCGACTGCTGGGGGCCTGAGATGGATGAACATCAGCTGGTGGCGATAGCCAATACGCCGATGCCGTTTGGGAAATATAAAGGGCGGATGCTGATCGATCTGCCTGAGCCTTATCTGCTGTGGTTTGCCCGCAGTGGCGACTTCCCGTCGGGGCTGTTGGGGGATTTGATGCAGTTGACTCTGACAATAAAAATTGAAGGTCTGGAGGGATTAGTTAAACCGCTCCAGACCCGCAAGTAACTGTGCCCGCGCAGGCGGGCACCTGTTCTACTTCTGTGACTCCATCACCGAATCTTTAACCTTCAGCGTCTGCTGTTGCTGTTTCTCATTGGTCTTCTTGTAACGGCCGGCAATAAACGAGCAGACCATCA
Organism: Pantoea sp. ANP04; assembly: GCF_041982285.1. Classification (NCBI taxonomy): domain Bacteria; kingdom Pseudomonadati; phylum Pseudomonadota; class Gammaproteobacteria; order Enterobacterales; family Erwiniaceae; genus Pantoea; species Pantoea sp. ANP04. The sequence continues at coordinate 3,057 of NZ_JAUTYS010000008.1, read as the reverse complement.
GCTGAACCTGATGGAAAATCATCAGCGGCAGCACGATAATCCCCACGGTGCTGGCCGGGAACAGAATATTCGCCATGGGCACCCCGTTCGCCAGACTCTTCTTCGAGCCACAAAACAGCACCACAATCTCGTCGGCACGTTTAAAGCGGAACAGGCGCGAGGCCAGCAGGTTGATAATCAGCACGGCGGTCAGCAGGATGATTGAACCTGCCACAATCCACAGCAGCGTAGTCAAGCCAACGCGATGCCAGATGCCATTCACCACGGCTTCACTGAAGGCGGAATAAACGACCAGCAAAATCGAGGTCTGGTCAGTTTTGCCAATCAGGCTGCGATGTTTCTCAACCCAGCCACCGATCCAGCGACGAGAGAGGTGGCCCAGAATGAATGGCACCATGAGTTGCAGCATAATTTTACCGATCTGCTCCAGACCGTCGCTGGGCGCGCTGCTGTGTATATCCATCACCAGGTTCACCAGCAACGGCGAAATAAATACACCCAGCAGGCTTGATGCCGAGGCGCTGCACACCGCTGCTGCAACGTTACCGCCTGCCATAGAGGTAAACGCGATAGCGGACTGAACGGTGGCTGGCAGGATACAGAGGTAGATAAAGCCGGTATAAATTTCCGGACCGACATCAACCGGATGCCACCAGACCAGCAGCAGACCCAGCGCGGGAAACAACACAAAGGTGCTGAACATAATCCACAGATGCAGCTGCCAGTGGCTGCTGCCTGCGATGATTTTTTCACGCGAAAGTTTGGCACCGTGCATAAAGAATAACAGTGCTATCGCTGCCGTCGCGAGGTAGCTGAAGACATCGACGTAGATCCCTTTCGCTGGCAGGAACGACGCCAGCAGCACGGTGATGATGAGTTTGACCATCATCGGATCGAGTTTTAAAAAGCCCATTGTTAAAATCCGGTAAATTTTTCAATAGCGCGATTGTGCGTGAATTGGTTTTAGAAATAAAATTGATTTATTGAATTAATCTATGAGCATAATCGATGAATTATACCCTGCGTCAGCTTCGGACTTTTATTGCAGTGGCACACTACGGTGGTTTCAGTCAGGCGGGGCAGGCGATAGGTCTGAGTCAGTCCGCAGTCAGCCACAGTATTAAAGAGCTGGAAGCGGAAACCGGCGTCCGGCTGCTGGATCGCACCACGCGTGAGGTGATGCTGACCGAGGCAGGCAAGCAGCTGGCGTCACGGATGGAGCGCCTGCTGGAGGAGATTCATACGACGCTGCTGGATATCCGCAGTTTTGGGGAGCAGCGCAGTGGCACCGTCAGAGTGGCAGCCAGCCAGACCATCTCTGCGCATCTTATGCCGCAATGTCTGGCTGCCAGTCAGCAGCACTTTCCCGATATCAAAGTGATACTGCACGATCGCGCTCAGCAGTGGGTGCTGCAAAGTGTGCGTAACGCCGAGGTCGACTTCGGGATTGTGATTGGGCCGCTCAGCGACAGTGATTTTGATAGCATCGCGATTCTGGATGAGCCTTTCCTGCTGTTGTGCCGCGATGATGATCCGCTGGCGCAGGTGGAAAGGGCTGAATGGTCGATGCTGGATGGTCGCACCATGGTGCTGCAGGATTACGCGTCCGGCAGTCGGGTACTGATTGATGCGGCGATGCAGCAGCAGAACATCAGGGCGCAAGTGGTGCAGGAAATTGGCCATCCCGCTACGCTGTTTCCGATGGTAGAAGTGGGGATCGGCATCAGTATTCTGCCCGCGCTGGCCTTACCGTTACCGGCCGATCGTGACCTTAGTGTGCGTCGTCTTTATCCGGAAATTAATCGCAGCCTGACGCTGATCAAACGTAAAAACCGCTCGCTGACGCCTGCTGCCGAAGCGATCTGGCAGGAGGTGCGCCAGCAGGCAGCGCTGCTGGCGCAACAACGCGAAGCCAGCCCCGCGTTTTAGATATAGACGTCCACTTTATTGGTGTCGGTAGGGCGGTTAATGCCGTCTGCTTTGTTCGCACTGACAGGCGTGCTGTCACTTTTTGGCTGATCCTGCTCCGCCTGCTTCTGCTCCAGCTGCGCAATCTGTGCCTGCAGCATGGTGAGCTGTGACTGATACATCTGCTGCATTTCAGCTTTCTGTTCGTCAGTCAGCTCTTTGTTGTCGGCCAGCTCTTTGACCTGCGTTAAGACATTCTGAATCTGTTTATTCAGGGCTGCGACCTGAGAGGCAACACTGCCGCCGCTGTCACCGCTACTGACCGCACTGCTTAAAATTCCGGAAATTGAGGACATCATTTTCTCCCTGTAAGTCGTCACATACGTTATCGGCACGCTGTGAAACGACTTTAGCGCGGAGATTGTTAAGGTTTGGAAAAGAAGGGAGCTTATCTACAAGCCAATGTCTAAACAGCAGAAACGAAAAAAGCGCCTTACAGGCCTTCAGATTGTCGACAAAGTCTGGACTGATGGCAGTGAGAGCGAGCCAGCGCAGGAAACAGGGTCAGTTCGGAAAGACGCTAAAACCGCCATCCATGGCTCGCTCGGCCCGCGCGATTACTTACCTCATCCCTGAGGTGCGCCCGTTGCCGGGCCAACGCTCTGCGTTGTTCAAAAACGCTCCCGGCGTTTTTGTCCATGGCGCGGGACGCTTTCCTCCTCTGACCCTGTTCCCTGCTAGTTGAGCTATTCATCGCTGCAAGATGCGCCCTGATTTGAGTTTGTCCGTAATCTGAATCGCCAGCGATTCAGTCGAACCTGCAGCAGGTTCTCATCCCGCACGGTCACGTCCGTGCCCCGGAAACGAAAAAAGCGCCCAAAAGGCGCTTTATTCTGAATTGGTGGGTCGTGCAGGATAGCCTCGGCCCATCGTGGGCCTCGCCCTCCGGGTGATGCTAACGCATCAGCCTGAATCGCCAGCGATTCAGTCGAACCTGCAGCAGGTTCTCATCCCGCACGGTCACGTCCGTACCCCGGAAACGAAAAAAGCGCCCAAAAGGCGCTTTATTCTGAATTGGTGGGTCGTGCAGGATTCGAACCTGCGACCAATTGATTAAAAGTCAACTGCTCTACCAACTGAGCTAACGAC